>SHXF01000009.1 GCA_009693435.1 Betaproteobacteria bacterium | reverse complement strand
GTGGCTGGGCGTTATCTGCCTCTTTTAACACTGACCAGATTTCTTAGAGCGGAAATATTCGCCCTTTTGGGGAACGGGGCGCTCGCGAAAATCCTTTCTGAACAATGACATCCTTTATGCGCAGATGGCTTAGAGCGGAGTTATGGTCCGTTGTCCAGAGTCCGGGTGTGCAAGAGTTGAGAGAGGGATTTCCAATGCAGCCTGTCTTGAGCGTCAAGTTTGCCTATCGCATCCGCACGCGACACGGCCTCCTCGTGGACCGCCTGACGATCCAAGGCCGAGACGAAGCCGATGCGGAAAAGAAGCTGCGCCAGATGTATCAACACTGCAAAGTTCTGGAATGCACCGTGCTTGCCGCTACACCTCGCAAAGCCGACGCCGTGCAGTTCAAGCAACTGGTCTCGATCGCCGGCAAGTAAGCACCTGCGCGCCGCACGCAGGGCGCCATGACGCGTGTGCTAGACTTTTGCCTTGATTTGAACTTTCGTACCGCCATTTCTTTACCTTTCCTTTACCTTGGGCGAGCTCACCCGATACTGAGCGGCAGCCTGTGCGGGGCCGGCGCCACTGCGACAACCTGAGTCGCCGACCCCCGCTACCATGACCCGAAACAAATGCGCGGACGAAGTCCGCTTTTCAATTCTGCGAGCGATGCGATGACAACTCCGGCGATGACAACTGCGTCAAAAACAAACGCCCATGTGATGAATACCTACGGCCGTCTGCCCATCGCCTTCACCCGCGGCGAGGGCGTCTGGATGTGGGACGAATCCGGACGCAGGTACCTGGACGCGCTCGCCGGCATCGCGGTCAATACGCTGGGGCACGCGCATCCGAAACTGGTGCGCATCCTGCAGGAGCAGGTGGGTCGCCTGATGCACACCTCCAACCTGTACCGCATCCTGGAACAGGAACGGCTCGCCGACCGGCTGGCCGCGGTGAGCGGCATGGACAATGTTTTCTTCTGCAATTCCGGCTGCGAGGCCAACGAGGCGGCGATCAAGATCGCGCGGCTCTACGGGCACAACAAGGGCATCGACAATCCGGCCATCGTGGTGATGGAGAAGGCATTCCACGGCCGCACCCTCGCTACGCTGTCCGCCACCGGCAGCCGCAAGGCACAGGCCGGCTTCGAGCCACTGGTCGGCGGATTCGTGCGCGTGCCGTTCAACGACCTCGAGTCGCTGCGCCAGGTGGCCGCGCACAACCGGGACATCGCCGCGGTGCTGGTCGAGCCCATCCAGGGGGAGGGCGGGATCATTATATCGAACACGGAATACCTGCGCGCCCTGCGCCGGATGTGCGACGAGCGCGGCTGGCTGCTGATGGTCGATGAGGTGCAGTGCGGCCTGGGGCGGACCGGCGCCTGGTTCGTCTATCAGCACGCGGGAATACTTCCCGACGTGATGCCGCTCGCCAAGGGCCTGGGCTCGGGCGTGCCCATCGGCGCCTGCCTCGCGCGCGGCATCGCGGCCGAAACCTTCAAGCCGGGCAATCACGGCTCCACCTTCGGCGGCAACCCGCTCGCCTCGGCGGCAGGCCTTGCGACCCTGAACATCATCGAAGAGGAAGGCCTGATGCAGAACGCCGAGCGCATCGGCGCGCTGCTCGCCGACGGGCTGCGCACCGGACTTTCCGGCTGCAGCGGCGTGCGCGAAATCCGCGGGCGCGGCCTGATGATAGGCGTCGAACTCGATTATCCCTGCGGTGAGCTTGTCGGTCGCGCGCTGGAAGCCGGCCTGCTGATCAACGTCACCATGGACACCGTCATCCGCCTGCTGCCCCCGCTCGTCATGAGCGAATCCGAGGCCGGACAGCTGCTGTCGATACTGGTGCCGCTGGTGAAGGACTTTCTCGCCCAGGCCCAGCCGGCCGTCGCCCGCGCCTGAGTCCGGGCCTGCTCCGAATTCATTTCCGCCCCAGGAACGCCGGGAGCCGCACGCCATGAAGCAGCCGCGCCACTACCTTCGTTTCAGCGATTTTTCGCGCGAGGAGTATGAGCATCTGTTTGCCCGCACCACGTGGATCAAGGACCAGTTCAAGTCCTACAAGCGCTACTGGCCGCTCACCGACCGCACCCTCGCCATGATTTTCGAAAAACAGTCCACGCGCACCCGGCTCTCGTTCGAAGCCGGCATGCACCAGCTGGGCGGCGCCGCCATCTACCTCAACACCCGCGACACGCAGCTCGGCCGCGGCGAACCGGTGGAGGACGCGGCGCAGGTGATCTCGCGCATGGTGGACATCGTGATGATCCGCACCTTCGAGCAGGACATCATCGAGCGTTTTGCCGCCAACTCGCGCGTCCCGGTGATCAACGGCCTGACCAACGAGTACCACCCCTGCCAGGTGCTGGCCGACATCTACACGTTCATCGCGCATCGGGGGCCGATCCGCGGCAAGACCGTCGCGTGGATAGGCGATTCCAACAACGTGTGCAACACCTGGCTGCAGGCAGCGACCATCCTCGATTTCAACGTGCATGTCTCGACGCCGCCCGGCTACGAGGTCGAGCCGGAACGCGCCGGCATCTACAGGAACGACCACTACGAAAGCTTTGAAGACCCAATGGCGGCGGTCGACGGCGCGAACCTGGTGACGACCGACGTCTGGACCAGCATGGGCTTCGAGGCGGAAAACGAGGAACGCAAGCGAGATTTCGAAGACTGGCAGGTCGACGCGGACATGATGCGGGCGGCCAGGAACGATGCGCTGTTCATGCACTGCCTGCCCGCGCATCGCGGCGAGGAAGTGGCGGCGGAGGTGATAGACGGAGCGCAAAGCGTCGTATGGGAAGAGGCCGAAAACCGGCTGCACACGCAGAAGGCGCTGATGGAGTTTCTGCTGCTCGGAAAAATCGAAGGCGACGAATGAAGGGCAAAACCGGCAAAGGAGTGAAGGTGAAGGCAGTGCAGGACAAAGGCGGAATAAACAAGGTGGTGCTCGCCTACTCGGGCGGGCTGGACACGTCGGTGATACTCAAGTGGCTGCAGGACACCTACGGCTGCGAGGTGGTGACCTTCACCGCCGACATCGGCCAGGGCGAGGAACTGGAGCCGGCGCGGCGCAAAGCGAAGATGTTGGGCGTCAAAAGCATTTTCATCGAGGACCTGCGCGAGGAATTCGTGCGCGATTTCGTCTTTCCGATGTTCCGCGCCAATGCGCTCTACGAGGGCGAGTACCTGCTGGGCACGTCGATCGCGCGACCGCTGATCGCCAAGCAACTGGTGGCGATCGCCCGCAAGACCGGCGCCGACGCGATCTCGCACGGCGCCACCGGCAAGGGCAACGACCAGGTGCGCTTCGAACTCGGCGCCTACGCGCTGATGCCGAACGTCAAGGTCATTGCGCCCTGGCGGGAATGGGACCTGCTGTCGCGCGACAAGCTGCTGGCGTACGCCGACCAGCACGGGATTCCCGTGGACTACAAGAAACGCAAGGGACAAGGGGCGCCCTACTCCATGGACGCGAACCTGCTGCACATCTCCTACGAAGGCGGCATTCTGGAGGATCCGGCTTTCGAGCCCGAGGATTCGATGTGGCGCATCACGGTGTCGCCGGAAAAGGCGCCCAACCGCCCGGAACACGTCGAACTCGGCTATCGCAAAGGCGACATCGTCGCGATCAACGGCCGCAAGATGAGCGCAGCGGCGGTGCTGACCGAGCTGAATCGCCTCGGCGGCAAACATGGCGTCGGGCGGCTCGACCTGGTGGAGAACCGCTACGTCGGCATGAAATCGCGCGGCTGCTACGAGACACCCGGCGGCACCATCATGCTCAAGGCGCACCGCGCAATGGAATCGATCACCATGGATCGCGAAGTGCTGGCGCTCAAGGACGACCTGATGCCGCGCTACGCCCGCCTCATCTACAACGGCTACTGGTTCAGCCCGGAGCGGCGATTGCTGCAGACGCTGATAGACGGCTCTCAGGAAACGGTCAACGGCACGGTGCGGCTCAAGCTCTACAAGGGCACGGTGCTGGTGACGAGCCGCGAGTCGAAGACCGATTCGCTCTTCGATCCGCTCATCTCCACCTTCGACGACGACGGCGGCGCCTACAACCAGGCCGACGCGGCGGGCTTCATCAAGCTGAACGCACTGCGCCTGCGCATCGAAGCGAATCTGAAGACAAGGCGGCGCTGAGGCAGCGGTGAACAGAGGGCGGTCTTTGACAAACGCCACTCCGTGCATGTCCCCCGCATGAGAATCCGCCTGTTATCGGACCTGCACCTGGAGGTCCATCCATTCGTTCCGCCACCGATGAATGCCGACGTGGTGGTGCTGGCGGGCGACATCCACAATGGCGCCAGGGCGATCGAATGGGCGAAGCGGACATTCGATGTGCCGGTGCTGTTCGTTCCGGGCAACCACGAGTATTACGACGGCGAATTCCGCAGCGTGGACACCGCCCTCGCGGCCGCTGCGGCGGGCTCCCATGTCGAACTGCTTAACTGCGGCGAGCGAATCCTCGCCGGCGTGCGCTTCCTCGGCTGTTCGCTGTGGACCGATTATTCGCTAGTGGGCGAGGCGGCGCGGCCGCGCGCGATCGAGCAATCGCGGAAACTGAATCCCGATCACATGGCGATCGGCATGGGAACGGGCAAATTTTCGCCCGAGGACGCCATCGCCCTGTGCCGCAGTCACCGCGCCTGGCTGGAGGGCCGGCTCGCCGAACCCTTCCCGGGAACCACGGTGGTCATCACCCATTTCGCGCCGCATCCCGGATCGATTGCGCCCGCCTATGCCGGACACCCGGCGAATCCCGGCTTCGTCGTCGACCTCGAATCGATGATGGGCCGCGCGCCGCTCTGGCTGCACGGCCACACGCACACGGCGTTCGACTACAACGTGGCGGGCACGCGCATCGTCTGCAACCCGCGCGGGAACCCGGGCGAGCAGACCGGGTTTCGCGAAGGACTGGTGCTGGAGTGCTGACGGGCTGTTGGAGAACGACACCACCTGTAATGTAAAAAATACCAAAACAGATAAGACAGTTGTCCGCAGAATACCGTAGTCAAGGCCTCTATCCAAAAACAATGGCGTAAATACCGGAAGCTCTCCGGTAAGGCTGCGGCATCGCCGTGCGATGCGCCTGATCGATTCTTCCCGGTGTAGAGTCAACCCCTGCGGGATTGAACAGGGTCTCCGAATTCTGATCCCGCTGATCGAGAGTTGAGACAAGATGGAAAGTTCGAATGAACAGACGTGACGCAGTGTTAGCCTCAGTCCTCACCTCAGTACTCGCCTTTGCCGCGCTGGTCGCGGTGCCGCTTGCGACGCGCGCGCAGCAGGCCCCGCGGGTTGCCCGGATCGGGTACCTGAGCCCCATTTCTGCCTCAGACAAAGGCGCACAAGAAGTATTCGACGCCTTTCGGGCGGGCCTGCGTGATCTCGGCTATGTCGAAGGCAAGAACGTCCAGATCGAGTCCCGCAATGCGAACGGAGACAATGACCGGCTCGCCGCTGTGGCGGCCGAACTGGTCGGCATGAACGTCGATGTGATCGTGACGTGGGCACATGGGGTCGGGGCCGCGCGGCGTGCAACGGCCACGATTCCGATCGTGATGGCGACCAGCGCCGATCCGGTTGCCCTGGGCTTTGCCGCCAGCCTCGCGCGTCCGGGCGGCAACGTCACAGGCTCGACCTTCTTCTACTTTGAACTCATGGCCAAGCGTCTGGAGTTGCTGAAAGAAGTCAAACCCGCGATGACTCGCGTGGGCGTGCTAATGCCTCGAGACCACCCGGCGAATATCCCCGTGCTTGCAGCGATGGGGGCCGCTGCAAAGGTATTGAAACTGGAATTACACCCGATCGAAGTCCGTGGGCCGGCCGAATTCGACAACGCATTTTCAGCCTGAGCCGGGAAAAAAATCCAGGGACTCGTGCTCAGTGATGCCCCGGAGATTGTCGTCAGCACCAATGCCATCGCCGCGCTTGCCGCGAAGCACCGCCTGCCTGCGATCGGGCCACTTCAATTCCCCGTGAGCGGCGGACTGATGGCTTACGGGGTTATTTGGGCCGAGCAGTTCCGCCGTGCCGGCTACTTCGTCGACAAGATCCTCAAGGGCGCCAAACCCGGCGACCTGCCGATCGAGCAGGCGACCCGATTCCGGTACGTCCTCAACGCGAAGACCGCCAAGGCGCTCGGCCTCGTCGTTCCGCAATCGGTGCTGCTGCGGGCTGACGAGGTGATTCGCTAACGGCGGCCAATTGCACTGGCGGCCAATTGCACTGGCGGCACACAGCCTGCGCGCCTATAATTTCACGATGGCTGCTGCGACCCCGCGTGCAAACGCGATTTCCCAGGTAATCCGAGCGGCGGATCGGCGGCCCCAGGATCTTCCCGCCGGCGAATCGACGCCCGAATCAAGAATGTCCCTCGTGTGGGAACTGACCGTGCAATGCCTTGCGATGCAGGGAGGCGGACTGATTGAGCCCCGACTTCAAAGATCTGCTGTCCGAATTCAACGCACACGGCGTTGAGTATCTGGTAGTCGGAGCCTACGCCTTGGCGGCGCACGGCAGGGTCAGGGCGACAGGCGATCTGACAGGTGGCGTACGAAAAGCGCGTTTTGATCCGGTCAATGATTTCACCCCGGGCGCCAGTGGCGCTACGTTCAATCCGGAGTCGGTCAAGACCGCTACGCTGCACGCTGGTGATTATATAAAACCCGATAACTCAATTGCCCGCTGAATACCGCCGTTCCTGGACTTTAACGAATACATTGATGTAATTACAGGAAGATCATGGCGGCGGCGGCATCGCCGCGCGATACGCCTGATCGATCCCGCCCGGCGTGGTCAGCCACAATTCGTCCCGCAACGCGGCGATGTGGGCAAGCGCGCGGCGCAGGTGGCGCAGGCGGAACGGCCCCGAATGACAACCGATACACACCCACCGTTCTCCGTAATTCACGAATCACCATCAACTCACACCCGCCGTTCGCCCTGAGCCTGTCGAAGGGCATTTGTCGAACAGCAAAGGCTTCGACAAGCTCAGCCCGAACGTTGCTGGTATGTTGAAAAGTGGATAAAAAGGTCACTCGATGAACATCGAACAAAACTTCGGCATCACCCACCTGGCGACCACCATGATCGCGCTGTGTCTCGTGGCCATTGCGACTCCCGCGATCGCGCAGCCCTTCCCCGCCAGGGCAATACACATCATCGTGCCGACCGGCCCGGGTGGCGTGACCGACGTGCTGACCCGCACCCTGGGCCAGAAGATGTCCGAGAGCACCGGACAGCCGGTCATCGTCGAGAACCGCGCCGGCGCGGGCGGCGTCATTGCGGCGGAGTCCGTGATGAAAGCGGCTCCGGACGGCTACACCATCCTGGTCGCCGACACTTCGCATTACGCCATCATTCCCGCCCTCTACGCAAAGGTGCCCTACGATGTCTTTCGCGATTTCTCGCCCATCATCCATGCGGCGAACCCGCCGATATTCCTGGTGGCCAGTGCCGCTACCCGGATCACGAGCGTCGACGACCTGGTCCGTCTCGGCAAGACCCCTGCGGGCGTGGTGTACGGTTCACCGGGAAACGGCGGCGGCGCGCATCTTGCGACCGAATTGCTCAAGACCATGACCGGCACAAACCTCGTGCACGTGCCGTTCAAGGGCGTATCGACCCTGGTGCCGGCGTTGCTGAGCGGCGATGTGGCCATCGGCTTTACCGGGCTGCCCTCGGTGCAGCAGTACGCCAGGGCCGGCAAGCTGCGCATCCTGGCAATCGCGACGGCGAAGCGCAGTTCGCTTGCGCCGGAGGTGCCGACGATCGCCGAGTCGGGCGTGCCCGGATACGCCGTCAACATATCCATGGGCCTGCTCGCGCCGGCCGCCACGCCGCGCGCCGTGGTGACCCGCCTGAACGAAGAACTCGGCAGAGCGCTGAAACTGCCCGACGTGCGCCAGCGCTTCGAAGCCTCCGGCATAGAACCGGCCGGCAGCACGCCGGAACAGTTCGCGGATTTGATCCGCGGCGAAATGCAGGAGTTCAGGGCGCTGGTCAAGGCGACCGGGATCAAGATCGACTGAACCGGTACCTGGCGATCGGCGCGGTATTCGAGGTCGAGCCGACCTGAGTTTGGGAAAAACTTATACCGGAGAGCATGCGGTGTGCCACGGTGTTCCAACCGATATCGAGCTTGTCGAGAAACCATATGCTATTCGCTTTTCAATATACTAAATCTCATAATTCAATTGACCGCTTGATACCGCCGTTGTGGCACCTTACTGACTAGATTCGCCCAATTATTACGGTTTTTCCGGATCTCCTCCATGACCGGGCCGTCCTGCAGGCGCATACCACATTGGACAAGACTGGACCTTGCGGCCCAGCCGCTCTAGCGCGATAATTCCTGCGCCGGCGCATCTCGCGCGATCAGGGAAGGGGCCGAATGCTTGTTTCTCGCTCCCGCGAAAAGCTTATCGACGCAATTCTATTCTTCGCCGAACGCGTTCTCGGCCTCGGCAAGATCAAGTTGTTCAATCTGCTTTACCTGCTTGATTTCGAGCACTTCCGCGAGACCGGCCGCTCGGTCACGGGCATGGAGTATCGGGCCTGGAAGATGGGCCCGGTTCCCGCTGAGCTCGTCCAGGTTTGGGATGATCTTGATGCTGATATCGCCGCGGCCATCGAGATTCGACCTGAGAAGGTCTACGATTACCTGCGCGCGCAAGTGATTCCGAAGCGCGCTTTTGACGATTCTCATTTCAGCGCACGCGAAATACGCATACTCGGGAGCCTCGCACAGAGGTTTCACGAGGACTTGGCCGAGAAGATGATTGACATTACCCACGACGAGAATGGTGCCTGGGCGAGAGTCTGGCGGAATGGGGAAGGTAACGACAAGCAGATTCCCTACGAGCTCGCCATCCCTGAGAACGACCCGAACCGGTTGGAGCTGTTGCGACGCGCGGAGGAGTACAAAGCGCTTTCCCGCGCCAGCACCGAGCGCGCCTCGGCTTAAACGCTGGGCAGTTCCGTGCCGGCGGCCCTCCTTGCGACACCGGGTGATATTCATCGCCATGGCAGTTTCTATCGGGGCAACGATGGAAACTGGTTCCCGAAATTTCTACTGGTTCTCGCTTTTTCGCCGTCGCGAGACATCGTCTATCGACTTCTCACCAGCGAGCCACATGGCCGGCCAACCATCCCGCCATGCCATCATGGCAATCCGTATTCGGGTTATTTCATCGGCGTTCCGGGTGGGCCTCTGACACGTCCAACCTGGATCGATCTCCGATCAGCCGATGATTACGACGAAAAATATTTCACGGAGGAAATGGCCGCGGATCGGCTCGCATTTGTCGTCAAGTTGCCCTTCCCGAAGTTCTGCGACGTCCTCTCTTGCGCTGCCGGTTCCGAGGACACGACCAATCAGCAATCCAGGGCTATGCGAGATCAGCGGGCAAAATCAGGCTGCCCGTAGAGCTGGTAGGTAATTCTCATCTCGCGGATGAACAATCCAAACCTTGGCAACCAAACCTTGGGAATGTAGCGTGTCCGTCAGCCATTGGATGGGCATGCTGTGGCGACGGGACGTGACAACGGGACTACCCCTACGACTTCGGCGCCGGATGGATGTTGTCCACCCAGTGCACTTCTTCCGGCTTTTCCACCACGGGAATGTCGAGGTTCACCACCACCGGCTCCTGGCCGCTGCGCACCAGCACGCAAGACAGCGCTTCACCCGGATTGGCGTTGATTTCCTGGTGCGGCACGTAGGGCGGCACGTAGATGAAATCGCCTGGCCCGGCTTCGGCGACGAATTCGAGCTTCTCGCCCCAGCGCATGCGCGCGCGGCCGCTGACCACGTAAATAATGCTCTCCACCGGGCCGTGGTGATGCGCGCCGGTCTTGGCGTTCGGATGGATCACCACCGTGCCCGCCCAGAGTTTCTCCGCGCCGGCGCGCGCGTGGGTGATCGCCGCGGCGCGATTCATGCCCGGTGTCTGCGCCGTGTTGATGTCGAGTTCGTCGCTGTGAACCACGCGCACGCCGTGATGGCGCCACTTCGATTCGGCCGGGTCTTCCGCTGGATTTTCCACTGGGTCTTCCATGCTATCTCTCCGACTGGTTCGATGATGTGGCGCTGTCCTGGGCTCGCCACAGGCAGCCGCCTTTTGGATATTGTAGTGTCAATTCCATTTCACCCCGCGTCGTATCGGGGATCGGGCCGGGCCGGTCGATGTCGGCGATAATGTCGGGGACGACCTGCGCAGCCCGCGAAGCCACAGTTCGCAACGCAACATTCCGACAGCAAAGCGAATCAGACGGATTCCATGAAATGAACAGCCCACGGCATATTGGGTTCCAATGCTAGAAGCATTGCAAAGTCAAAGCAGCGGATCGCGCGTCCGGGGATGGTGGATTCCACAGGGCACGCCGCTGGTCACCGATGCGGCGGGATTGAGTCGCGCGATCGCGGCCCTGCACACGCCGGTCGTTCTGGTCAGGAAAAACGGTGCCCTGGCGGTAGCCACGGGCGGGTCTGTCGATTTCAGCGCCGATCCCGGCGGCCAGGGCGCCGCCGCGGACGGCTATCCGCTGGCGGGCTACGCTCCGGCGCTGCGGCCGGAAGACCTGGGCGACGACACTTTCTGCCGGGACCATGGCCTGCGCTATGCCTATGTCGCGGGCGCCATGGCCAACGGCATCGGCTCGACCCGTCTGGTGGAAGAAATGGGCAAGGCGGGCATGCTGGGATTTTTCGGCTCGGCGGGGCTGAGCCTGGAGCGGGTGGCAGCGGCGATTGACCAACTGTCCCGCCTGAAGCCTGCCGCGCCCCATGGCTTTAATCTCATCCACAGCCCCAACGAACCGGAACTGGAGGCGGGGGTCGCCGAACTCTATTTGCGGCGCGGCATCCGTCTGGTGGAAGCCTCGGCCTATCTGCGGCTCACCCTGCCTTTGGTCCGCTATCGGGTGAGCGGCATACGGCGCGATGCGCACGGGCACATCGTCACGCCCAACCGCGTCATCGCCAAAGTCTCGCGCGTGGAAGTCGCGACGCAGTTCTTTTCCCCGCCCCCGCAGGAATTTCTTGCGGCACTCGTGCGCAGCGGGGAAATCAGCGCGGAGCAGGCCCTGCTGGCAACAAAGATCCCGGTCGCCCAGGACGTGACGGCGGAAGCCGATTCCGCCGGGCACACGGACAACCGCCCGCTGGTGACCCTGCTGCCGACCTTGCTCTCGCTGCGCGACCGGATGCAATCGATGCACGCCTACCGGCAACCGCTGCGCGTGGGTGCTGCCGGAGGCCTTTCCACGCCGGGGGCGCTGGCGGCGGCGTTCGCCATGGGCGCAGCCTACGTGGTCAGCGGATCGGTTAACCAGGCGTGCGTGGAATCGGGCAGCTGCGATGCGGTGCGGCGCCTGCTCGCGCAGGCTGAACAGGCGGACATCGCCATGGCCCCGGCAGCCGACATGTTTGAAATGGGAGTGCGGGTGCAGGTGCTGAAGCGCGGTACAATGTTCCCTATGCGCGCGGCCAGGCTTCATGAACTTTACCGGTCGCATGCGAGCCTGGAGGCGCTGCCCGAAACGGACAGGACTTTCGTCGAAAAACAACTTTTCCGCGCCACGATAGCGGAGGCTTGGCGCAGCACCCGGGAGTTTTTTCTGAATCGCGACCCAAAGCAGGTAGATCGCGCCGAACGCGACCCCAAGCACAAGATGGCGCTTGTTTTCCGCAGCTACCTCGGACTCAGCTCGCGCTGGGCCAATGCCGGCGAGCCGACGCGCGCAATGGATTACCAGGTCTGGTGCGGCCCGGCCATGGGCGCCTTCAACGAGTGGACTCGCGGCAGCTTTCTCGAAAAGCCGGAAAACCGCCGCGTGGCGGTCGTCGCAAAGAATCTCGTCTACGGCGCCGCAGTGCAGTTGCGCCGGCAACAGTTGCGTACCCAGGGCGTCAACTTGCCGGCAGAGGTGGCGGGCTGGCGTCCCGTTGAGTCGAATGCATTACACGAAGCCCTGAATCCATGAGCAGCAATAATTGCCCCCTCGCCATTGTCGGCATCAGTTGCCTGTTTCCCAAAGCAGGCGACCTGCAAACGTACTGGGCCAACATCAAGAACGGCGTGGACGCGATCACGCCGATACCCGCCGATTCGCACTGGAACGCCGCCGACTACTTCGACCCGGATCCGAAATCTCCCGATCGCACCTATGCGCAACGCGGCGGATTCATCTCGCCCGTCGATTTCAACCCGATGGATTTCGGCATCGCGCCGAAGGACATCGAGGCCACGGACACGACGCAGTTGCTCAGCCTGGTCGCGGCGCACCGGGCGCTCGCAGACGCCGGCTACGCGGCCGGCAATGTCCCGGGCCGTGAATACGATCACGATCGCACCAGCGTCATCCTCGGTGTCACGGGCGCGCTGGAACTGGTCATTCCGCTGGGCGCGCGGCTCGGCCATCCCCACTGGCGCAAGGCGCTGAAGGAGGCAGGAGTCGAGCCCGCCGTCGCCGAAGATGTGGTGCAGCGGATTTCCGATTCCTACGTCGGCTGGCAGGAAAATTCCTTTCCCGGCCTGCTGGGCAACGTGGCCGCCGGCCGCATCGCAAGCCGCCTCGACCTGGGTGGAACGAATTGCGTCGTGGACGCCGCCTGCGCGAGTTCGCTGGCGGCAATTCATCTCGCCGGCATGGAACTGGCCACCGGACGCACCGACATGGTCATCACCGGCGGCGTGGATACCTTCAACGACATCTTCATGTACATGTGCTTCAGCAAGACCCCGGCGCTCTCGCCCACGGGCGATGCGAAGCCATTCGACCGCGACTGCGACGGCACGGTACTCGGCGAGGGACTGGGATTGCTGGTGCTCAAACGCCTGGCCGATGCCGAGCGCGACGGCGACCGGATTTACGCGGTGCTGAAAGGCACCGGCTCGTCCAGCGACGGCCGCAGCAGCGCGATTTACGCGCCGCGCGCGGAAGGCCAGATGCTTGCGCTGCGGCGCGCCTACGAAAATGCCGGCGTGGCGCCGGAAACCATAGAACTCGTCGAAGCGCATGGCACCGGCACGAAAGTCGGCGATGCCACCGAGCTCTCGTCCCTGACGGCAGTCTTTCGCTCCGCGCAGCAGTCCCGCTCCTGGTGCGCGCTCGGCTCGGTGAAGTCGCAGATCGGCCACACCAAGGCCGCGGCGGGCGTGGCCGGAATCATCAAGGCGGCGCTGGCGCTGCACCGGAAAGTCCTCCCGCCGACGATCAAGATCAACCAGCCGATCGACGAGGTGGCGCCGGGAAGTTCGCCGTTTTATCTCAACACCAGCAAACGCCCCTGGCTGCCAGACGCGACACACCCGCGTCGCGCCGGTGTCAGCGCGCTCGGGTTCGGTGGAACGAATTTTCATTGCGTCCTCGAAGAGCATGACCCCGCCAAGGCTGAAGTGGATTGGGACGGCGACGTCGAGATTGCCGCCTTCAGCAGCGAGCGCTTCGACGATCTGGTGGCGCAGATCAACGCGTTCCGGATGGATTCTTCCTGGATTGACTTCAGGGCCGCGGCAGGTCTGTCGCGCCAGCGATTCCGGCACACCGAAAACTTCCGTCTGCTGATGGTCGTGAGCAGCGAGTCCGACCGCGCGAGCCTGAAGGGTGCCGCGCTCAAGATGCTGGAAAAAAATCCGGAAAAGCGATCCTGGACCTCGCCGTCGGGGATCGCGTTCGGTTCCGGAAAACGCCATGGCAAGCTGGGCGCGCTGTTCCCCGGACAAGGTTCGCAATACCCCGGCATGCTGCGCGACCTCGCCTGCCAGTTTCCCGGCATGCTGGACGCGCTGTCCGATGCCGATCGCGCCTTTGCGCGCGAACATGCGCAGCCAGGCGCAGAGCGGCTGAGCGACTTCATCTATCCGCACCCGGTGTTCTCCGATGACGCGCGCGCCCGGCAGGAGGAAGCGCTCAAATCGACCGACATCACCCAGCCGGCGCTGGGCGCGGTGAGCATCGGCGCATTCAATGTGCTGAATTATTTCGGCGTCACCGCCGAAGCCGCCTGCGGCCACAGCTATGGCGAGTTGCTCGCGCTGTGCGGCGCGGGAAGGATCACGCCGGACGCATTGCACCAGCTCTCCAATCTGCGTGGCCGGCTCATGGCCAGAAAAAACGGCGACGTCGACCGTGGCGCGATGCTCGCGGTGCAGGCCGATGAAGAGACCGTGCTGAATTTCCTGCGCGAAGACGAGAGCCCGCTGGTGGTCGCAAACCGCAATTCGCCCAAACAGCACGTACTCGCCGGCACCATGGAGAACATCGAAGCGGCCGCCGGCAAGCTGAGCGCGCGGTCGATACGCTCGCGCGTGCTGCAGGTGGCGGCGGCATTTCACAGTCCGCTGGTGGCCGATGCGCGGGCGCCGTTTGCCGAGGCGCTCGAAGCCATCGCATTCGCGAAAGGCGAGATGCCGGTCTATGCCAACGCCACCGGCCGCGAATATCCCAAGGCGGCGAAGCAGGCGCGCGAACTGCTCGCCAGCCAGATCGTCCGGCCGGTGAACTTCATGGAGCAGGTTGAAGCGATGCACGCCGATGGCGTGCGCACCTTCATCGAAGTGGGCCCCGGACATGTGCTGAGCGACCTGGTGCAGTCCATCCTGCCGGGCCGCGACGTGGAAACCATTGCGCTGGACGCATCGCGGGGGAACCGCTCCGGCACCTTCGACCTCGCGCTCGCGCTCGGCCGGCTTGCGTCGCTGGGCCACGAGGTGAATCTGGCGAAGTGGGAGAACGCGCCGGCGCCCGCCGAGGCAAGAAAGGCCGGAAAGCCTGCCTTGACCATGCAGCTTTCCGGCGCAAATTACCGCGCGCCGCATGCAGTCCGCCCGCCGCTGGCGGCCCCCGCGGCAACGCCCGCGCCTGCGCTGCTGTCGCCGGTCTTGGCAGCGCGCCCGGTTGCCCCGCTGGACAGCCTGTCTTCCGTGACGCAGCCGGCAGGATCTTCAACCCAGCCATCAGTTACCCCGCCCTTCGCGCCTGCGACATCCAGTAAACCAGAATCCATGCCCGCCGCATTGCGCGCCACGCAGGAGGGCATACTCGCCCTGCAACGCCTGCAGGAGCAGACGGCGCAACTGCACAAGCAGTTCCTCGAAGGCCAGGAATCCGCGCGGCGCACCCTACATGCCTTGCTCAATCTGCGCGTCGGCCCGGGTGATTCGGCCCCGGCCGTCGCTGCCACGCCCCTTGCTGCCACGCCCCTTGCTGGCATGCCCCTTGCGACACCATCCAGCGTGCCGGCACCCGCAGTCGATCGCAGCGCGTACGTTCCGGCGTACGTTCGCGACGAACGGGCGGCGATGTGGCGCGAAGACCCGCCGCCTGCGCACGCCGACCATCGTTCCGCCACGGCACATTCAATCCCGCTGCAAACGCGCGCCGTCCAGACTGCTGCCGCTTCCGACCGCAACCGCTATGAGCAAGCCGTACTCGAAGTCGTGTCGGAGAAAACCGGCTATCCGGTCGAGATGCTGACCCTCGGCATGGGCATGGACGCCGACCTCGGCATCGATTCCATCAAGCGCGTCGAGATCATGGCCGCACTGCGCGGCCGGATGCCCGATGCGCCGGAAATCAAGCCGGAACACCTTGGCTCACTGCAGACGCTGGAACAAGTCGTGGCATTTCTTGCGAGCAACGAGGGCACAGAAGTCGGCAACGACAATGTGGACAACGACACTGTGGACAACGAAACTGCGGCCATCCCCGCCGGCGCATCCGCCGTCGTGGATGTCCACGCCGGCCGTGCGCGAATCAGCGCGGCGGTTCTGACCGTGGTCGCGGAAAAGACCGGCTATCCCGTCGAGATGCTGAATCTGGAAATGGGCATGGATTCCGACCTCGGCATCGACTCCATCAAGCGCGTCGAAATCATGGCGGCGTTGCGCGGCCTGCTGCCCGACTCGCCCGAAATCAAACCGGAACACCTGGGGTCGCTGCAGACGCTGGAACAAGTCGTTGCGTTTCTCGCGGGCAATGAGGGCACCGAAGAGGGAAACGAAACTGCGGCTATCCCCGTGGCTGTTCCCGCAGCGCCTGCTGCGACGGACGCACCCCATCCTGAAGGCGGCCCGCTGATCAGCGCGACCGTGCTCGCCGTGGTAGCGGAAAAAACCGGCTACCCGGTCGAGATGCTGAATTTGCAGATGGGCATGGATTCCGACCTCGGCATCGACTCCATCAAGCGCGTCGAAATCATGGCAGCGCTGCGCGGCCTGTTGCCGGGTTCGCCCGAAATCAAACCGGAACATCTGGGGTCGCTACAGACCCTGCAACAGGTTGTCGATTTTCTGACCGACGATCCGGTTCTGCCAGACACCGGTCCCGCTGCCGACATGACACCAATAACACCGATGGCCCCGGCTTCGCCACCGGTTGCGTCCGCCCCGGACGCACCGCCGCAGGTGCTGCGGCAAAGCGTGCGGCCGCTGGCGCTCGCTGACGACGAAAATCGGGAAACCATCAGCCTGCCCGCCGGCGCGCATGTGTGGCTGACAGAAGACGGATCGGCGCTGTCCCGGCGCATAGAGGAGCGCCTGCGCGCGCGCGGCCTGATCGTGCATCGCGGTGACATGCGCCAGAATTTTTTCAGCACCTGCGCAGACCTGCCTCACGCGCTTGTCATACTTGCCCCCGCAGCCGGCAGCGACGAGACGTTCCTCAAGCACGCATTTCGCCTCATCAAGCTTGCCGCGCCGTCCCTGCGCAAAGCGGGCGGCGCCGGCGCAGCGATTCTCGCCACCGTGTCCCGGCTAGACGGCGCGTTCGGCTTCGGTGAACTGGGCAGCAACAGCGACGCGATCAGCGGCGGGCTCGCGGGTCTGGTAAAAACCGCGCAACGCGAATGGCCGGAAGTCCGCTGCAAGGCCATGGACATTCATCCCGGAGCAGGCCAGACCACCCGGATCGCCGCGCAGATCGCGGACGAAATGTTCAAGCTTGGCCCGATTGAAGTCGGTTTGTCCGGACGCAACCGGATCACGCTCGATGTGGCGCTCGCCGCCGCGCCGCAGCAAGGCACGCGGCAGCCGATCGATGAGCGGGACGTGGTGATCGTCACCGGCGGCGCCCGTGGTGTCACCGGCGACGCAGCACTTGCGCTCGCCCGGGCTTTTCGCCCCACGCTGGTGTTATTCGGCCGCACCCAGCTTGCCGAAACCGAACCCGAGTGGCTGCAATCACTGCACACCGAAGCGGAGATCAAAAAGGCATTCTTCTCCCGCCTGAACGGAAGCGGCACGCCGAAAGTGGTGGAATCGAAATACCTGGAGCTGCTCGCGCGTCGTGAAATCAAGGCGCAAATGAGCCGGCTGGAAGCGGCCGGCGCGGTGGCCATCTATCGATCCGTCGATGTGCGCGACGGCGCTGAGGTGGCACGGGTCATCGGTGAAATCCGCGAACGCCACGGCGCAATTCGCGGACTGGTTCACGGCGCGGGCGTGCTGGCCGATCGCCGCATCGAAGACAAGACCGAGCAGCAGTTCGATTCGGTCTATCTCACCAAAGTGACCGGCCTGCAGAACCTGCTGGCCGCGCTCTCGCAGGACGAGCTGAAAGTCATGGCGCTGTTCTCCTCCTATACCGGTCGTTTCGGCCGGATCGGCCAGGCGGACTATGCTGCGGCCAATGAAGTCCTGAACAAGCTGGCCCAGGTGGAGTCGCGCCGCCGAACGGGTTGCCGTGTCGTGTCGATCAATTGGGGTCCCTGGAACGGCGGCATGGTAACGCCCGGACTGGTGAAACTGTTCGAGCAGGAGGGCGTAGGGCTGATAGCACCGGCTGCGGGGGGAGAGTTTCTGGTCCGGGAACTCGGTTCGACCGAGGCAGGCTTTGTTGAAGTGCTTGCGCTTGCCGCGCCACCCGCATCTGAGCCTGCGCCGACGCAAGAACCGGTGGCGCCCGCTGCATCCGCTGCGCCCGCTGCGCCCGCTGCACCCGTAGCGACCAGCCTCGCCTTCGAGCGCGAAGTCAGCGTGAAGGCGCTGCCTTGCCTGGAGTCCCACGTGATCAATGGCCGCGCCGTGCTGCCGGCCGCGCTGATGGTCGAATGGCTGGCACAGGCCGCGCTCCACGGCAGTCCGGGCATGGCGTTTCACGGACTGGACAATTTCAAGGTGCTCAAAGGCATCGTGCTGGAGCCGCAGCAGTCGGTCATGGTCAGCCTGCTCGCCGGCGCGGTAACGCCGCGCGCCAACCTGCTGCTGGTACCGGTGCGCATGATCAGCCACAAAGGCGATCGCCAGATTCTCCACGCCGAGGCCGACGTGCTGCTCACCGCCGAGCAACTGCCCGCCGCGCCCGCGCCCGTGTTGAACAACCTCTCGGGAGGCGGATTCACCGATGCCTATACGCGCGGGGTGCTGTTCCACGGCACTGAACTGCATGGCATAGAAAGCGTCGAAGGTTGCGCCGTGCAAGGTGTGGCCGCCACCGTCAAAGCCGCGCCGTCTCCAAAGACGTGGATGCGCTACCCCTTGCGCGGCACCTGGATCGCCGACCCGCTCGCGCTCGACAGTGCGTTCCAGATGATGATCCTCTGGAGCACCCTCCACAGGGGCGCGCCCTCGCTGCCGAGCGCGCTGGCGCGTTACCGCCAGTTCGTCGCAGCCTTCCCCAAGGGCGGCTGCCGCGTGGTCATCGCCGTGGCGCTGGGCATCACCGCAATGGCCGTGGCAAGCATCGAGTTTCTCGACCGGCAGGGAAACCTGCTGGCGTCCGCCGACGGCTGCGAATGTGTCGTAGACGCCAACCTCCACGACGCCTTCCGCTTGAACCAGCTGAAGCTTGAAAAGTAATTCGGAGCGCTCGTCCAGCAGCGGCGCGAGCAGATTTTCCGAGCCCATCGCCATTGTCGGCATGGGTGGGATCTTCCCCGGCTCGGCGTCGCTCGAGGAATTCTGGCGCATCATCGAACAGGGTCGCGACACTTGCGGTCCGGTCCCCGCTGAACGCTGGCTGCTCGATGCCAGGCTGATCCAGAGCGCCTCTGCCGGCCTGCCCGATTCGGTCCTCTCGAATCGGGGTTGCTTCATCGAAGGGTTTGCCCCCGATCCCTTCGCCTGCGGCCTGTCGCATGAAATTGCCGCGACACTCGATCCGATGTTTCATCTGCTGATCCACGCCGGACGCGCCGCCCTGGCCGATGCGCGCACTGAAACGCTCGAACGGGAAAAGGTCGGCGTCATCCTCGGGAATATCGCCCTGCCCACCGCGGGCTCCTCCGCGCTGTGCGATGAAATCCTGTCGCCCCTGTTCGAACAAAAGGTTTTCGGCCGCACGCTGTCTGAACAGAAAGGGCGACCGGCGCATCTGAGCAGCAATGCGTTGAATCGCTATGTCACCGGCCTGCCTGCCGGATTGCTTGCCGGCTCGCTTGGCCTGGGCGGCAGCTGCTACACGCTGGACGCGGCCTGCGCTTCGTCGCTGTACGCAATCAAGCTTGCCTGCGATGAACTGCTCGCGCATCGCGCCAGCGCCATGCTGGCGGGCGGCGTGTCGCGGCCCGATTCGCTCTATACGCAGATGGGTTTCTCGCAACTGCGCGCACTGTCGCCCAGCGGACGCTGCTCCCCGTTCGATCGCAAAGGCGACGGTCTCATCGTCGGCGAGGGCGCAGGGGTGGTGGTGCTGAAACGGCTGGAGGACGCGCTGCGCGACGGCGACCGGATACTCGCCCTGATACGCGGCGTCGGCCTGTCCAACGACATCGAAGGAAACCTGCTCGCGCCGAGTTCCGAGGGCCAGTTGCGCGCGCTGCGCCTCGCCTATGCGCAGGCCAACTGGTCACCGGACATGGTAGACCTGATTGAATGCCACGCAACCGGCACCCCGGTGGGCGATGCGGTCGAATTCGACAGCCTGGTCCGGCTGTGGGAGGGCAGCGCGGCGCGCAACACGCGCTGCGTGCTGAGCGCAGTGAAATCGAATATCGGCCACCTGCTGACCGCCGCGGGCAGCGCCGGATTGATCAAGACACTGCTCGCGATGCAACACGGCACCTTGCCGCCCATCGCCAACTTCGAGCATCCCTCCGCCAGGGTGGGTCTCACCGACAGCCCGTTCGACATTCTGAAGCGGAGCCGTCCCTGGGAGCGGCGCGCCGCCGATGTCCCGCGTCGCGCGGCGATCAATGGCTTTGGCTTCGGCGGCATCAATGCGCATCTGCTCATCGAGGAATTCCTGCCGGAGCAGGTCGCATCGGGTGCGAAGCGCGCAAGCCCGCCTCAACCCGTTCCACAAACCGAACACGTCGCTATTGTCGGCATGGCTGCTCGGGTCGGTCGCTGGACGTCGCTGAGCGCGTTTCAGGAACGCGTGGCAGGTGGCTTGTCCGACGAGAAACCGGCTGAAAGAGAGGCGTGGCGTGGCCTTGCCAGCGGGGAAATCCGGCGCGTGTGGGGCAGCGGCGAAAACCGGGGCAAGGACAGCGGCACGCCATTTTTCCCCGGCTACTACCTCGACGACCTGACTGTTCCCATCGACCGCTTCCATATTTCGCCGCGCGAACTGGCGCAGATGCTGCCGCAGCAACTGCTCATGCTCGATGTGGCCAAGGCCGCGCTGGAGGATGTGCAAGGGGATGCGCAGCGAGATGCGCAGCGAGATGCGCAGCGAGATGCGCAGCGGGATGCGCAGCGGGATGCGCAGCGAAATGCACAGCGGGACAAACAGCGGAATGCCCCTGGGCATGCACAGCACCCGAAGCTGGATTCGTTCCGCACCGGTGTGTTCGTCGGCCTCGGCCTGGATCTGCGCACCACCGATTTTCACTTTCGCTGGGCGATGAAGCAACGCGCCGCCGAGTGGGCGCGGGAGGCAGGTCTTGATGCCGGCAGCCCTGAGGCGACGCAGTGGATGGAACGCCTCTGCGATGGCGCGGGCCCGCCGTTGACGGCCGACGGCACCCTGGGAGCGCTGGGCGGCATCGTCGCCAGCCGCGTGGCACGCGAGTTTCACATCGGCGGCGCCAGCCACGCCGTCTGCAGCGAGGAAACATCCGGGCTGCGCGCGCTGGAAGTTGCCCTGCGCGCGCTGCAGCAGAAAGAAATCGATGTTGCCCTCGCGGGCGCGGTGGACTTGAGCGGGGATCTGCGCGCGCTGCTTGCGACCGACGCCCTGCGGCCCTATTCGCGCACCGGCGCCTCGACGCCGTTCGGTATGGACGCGGACGGCGCAATTCCCGGCGAAGGCGCGGCCTGCGTGGTGCTGAAGCGCCTGTCCGATGCCAAGCGCGACGGCGACCGGATATACGCGGTGATCCGCGGCGTCGGCACGTCCCACGGAGCATCCGCGGGCGCGCACTGCCCTACACCGGCCACCTACCAGATGGCACTCCAGCGCGCTTACTCCGAAGCGGACGTGGACTCATCAACGGTCGGCCTGGTCGAGACGCACGGCAGCGGCGATCGTGAGGAGGATGCAAGCGAAGCGCAGGCGTTGTCCGCCTTTTTCGGCTTGGCGGAACGGGCAACGAGCTGCAGCCTGAGCAGCGCGAAGGCAGACGTCGGCCATACCGGCGCGGCCTCGGGTCTGGTGTCGCTGGTCAAGGCGAGCCTGTGCCTCTTCCACGAGGTCATTCCCGGCCTGCGCGGTATCGGGAACGATAGTCAAGCACTGCGCCCCAAACTGGCCGGCACGCATGCGCTTGGTTTGCCCCATGCGGCGCGACACTGGCTGCGCGACCGCGCCGACGGCCCGCGCCGCGCCGGGGTGAGCGCGATGGGCGCCGAAGGCAATTGCATCCATGTGGTGCTGGAAGCGTGTGAATCTCAACATGCCACTCGCGGCGCGGGGGAGCGCAGTGAACCGCCGCGCCTGCTTGCGGAAGCATTGTTCACCCTGTCCGAGGCAGATCCGCAAGCGCTTGGCGACGAGTTGCATGAACTCGCCCGTCTGGCCCGCGCCGCGGCGGATGCCCCGATAGAGCCGATCGCACGGCGATGGTGGCAATCTCGCGCCGGACGGCCCGCCGGCCCGTGCCGGATCGCGCTGCTCGCGCGTGATGCGCGGCAACTGGCCCATCTTGCACAACTCGCCGCTGCGCCGGACAGCGATGCATCCAGTGTGACCGGCGACGGCCGCGAGCGCATATTTGCGTCCGACCCGTTGCCGCGCGAGTCGACCGGCAAAATGGCCTTCGTATTTCCTGGTTCGGGCAATCAATTCGGCGACATGGGCCTTGAACTCGCGCTGCAATGGCCCGAAGTCCTGCGCGCGCAGGATGCGGAAAACGCGCGGCTCGCCAGCCAGATGTTCGTGGACCGATTCTGGAACGGCCCGCTGACGCCGGATGTCCTGTCCGATCACCGCGCCCTGATATGCGGCCAGGTTGCATTCGGCACCCTGGTGGCCGACCTCGCCGCGCGCTTCGGCCTGAAGCCGGACGCCGCAATCGGCTACAGCCTGGGAGAATCCACGGCGCTGTTTGCCCTGCGCGCGTGGACGCAACGCGACGACATGCTGAACCGGCTGAGCAAGTCGTCGTTGTTCGCGCGCGATCTGGCAGGCACGCCGCAGGTGCTGCGCGACGCATGGAACCTGCCTGAAGGCGAGGACGCCGAATGGACGACCGGATTGATCGACCGGTCCGCGGCAATCGCGCGCGAGGCCATCGGCCGGCGCAAGGATGCCTATGTGCTGATCTCGAACACGCCGGGCGAATGCGTCATCGGCGGCAATCGCGCCGCACTCGGGGAAATTGTCGCCGCGCTCGGCTGCCACTGGTTCCCGTTGCAGGGCGTCAGCACGGTGCATTGCGCGCTTGCGCACCCGCTGCGCAAGGCCTACCGTGAATTGCATCGATTCGACACCACGCCGCCGCCGGGCGTGGCGTTCTACAGTTGCGCCTGGGGCCGCGCCTATGTGCCCGATCGTGAAACCGCGGCAGACGCGATCGAAGCCCAGGCGATGGACACGATCGATTTTCCGCGCGTGATCCGGTCGGCTTACGAGGCGGGCATCCGGACATTCGTTGAAATCGGCCCGGGCAATTCATGCAGCCGCATGATAGGGAAAATCCTCGAGGGCCGGCCCCACTTCGCCAGATCGCTCGCGGTTGCAGGGCCGGATCCGGTGGCGCATTTTCTGCGTACCCTGGGGCAGTTGCATGCAGCGGGCGCGCCGGTGAGCCTCGCCATGCTCTATGGCGAACACATTGGCGAACACATAGGCGAACGCATGGCACGCGAGGCGCCTCTCCCATCCGCATCTGCATCGGCGGCAAAAAGCGTCACGGTATCGATTACCGGCGCGCCCTTCAGCGCACCGGCGATTCGCGCGGGTATGCACCCCGCGCCCGAGACAGCAAAGGTCATTCCGATTCGACTGCCGCTGCCACGGTACGGGAATCGCACGGACGAAGACAAGAACGCCAAACCTCGGGACTACGTGCTGCAGGACGCCGCACGTCGGGACGCAGTTTTACAGTCCGGGTTCCAATCGGTAATTCAGGCTGTCTCCGATACCGAGCAAGCCACGCTGGAAGCACACCAGGCTTATCTGAAATTTTCGCAAAACCTGTCGGACACGCTCGCACTCGCCATCGCGACCCAAGCGGGCTTGCTCGTCGATGCCACCGCGGTCGGTGTTGCGCTGGCTGAACCGGAATCCCGCGCAGCGGACCCGACGCAAACGACAGGGCCTCTAAATTCGCGCCCCGGATACGCCACCGAAAGTGAAGCTGGTTCGCCAACGGCGCCCGCGCCATCGCACGCAGCGGCCCGGGAAATCCCCCGCTCGCTCGACCGTGCCGCCTGCCTGGAATTTGGCCGCGGCCAGGTGGGGCGCGTGCTGGGACCGCGGTATGCGCAAGCGGATACCTTCCCGACCCGCGTGCGCTTGCCGGACGAGCCGCTGATGCTGGTGGACCGCATACTTGAAATCGACGGCGAGCCGCTGTCGATGACGGCAGGCCGCGTAGTGACCGAGCACGATATTCACCCCGGCGCGTGGTATCTCGACTGCGGCCGCATTCCCACCTGCATCGCGGTGGAAGCAGGCCAGGCGGACCTGTTCCTCTCCGGTTTTCTCGGCATCGATTTCCAGACGCGCGGCAAATCGATGTATCGCCTGCTCGATGCGAAAGTGCTGTTCCACCGCGGCCTGCCGGTCGCGGGTGAGGTCATCCGCTACGACATACGCATCGAGCGCTTCTTTCGCCAGGGCGACACCTGGCTGTTCAAGTTCAGCTTCGAAGGAACAGTCGATGGCGCGCCGCTGCTCACCATGACCGAGGGTTGCGCCGGGTTTTTTTCGGATGCGGAACTGGCGGGCGGCAAGGGCATCGTGCACACCGCGCTCGACCTCCGGCCCGCCGCGGGCAGGCGCGCGCCGGACTGGGAAGACTTCGTGCCGGTCGGGGTCGAGTCCTATTCCAGCGGGCAACTGGATGCCTTGCGCGACGGTGACCTGGCGTCCTGCCTGGGCGAGGCGTTTGCCGATCTGCCGGTGCAGACGCCCGTCACCCTGCCGGGCGGCCGGATGCGGCTGGTCCATCGCATCGCGCATCTTGATCCGGTCGGCGGGCGTTTCGGGCTGGGCATCATACTCGGCGAAGCGGACATCCATCCCGATGACTGGTTTCTCACCAGCCACTTTGTCGACGACCGCGTGATGCCGGGCACGCTGATGTTCGAATGCTGCCTGCACACGCTGCGCGTGTTCCTGCTGCGCCTGGGATGGATCGCCGAAGAAGGCCAGGCCGCCCTGGAGCCCGTGCCCGGCGTCGCCAGCCAGTTGAAGTGCCGTGGCCAGGTGCTCGCGACCACCCGGCTGGTACGTTATGAAATATCGATCAAGGAAATCGGCTACGACCCGGAGCCGTATGTCCTCGCCGACGCGCTGATGTATGCGGACGGCAAAGCCATCGTCGAAATCACGAACATGAGCCTGCGCTACGCGGGTGCTACCCGCGAGACGTTCCGCGCACTGTGGGCCGCCGCCGCCGAGCCTGCCCTCAAGGCGGGAGTGAAGCGCGCCATTTTCGACAGCGCGCGGATTCTCGCCTTCGCCACAGGCAAGCCGTCGGACGCCTTCGGCGAGCCGTACCGGATATTCGATGCGGGCAGAATCATCGCGCGCCTGCCCGGGCCGCCCTACCAGTTTCTCGACCGGATCACGGACATCCGCGCCGAACCGTGGAAAATCCTGCCCGGCGGCGAGATCGAGGCGCAGTACGATGTGCCGCCGGACGCTTGGTATTTTTCCGATAACCGCCAGCAGGACATGCCTTTCGCCGTGGTGCTGGAAATAGCGCTGCAACCCTGCGGCTGGCTGGCGGCCTACATGGGCTCGGCGCTGACCAGCGACGTGGACGTTTCGTTTCGCAACCTCGGCGGCAGCGCCACGCAATTCGCGCGGATTCTGCCCGATGCCGGCGCGCTGTCGATACGCGTAAAACTCACGCGCGCTTCCAGCTCCGCAGGCATGATCATCCAGTTCTTCGATTACGAGGTGCGCGCCCGCCGCGGACTGATTTACAGGGGCGACACCTATTTCGGTTTTTTCCCCAAGGCGGCCCTGCTGAAGCAGGAGGGTCTGAAAGATGCCCGACGCTATGCGCCGGCGGCGGCGGAACTCGCGCGCGGCCGCAGTCTGGATTTTCCGCATGCCGCGCCGTTTCCCGGTGGGCGTCTGCGCATGCTCGACCGCATAGAATGCTGGATTGCCGATGGCGGGCCCGAAGGGCTGGGGTTCATACGCGCTACGCGCCGCGTGGTGCCCGACGAATGGTTTTTCCGGGCGCACTTTTATCAGGATCCGGTGGTGCCCGGCTCGCTCGGGCTGGAATCGTTCCTGCAGCTGTTGAAATTCATTGCGACCGAGCGCTGGGGCAGCAGCGCGGAGACGCGCTTCGAAACCGTCGCGACAGATGAAAGGCACGAATGGACGTACCGCGGACAGGTGATTCCGGGAGACCGCGAAGTGACGGTTGAAGCCGTAGTCACCGCGGTGGACAACAGCCGCCGCCAGATTCGTGCGGATGGCTATCTTTCGGTGGACGGGCGCGTGATCTACGCCATGAAGGACTTCACCCTGCGCCTCGACGATAGTCCTACGGCGATAGCGAAACCATGACACTCAAATACAAGCGGGTTTTCCTGACCGCCATGGGCTACGAACTGGGACCCGAGGTCGTGACCTCAACCGAACTGGAGGAGCGCCTCGCGCCGCTTTACCGCCGGCTGAACCTGCAGCATGGCCAGCTCGAAGCCTGGACCGGCATCGCCGAGCGCCGCTGGTGGCAGACCGATACGCGCCTTTCGACGGGCGCGATCGCCGCCGCCCGCAAGGCGATGGTCAAGACCGCCGTCCGCGCCACCGATCTCGGCGCGCTGATTTACGCCGGTGTCTGTCGCGAGAATTTCGAGCCTGCCACCGCCTGCGCGGTCGCCGATGCGATCGGCGTGCGCGGTGGCGTGTCGGTCTATGACCTCAGCAACGCCTGCCTGGGCGTGCTGAACGGCATGCTGGACATCGCCAACCGCATTGAACTCGGACAGATACGCGCGGGACTGGTCGTCTCCTGCGAAACGGCGCGCGAGATCAATGAAATCATGCTGGAGCGCCTGCTCGGCAGCGAAACAAATCGCGACCACGCGAACATGAATCAATTTGCCGCGGCGCTCGCCACCTTCACCGGCGGCTCCGGTGCGATCGCGATGCTGCTGACGGACGGTTCCTTCGAAGGCGCGAAAGGGCATCGCCTGCGGGGCGCCGTGTCGCGCGTGGCGCCTGAACACCATGACTTGTGTCGCTGGGGACTGGAACCGGGCAACGGCGTAGAGCAGACCCAGTACATGGCGACCGATTCGGTGTCGGTGTTGAAGCACGGCGTTCAGCTGGGCCGGGAAACGTGGCAGCTATTCCTCGACGAGATGGGGTGGACGCCGTCGCAGGTTGACCGCGTCGTCTGCCACCAGGTGGGCAGCGGACATCAGGATGCCATTCTGAGATCGCTGCAACTGCCGCAAGAAAAGGATTACACCACCTACCGGTACCTGGGCAACATGGGCACCGCCGCACTGCCGGTGACGGCGGCCATCGCCGAGGAGCGCGGTGTGCTCTCGGCCGGCCAGCGGGTCGGCTTCCTCGGCATCGGCAGCGGACTCACCTGCTTGATGATGGGGCTGGAATGGTAAGCGCGGCGCCTCTGGCAAACGCGCCGCCCGTGGCGGGTTTTCGCCATGCGCTTTACCCCTTTACCGGCTCCTGGCGCAAGGTGAACGGCTTCAACATGCACTTCCTCGATGAAGGCCGGGGCGACACCGTGCTGATGCTGCATGGCAATCCGACCTGGTCGTTCTACTTCCGCAACCTGGTGCTGGGCCTCCGTGCAACGCATCGCGTGATTGCGCCCGACTACATCGGTTGCGGCCTCTCCGACAAGCCCGACGAATTCAGCTACGAGTACACGCTGGAACGCCGCGTGGCCGACCTGGCGGCGCTGATAGAAGAACTCGACATCCAGGGCCCGATCACGCTGCTGATGCACGACTGGGGCGGCATGATAGGCATGGCCTATGCCGCGCGCTTTCCGGAATCCATCGGCCGCCTGGTGCTGTTGAACACGGCGGCGTTTCATCTGCCGAAGACAAAGAAGCTGCCTGCGTCCCTGTGGCTGTGCCGCAAGACACCGCTGGGCGATCTCATCATTCGCCAATCCGGATTATTTTCCAGTGTGCTGGTGCGCTGGGCCGTCTGCCAGCCGATGGAACCGAGTGTGCGCCAGGCCTACCTGTCCCCTTACCGGCTGCCGCACGAGCGCACCGGCCTCTTGTATTTTGTGCGGGACATTCCACTGCGGCCGGGCGACCCCAGCTATAAGCTGGTGAGCGAAGTACAGGAAAAACTCGCCAGCTTCCGGCAGACACCGACCATGATCCTCTGGGGCGACAAGGATTTTGTGTTCGACCATCACTTCCTCAGGGAGTGGCGCAATTTTCTTCCCGCCGCGGAAGTGCATCAATTTCCCAACGCAGGGCACTATGTGCTGGAAGACGCCGGCGAGGAAATTCTGCCCCTCATCCATGACTTCTTCAAACGTCATCCCTGCCTGCCCTAGCCTGCTGAAAGTTACGCCGGCGAAACCGGCGAACATCACCACGCACCTGACCGACATGGCGCGGCGCCAGCCGACTCGCGCGGCTGTAATCTGCGCGCACGGACGCGATGCAAAAGGCGCGGTTGCCTACGAGCAGCTCACCTTCGACGAACTGGAACAGGCCAGCAATCGACTTGCGCACGGCCTGTCAGCGATCGGTATCCGGCGCGGCGTGCGCGCGGCGCTGATGGTGCCGCCGGGGCTCGATTTCTTCGCGCTCACTTTCGCGCTGTTCAAGGTCGGCGCAGTACCGGTGCTGATCGACCCCGGCATCGGCATGCGCAATCTGCGCGGTTGCCTGGCGCAGGCACGGCCGGAAGCATTCATCGCCATTCCCAAGGCGCACGCGGCGCGGGTCGTGCTCGGCTGGGCGCGCGACAGCATACGCATCGCTGTCACAGCGGGCGCGAAATGGTTCTGGGGCGGCCACACGCTGCGCGAACTGCATGAGCGAACGCCCGCCGGCCTGCCCTACTCCGCCATCGAACCAGCGCCTGATGAAACCGCCGCGATACTTTTCACCAGCGGCAGCACCGGCGCGCCCAAAGGCGCCATCTATACGCACGAGGTGTTCGGCGCGCAGATCAACCACATCCGCCGGCTCTATGGCATCGAGCCGGGCGAAACGGATCTGGCAACCTTTCCGCTGTTCGCCCTCTTTGGCCCCGCGTTGGGCATGACCGCGGTGGTTCCGGAAATGGACGCCTCGCGGCCGGCGAGCGCGGACCCGGCGACCATCATCGGCGCGATCGAACAATTCGGCATCACCAACATGTTCGGCTCGCCAGCGCTCGTCAACCGCGTGGGCCGCTACGGCGAAGCACACGGCATCCGCCTGCCCACTCTGCGCCGCGCCATTTCCGCGGGGGCGCCGGTGCCGGCACAGGTGCTCGAGCGGTTCACGGCGATGCTCAACCCCGGCGCACAGGTCTACACGCCCTACGGTGCTACCGAGTGCCTGCCGGTCGCGTCGATCGGCAGCGACGAGATTCTCAAGGAGACGCACCGCCTTACCGACGCAGGCGCCGGGGTATGCATCGGCCGTCCGGTCGAAGGGCTGACCGCAAGAATCATACGCATCACCGATGAACCGATCGCGACCTGGAACGATGCTCTGCTGTTGCCGGACGGAGAGATCGGTGAAATTGCGGTGAAGGCCGCACACGCAACGCGCGGCTATTTCGACCTGCCCAGCGCAACGGCCATGGCGAAAATCCAGGATCCGGCCGGCGGCGGTTTCTACCATCGCATGGGCGACGTGGGCTATGTCGACGAGCGCGGGCGGCTGTGGTTCTGCGGGCGCAAGGCACATCGCGTGGTCACGGCGCAGGACACGCACTACACGATTCCCTGCGAGGCGGTGTTCAACTCCAGCCCCCGTGTATACCGCAGCGCCCTCGTCGGCGTGCAACGCCATGGCGACACCGAACCGGTGCTGTGCGTGGAACTGGAGGCCGCCGCGTGCAACGATGCGCATGAGGACCTGCGCGCTGAACTGCGAGGACTGGGTTCCAAGCACGCGCACACGCGGGACATCCAGACCATTCTTTTCCACCCGGCGTTTCCGGTGGATGTGCGGCACAACGCCAAGATATTCCGCGACAAGCTGGCCGTGTGGGCCGCGCGGCAACTGCGGTGAAGGCGCTCGTCACCGGCGGCGGCGGTTTTCTCGGCCAGGCCATCGTGCGCGGCCTGCTATCGCGTGGCGCACAGGTGCGCAGCTTTTCACGAGCCGAACATGAAGATTTGCGTGCCCTCGGTGTCGAGCAGCTCAGGGGCAATATTGTCGATGCTGGCGCGGTCGCCTCTGCCGTGCAGGGCGCCGATGTGGTGTTCCACGTCGCGGCCAAGCCGGGAATCTGGGGCGACTATGACGATTATCACCAGACCAATGTCACCGGCACGGAGCATGTCATTGCGGCCTGCCGCCGCCATGGCGTGCGACGTCTCGTCTACACCAGTTCCCCCAGCGCCGTCTTCGACGGTCGCGACATGGAGGGCGTGGACGAATCGGCGCCCTACCCCCGCCACTTCGATGCGCACTATCCGCGCACCAAGGCACTGGCCGAGCAACAGGTGCGCGCAGCGAACGACGCGCAACTCGCCACCGTGAGCCTGCGTCCGCATCTGATCTGGGGACCGGGCGACAACCACCTGCTGCCCCGCCTGGTCGCGCGCGCGAGAGCCGGACAATTGCGCCGCATCGGCGCGCGTCCCAATCTCATCGACACCGTGCACGTCGACAACGCGGCCGACGCGCACCTGCTCGCCGCGGACCGCCTGGCACCCGGATCACCGATTGCGGGCAAGGTCTACTTCATTTCGCAGGGAGTTCCGGTGCCGATGTGGGACATGGTGAACCGCCTGCTCGAAGCGGCCGGCGCGCCTCCCGTCACGAGAGCAGTGCCGACATGGCTGGCCATGGCGATGGCGTGGGGCTTCGAGACGGCACATGGCCTCGCGAATCGAGCGGGCGAACCGCGCCTCACACGTTTTGTCGTCCGTGAGATGTCCACCGCGCATTGGTTCGATATTTCTGCTGCACGCCGGGACCTGGGGTATGCGCCACGCGTATCGATTGCCGCGGGACTGGAGCAGTTGCGATCCGCTCTGCAGTCGGCACAGACCACGGGGACCACGTGACAGCAGGGGCCACACACGTGCCCACATCACCGGAAAAGCGGCTTTGAAGGACGCCCCATTCGGCGTCCAATCCCTTGAGGAACAAGCATGGTTGGCTGCAAACAATCTCGACTTAGCGACGGCGTGCACCGTGCTGTGGACTGCCCGGGAAGCGCTGGGCAAACTGAGGTAAATGGGACTGAACAGCCCGCTAACCCCATGACCGACGCCCGGTCCCCCGGTGCATTGAACTCAACGAAAGCGCCTCGGTCCCTGCAGGCACACCGACTGAGTGCATCGGGGATTCGGCTATTATGCTTGAAGGGAAGGTCGGGATAACCTGCAATGTCGATGCTGCAACTAACTTGTCAATTTCGTATGTCAAAGAGACCGATATGACGCAACTCACATTTGAAATGCCGGAATCGGCATTCGCCAGCTTGCATCAAGCCCCGAAGGAATTTGCGCAGGAGATGCGCATCGCCGCCGCTGTCAAGTGGTATGAACTCGGTCGGTTTTCCCAAGGCCGCGCCGCGGAAATTGCTGGTCTGACGCGGGCGGGTTTCATCGAGGCCCTTTCGCGCTACAAGGTCAGCCCGTTTCAGTACACGGAGGAGGACCTCGCCGAGGAACTGCGCGATGCGGATTGATGCGGTGGCGATCAACGCTTCGCCGTTGATCACTTTGTTCCGCAGCGGTCAGGCAGATTTGTTGCCTCGCTTGTTCACGCACATTGTGGTGCCTGAAGCGGTGTGGCAGGAAGTCGTGACGGATGAATGGGAGGACGCGGCCGCACGGACGCTGAGCGAACAGTCGTGGCCGGTGCGATTGGCTGTGGTGAGTTCGCCGCGCGTGTAACAGTGTCCTCGACAGGCGTGCCCACATCGCTGGGAAAACAGGCGTTATGAACCCACCATTCGACGTTCAATCGCTAGTGATCACGCAAGGTAATATCGAACGGCCTGCCCGCTTCGCCACGGCCGACGCTGCCGAACTGGATAGACCTGCGTTCGCGCCTGAAACGTATCTCGGCAAAGAGGAACTGGCGCGACTGGCGGCCTTTCAATTCCTGCCCAAGAAGCAAGGGTTTCTCCTCGGTCGTCTGGCGGCGAAGCGCGCGCTGGGTGCACTGCTCTCGGAACCGGACCTGCGCCGCATCGAAATCCACAACGGCATTTTCGGCCAGCCGCTGGTGTCCCATCCTAGTGCGGGCAACATCGACGTGACCGTAAGCCACTCGCACGGCCTCGCTGTAGCACTCGCGTACTCCCGAGAGACACCCATGGGCGTGGACCTGGAAACCGTTACTTCCGATTCCGCCGACACCGTACTCGCGGCCCTGGCGCCATCCCTTGAGGAGCAAGCGTGGCTCGCGGCAGGCAATCTCGATGCAGCGACGGCCTGCGGCGTGCTGTGGACAGCCCGTGAAGCGCTGGGCAAACAGATGAAAATGGGACTGAACAGTCCGCTGGCAATTCTCTCGCTGCGTGAACTTCATCTCATCGCCGAGAACACCTGGATTGGGGAATATCTGAATTTCCCCCGGTGCCGCTGTCTGTCACAGACGCGTGGCGCGCGCGTGTTGACGCTTGCGACCCCGAAGGACGTGCAATTGAGCGCGGCGCCGCAAATGCCGTGAACGGAATCCGCGCGACGCGATCACCCGACCCTCACCTCCATTTCGCCTCATGCCTGCCGTTTGATGGCAGCCCCCGAAGCGACAAACCCCGCCGAAGCGGGGTCTGGTAAGTGCTCCTGTGATTACGCTTTCTTGCGCCTGCTGAAACCTAGTCCGGCCAGGCCGAGGGCGAGAAGGACGAGGGAGGCGGGTTCGGGCAGAGCAGGTACGATGGAGTTGTCGTAGCCCACCTGAAAGAACGCGGACTCCTCCAGTTTATCCGAGGTCCACGAGATGCTCGTGAACGAACCGGAGAACTGAATGGAGCCGTGGCCCTCCTGGCCGATGAGGGTATTGCCGGACTGAGTCATCTGGTACGGGTTTGCACCTTCGGCTATTGGTACATACAACGAACTGAGTAGCGTGAATCCCGTATTGAAGGTCCAGCTCTGAACGTAAGTAGCAGGGTCCCAACCGCCTCCACGGCCAAGACTGTTGATCCAGATAATTGGGTTAAGCACCGCACTAGAGAACGTGATTGTGTTCGCACCCCCCGGCGTACCCCAAGTCCCGACCGCGTCCGAAACGTTTAGGCTGGGGGTGAACACCGTTTGGCCCGAATACCCCGGATTGGTATTGTCGAACACATCGCCGTGGTTCTGCTGCACGTCGCGGACGTCGCCCGCGAACGTCACAGAGACACCGCTCAAAGTCCCGGTGGCAGACCCGGAACTCCCGATAGTGTAGACGTTGCTCCAGTCGGTGATGACGGGAACCGCCGAAACCTGGGATGCCAAGGCTGCGAACCCGAGTGCGAGGACAAGTCGCGTGTACTCTTTGATTTTCATGGTAATTCTCCATATTAGGTCGATTATGCGAAACTAAAAGACGCTATTTGCAGCGTGCTTGATAGGAAGAAAGCAGGAATCGAGCCATAAAAGTAATATTCTATAAAATCAATACGATATGAATTTCGGAGAAGAACCACTGTAAAGTCTCTCGACAAATGGGCAGTCTTAGTCGTGCTTTCCAGATTCCAGTAGCTCAACTATGCGGGAAATTCTCACACTTTCCGTTTAATCGAGAGTCCAGAACCGGACTCCAGAACCGATTAAACAGGCAATGAATGCCGATTTTTCCGGTACGAGATTCAACAAATAATAATTTATATTCAATAGTTTATATGAAGTAATCCACGGCCCTACTGGAAGCACAAAGTGTGTGTAAGAGTTTCCGACAAAATCCCTGGGAAAAACTGGGGACGGACCACCTTTTTTTCCAATCAATACCGTGGTCTGACCCCAATTCCCCAATTCCCCGTGCCAATTCCCCTGTGGACTGCCCGGGAGGCGCTGGGGAAAACTCGGGACAGACCACAGTTTCTTGCAATCAAAACCGTGGCTTGTCCCCAATTTAAGTCTGCAATTACACCAATCCGGTGAATTGAGTCGGCTACTCATTTCCTGGCAGGCAGCGCTGTGCGGATGGTCAGGCAGCCCACCCAAAGGTCACTCAAACTCGCTTCGGGCGGGTCCCGGGTTGGAAACGCAGGACGCGGCGCCAGGCCAATGCGGCCAGACCGATAGCCAGAATCCCGATCGGCGAGGGCTCACGCATGGTCGTCAGGCGGGTGGCCATGTTGTCGATCTCGAAATAGGTGCTGGGGGACGCAAATTCAATCCTGTTGAACCACTCGCCGGGGTTGCTCGCGGTTATATTCATGAAGCTGCTGGTGTTGTAGTAGTCCGTCCCGTCCAAGTGGCCGACTTGCGTCACGCCCTGGAACAGATTCACACCATTCAATCTGCCGTGATCGCCCGGCCGCGAAGCGGGCGCGCAAGATGCGGGAAGCCTGACCACGGCCAGGAAGCGTGCGTGGCGGCCCGCTATTCCTCCACGATCAGGAAGCCGCTCATTTCGTCGTGGCCGGCGCCGCAGAAGTTGTCGCATAGGAAGTGGAATTTCCCCGCTTTGGTCGGCGTGAACGTCACCGTCACGGTCTTGCCGGGAATGATGTCCGTGCGGACGTTAAAGTCGGGTACGGCGAAGCCGTGCGGAAAATCCGGCGTGGTGAGCTCAAAGGTGACCGGCCGGCCATTCTTCACCCGGATCATCGGCTGGCTGAAAGCGAATTTCTGAGCGGTGAGCCGGATGCGGTCACCGGACTGGTTGAACGCAACGCCCGCGCCCCAGTAGCCGAGCGCACCGCAGGCGGCGGCAGTCGCCAGCAGCCGGGCGGCGAAGCGCCGCCCGCGCTGCCGGATACCGATCTTTCTCATCGCTTATAGAACGCGATTTCCTGCGGGTTGACGCGCGCGCCCGCGTCGCCGATCCGCACCTGGCGGTAGCCCAGGCCATTCCATGGCTGCGCGGCGTTCCACGGCGTCTGCGTCTTCTGCGGCACGGTGCCCACCGGCGCCAGCGGGAACATCGGCGACATCGCCGCATGATGCTCGATATGGCCGGTCTTATAGTGGTTCTCGTGGTGGATGTGGCCGTAGAGTACCGTCACGCTGCGGAACGGCATCAGCAGGTCGATCGCCGCCTTGCCGTCGCGTGTGTCCCAGTCCCACTGCGGGTAGAGCGCGAACAGCGGCCGGTGCGTGAGCACCACCAAAGGCACATTGCGATCGCGCCTGGCCAGATGCGCCTGCAGCCAGGCGAGCTGCTTCGCGCCGAGAATGGGCGCCGGGTCGGAGATATTGTCGAGCACGATGAAGTGCACGCCCTTGTGGTCGAAGGTGTAATAGAGCTGCCCACCCATGACCTCCAGGTACGCCTCGCCACGGTCGAGCGCCGCATCATGCTCGCCCGCGAAGAAGTACACCTTGGGCACCCGCAGTTCCGCCGCCTGGTCCTTGAATGCCCGCAGGCGCTCGCGGCGCAGCTTCGGGTTGTCCGTGGTTTGGGTCAGGTCGCCGGTGAACACTACGAAGTCGGGCTTGTTCTCCAGCGCGTTGACGGCGGCGATCGACTTCTTCAGCGCCTGCGCGTGATCGGGGTTCACTTTCGGATTGTTGTAGCCCCAGTGCACATCCGAAAGCTGCACGAAGTGAAAATCCTGCTGCGCGCTCCCGGACTGCCCGATGCTCGCGCATCCCGGCAGCCCGGACGCGAACACCACGCTGCCCACGCCCGCCAGCCGCAGAAAGTCGCGCCGGTCATATCGCCGCTCGTCCATGTCGGTTCTCCCCAGTCGTCGTCAGTACTCGTTCACAATGAATCCTCCGCGGACAGCACGTCCGGGAGGTCTTGGAAGCATGACTGGCCACCCCGCCGGTTTATTCCCGGATCGGCCGGTGGCGCAGGTTGCCGGAATAAAACGGGCCTGCCTGGAGTCATGACAAAAATATGACAGTCTCCGACAAAGAATTTCGGTTCGAGCGTGCGGTGCTTGCCCACCTCGACGCGGCCCACAACCTCGCCCGCTGGATGACCGGCGATGCGCAGGCCGCGCAGGACGTGGTGCAGGACGCCGCGCTGCGGGCATTGCGCTTTCTCGACCAGCAGTCGGGCGACAGCCCGCGCGCGTGGTTTCTCGCCATCGTCCGCAACGCCAGCCTCGACGCTCTGCAGGACCGCCGGCGGCGAACGCGTGACGAAACGCCGTTCGACGAGGAACTGCACCCGGCCGACGGGTCGCCGGGCCTGAGCCGCGCGCCGGAGAATCCGGAGACGCTCGCGATCCGTGCCGCCGACGCGCACTGGGTGCGCGCGTGCATCGAGCGCCTGCCGGGCGACTACCGGGAGGTGGTCGTCCTGCGCGAGCTGGAACAGTTGTCGTACAAGGAGATCAGCGCCATCGTCGCTGTGCCTATCGGCACGGTTATGTCGCGCCTCGCGCGCGGGCGCGACCTGCTCGCGCAGTCGATGACCGCCGCGCAGCGCAGAACCGAAGGAGGCGAACGATGAACTGCACGCACGCACGCCAGCTGCTCGACGCCTACCTTGACAACGAGGTGGATGCCGCCACGCGGCTCGCGATGGCCGAACATCTGGCGGTCTGCCCGACGTGCGCGACGCAGCGCGCCGGGCGCGAAGCACTGGTGCAGCGTATCCGCGCCGACGCTCCGCGCTACCCCGCGCCGGCGCTGCTGGCCCGCCGGATCAGCCACGCCGCGAACCCCGTGCCGCAGCCCGCCGGACGCGGCGTGCGCGGCCCGAACTGGGCGCAGGCGGCCGCGGCGGCGGCAGTGATCGCGGTAGGCAGCGCGGCGCTCGGTTACCACCTCGGACGCGCGCCCTCGGCCCCACTGCCGTACGAAGCCGTGGTAAAGAGCCATGTGGCCTCACTGGCGCCGGGCGCGCGGCTGCTCGACGTGGCGGCCACGGACCGCCACACTGTCAAGCCGTGGCTGCAGGGCAGGGTCGATTTCGCGCCGGCGGTGCAGAACCTCGCCGCGCAGGGTTATCCACTGCTCGGCGCGCGGCTCGACCGGGTCGGCGGCCATGACGGCGCCGCCATCGTCTACCGCGTGCGCAATCACGTCATAAACCTCTTCGTATGGCGCGCGGAGGACGGAACGGAGGCCACGCCCCCCGCGGTGGCGCGCGCCCGTGGCTACGGCGTCACCACATGGGCCGAGGGCGGCCTGCGCTATACCGCGATTTCGGATGTCGAGCTGGGCGATCTAGATACTTTCTCGCGCCTGGTGCGCGAATCGCCGCGCTAGGCCATCAATTGGGCTTGATGTTGGCCGCCATTACGACCTTCGCCCAGTGTTCGGTCTCGGTTTTCAAGTCCCGAATTGCGAAAACTCGGCGAAAACTCGGGACAGACCACGGTTTTTTCAATCAAAATCAAAACCTTGGTCTGTTCCCAATTTCTCCCAATGCTGCGAATGACTTACGGCTTCCTGCCAATGAGTCGACCTTGCAGTTCGGCGTAGACGGAAAATCTCGCGTCAAAGCTGATCAGGTCTGCATCACAGGCTAACGCGGTCGCGATGATGATGCGGTCTTGCGGGTCTTTGTGATGTTCCGGCAGTGCTGCTGCGCGCCGCGCTATGGCGGCAGTGACCGGGATCTAGCGAACGGTTTGGGACGCGTCCACTTCCAAAAACCACTCGTCGAGACTCATACCCAAATCAATTCGTCCGTGGCGAACCAGCCAGGCCATCTCGAAGCAGGAAATGGATGAAACACCGACTTCATCTGCATCTTCAATCAATTTGTCGATTTCGGGTGACAGTTTGTCCGGTATTTGATTGGTCCACCAGTGCCAGATGTGGGTATCGAGAACAATCACTCGGATATACCCCAATCGGCATTCGGAACACTGTTGATAACGTCGCCCAGGTCACGTGCCTTGCCGGCGAGACCGGTTGGGGCATGACGCCTGTTTAGCGGTCGATTCATTGTGTCGACACCTTCCAGCGGCCAGATGGTGATTTCAATGCGACGATGCTGAAATGCTTCCGGTACGGGAATGAAAGCCGGAGCGTCTTCATAGATTTGGCGCAAGGGATTCATGGCGACATGTCCTTTCTCAGGTATTTGTACCAAAGCATCCTTGGTCAAAGTCTATCACCCAACCGCGCAAGCCTCTCCCTCCAAGCCGGCAGCTCCTCCGGATTCTTGCAATACAGCGGCGGTTCACCGGCGAGGATGCGCGTGATGTTTTCGACCGCTGATGGAACGATCACATCGAACGAGTCGCGCGTCTGGCCGACCAGGTGGGGCGTCAGCACCACGTTATTCAAGGTGCGCAGCGGACTGTCCTTCGGCAACGGTTCGACCCGGTAGGTGTCCAGTCCCGCGCCGGCGATGCGTCTGTCCCTGAGCGCCCGGTAGAGCGCATCCTCGTCTATCACCTCGCCGCGCGCGGTGTTGACGAGATAGGCGCTCGGTTTCATCAATGCGAGTTCGCGCTCGCCTATCATGCCCCTGGTGCTCGCACTGGCCGTCACGTGCAGGCTCACGAAGTCGGATCGCTTCAACAACTCGTCCAGATCCACAAGAGTGATGCCTTCGGGCATTTCCGCCTGCGCTCGCCGCGGATGAAACACCAGCAGTTGCACGCCGAAAGGACGGAGCCGCTCGGCGACCGCCTGCGCGATGCGGCCGAAACCCACGAGGCCTATGGTCCGCCCATGCAATGAACGCGCCCAGCCGTCCTGCATGGCGGGACGCGGCTGATTCTCCCGCAAGGTGCGCTCGCTGCGATGCAACTGGAAGGACAGCACCAGCATCAGCATCACCGTGGCCTCCGCCATGCCGGTGAAATTTTCGCGGGTCGCGCCGTAGCCGACGATGATGCCGAGGTCACGCGCCGCGTCCAGATCGACCGTCTCCAGGCCGATCGCAGGATTCACGATGCCACGCAGCCGCGGCGCGGCCAGCATCACCTCGCGCGATCCCAGCGACGTGCCGGAGAACATCATCACCTCGGCGCGCGAGAACAGCGCCTCGTGGGATTCCTTCGGGTAAATCAGCCGGGTGCCCGCGGTCGGCACGGGACCGCGTATGACTTCGATGCCCTTATCCTCCAGAGCGAGCGCGATCTGGTCGAACATCGGACCCATGATGGGGTCGCGGCAGACAAACACCGTGCGGCCGTTCAAATTCACTCCAACATCCGCGGCCGTCAATTGACATCCTTGCCGCTGCCGGTGACGGCAAGTCCTTTGGCAAATGCACGCATGCAATCTCCTGTTTTCCAATCGATATTCTCTGCGTTCATGCTAAAGATAGCCTGAAGTTTTTCATCCTTCGACAAGCTCAGGACGAACGGGTAGGGTTGCCGACCTTCGACAGGCTCAGGACGAACGGATGCGTGGTGTCATTCGCAACTGGAGACCCGACCCATTCGAGTTGCCTCAATTCGCGGTCGCGCCGCTCGCCTTTACGATCGGACCCAGCCGGTCCATTTCCGTTTTGATATAGGCGTCGAAGTCGCGCAGCAAAACGTTTCTGGGCGTCACGCCCAGCGTCTTGAATCGCTCCTTGACGGCTTCATCCTGGGACATCTGCTGGAATCCGCGGCTCAGGCGCTCCAGGATCGCCACCGGCGTCTTGCCGGGCGCCATGATCCCGTACCAGATGCCTATGAGGTAATCCAGATTCGTCGCTTCCCGCACGCTGGGAAGCGCGAGCGGCTCGCGCATCGGTCCTGCCGATGCGACGCCCAAGGCCAGAATTTTTCCTTCGTGTATCTGTGGCAGCAACGCGCCCGGCGCAAAAAAGCCCGCCTGAACACGGCCACCGACGAAGTCCGAGGTGAGGTTGGACATCTGCGCGTAAGGCACGTGGACCATCTCTATGCCGGCGACGCTGGCGAACAGCGCGCCGCCCAGGTGCGCGATGCTGCCCACCCCGGCCGACGCATAGTTGATGCTGCCGGGCTTCTGCTTGGCGAGCGCGATGAATTCCTTCAGCGTGCGAACGCCCAGTTGCGGGGTGACCATCACCACGAACGGCGAATCGGCCACCAACGCGACCCCGGCAAAATCGCGCAGCGTGTCGTAGGGCAGCTTCTGGAAAAGGAAGGGGTTGACCGAATGCGATGCATTGACGATCAGCAGGTTGTAACCGTCCGGCGCCGAGCTCGCCACCAGCTGGCTCGCCAAGGTGCCGCCGCCCCCCGGCTTGTTCTGCACGACGACCGACTGCCCCAGGTGCTGCGTCAGTTTGTCGGCCAGCACCCGCGCGATGATGTCGGTGACCATGCCCGCCGAATTCGAGGTGACCAGTTGAATCGGCCTGGATGGATACGTGTCCTGGGCATGCGACGTGCCGGCGGCGAAAAGCAATGCCATGAGGAGACTCGTGGCCACGAATCTCGTGCTGGACAATCCGGATCCAATCGGCGTTTTCATTGTGTTTTCCCCCTTGTTGTTGCGTGTCGTGATGAATTCCGACTGACTGAATCGATGCTTTTTGAGGGTACAGCAACACGTGAAAACCTGTTCCGTTCGTCCTGAGCCTGTCGAAGGACATGTGCGCCTCCGTTCGTCCTGAGCCTGTCGAAGGCCGCGGGGGCTTCGACAGGCTCAGCCCGAACGGTTTCATGTATCTCAGCCCGAACGGTTTCACCTGTTTTGAAAGGACCAATGGTCCGAATGCGGGTGCCCGAAAGCGGACGCCCGAAGCCAACTTCTGACATGATTGCCGCTGGAGTAACATTCACCCCCTCCAGAATGCTTCCACTCGACTTTCATCCCGTCGTCCGGCGCTGGTGGGAAACGCGGTTTCCCACGGCCCCCGGCGAATCTTCAGGCAGTCTGCCGCCCACCGAGGCGCAGACCGAGGGATGGCGCGCGATTCGGCGCGGCGAGCACACGCTGATCGCCGCGCCTACAGGATCCGGCAAGACACTGGCGGCCTTTCTCACCTCGATGGACCAGTTGCTGCGCGAGGCGCTGGATGCCGCGCGCGACGGCGCCGCGCTGCCCGACGAAGTGCGCGTCATCTACGTGTCGCCGCTCAAGGCACTGTCCGCGGACATCCACAAGAATCTCGCCGAGCCGCGCCGCGAGATGCGCCGCATTGCCGAAGAGATGGGCTATGCGCCGGTGCGACTGACGGCTGCAGTGCGCTCGGGCGACACGCCGCAGAAGGAGCGCGCGGCGATGCTGAAAACGCCGCCGCACATCCTGGTCACCACGCCCGAGTCGCTGTACCTGCTGCTCACCGCAGCGCAGTCGCGCGACATGCTGAAGACGGCGCAGGTGGTGATCGTGGACGAGATCCACGCGGTGCTGGAGTCGCGCCGTGGCGCGCACCTCGCCTTGTCGCTGGAGCGCCTGGATCACGTCTGCGGCCGGCGCCTGCAGCGGGTGGGGCTCTCGGCGACGCAAAAGCCCATAGAGGAGGTGGCGCGGTTCCTTACCGGCTGCGGGGTGGCGCCGCATGAAGCCGACTCTTGCACCATCGTCAACCGCGGCCACCAGCGCAACATCGATCTCGCCGTCGAAGTGCTGGGCTCGCCGCTGGAAGCGGTGATGTCGGGCGAAGTGTGGCAGGAGATCCATCAGCGGCTGATAGACCTGATCAACGCGCATCGCACCACGCTTATTTTCGTCAACACCCGGCGCCTGGCCGAGCGCCTCGCTTTCCATCTCTCCGGACATCTGGGTGACGAGCACGTCGCCGCGCACCACGGCAGCCTCGCCAGGGAGGCGCGCCTGTCCGCCGAATCGCGATTGCGCGACGGGCGTCTCAAGGTGCTGGTGGCGACCGCCTCGCTGGAACTGGGCATCGACATCGGCCACGTCGACCTGGTGTGCCAGATCGCCTCGCCGAATCGCATCGCCACCCTGCTGCAGCGGGTCGGCCGCTCCGGCCACACGGTCTCCGGCCTGCCCAAGGGACGCGTGTTCCCGCTGACGCGCGACGACCTGATCGAGTGCGCGGCCATGGTGCGCGCGATGAAGGACGGCGAACTCGACCGGGTGCGCATCCCCGACCAGCCGCTGGACGTGCTGGCGCAGCAGATCGTGGCCGAGTGCGCGGCCGCGGAAGAATGGGACGAGGCAGCTCTGCACGCCTTGTTCCGCCGCGCGTATCCGTATCGCAATCTGACCGGGGAGGCGTTCAGCGACGTGATCGCCATGCTCGCCAGCGGTTACTCCACCAAGCGCGGCCAGCGCGCGGCGCTGTTGCACTACGACGCGGTCAACCGGAAACTGCGCGCTCGCAAGGCCTCGCGCATGACCGCCATCATGTCGGGCGGCGCCATCCCCGAGGTGTTCGACTACCGCGTGCTGCTCGAGCCCGAGGGCCTCTTCATCGGCACCCTCAACGAAGACTTCGCCATCGAGTCGCTGGCCGGCGACGTGTTCCAGCTGGGCAATACCTCGTGGCGCATCCTGCGCATCGGCAATGGCGTGGTGCGCGTCGCCGATGCGCATGGCCAGCCGCCCTCCATGCCGTTCTGGCTGGGTGAGGCCCCCTCGCGCAGCGACGAGGTAAGCGCCGCCGTGTCGCGCCTGCGCGCCATGGCCGATACGAAACTGCCCGGTCCCGATGCACCGCGCCGGCAGGACGAACTGGACGATGCGACAACATGGCTGATCGAGGCGTACCAATTGTCGCGCGCCGCGGCGGAGCAGATCGCCGCCTACCTGGCAGAAGGCAAGCGCAGCCTCGGCGTGGTGCCGACCGCCGATACGCTGGTGCTGGAGCGCTTCTTCGATGAGGCGGGCGGCATGCAACTGGTGCTGCACGCCCCGCTGGGGAGCCGCATCAATAAGGCCTGGGGACTCGCGCTGCGCAAGAAGTTCTGCCAGAGCTTCAACTTCGAATTGCAGGCGGCCGCCACCGAGGACGCGCTGATCCTGTCGCTCGGCCCGGCGCACTCGTTCGATCTGGGTGAGGTATTCCGCTACCTCAATCCGAAAACGGTGCGGGACACCCTGGTCCAGGCGGTGCTCGACTCGCCGATATTCGAGACGCGCTGGCGCTGGACCACGACCATCGCGCTGGCCGTGCCGCGCACGCGCAACGGCGCGCGCCTGCCGGCGCAGATCCAGCGCATGATCGCCGAGGAACTGCTGGCGGCAATTTTTCCCGACGCCGGCGCCTGCCTGGAAAACATCCAGGGCACGCGCGAAGTGCCGCGGCATCCGCTGGTGGATCAGGCGCTGCGCGATTGCCTGGAGGAGGCGATGGACCTGCCGCAGTTGCTCGTCACCCTCGGGCGCGTATTTGCCGGCGAGATCCGCTGCCTCGCCAAAGACACGCCCGAGCCCTCGGTGTTCTGCAACGAAATCCTCAATTCTGCGGTGTACACGTTCCTCGACAATGCGCCGCTCGAAGAGCGCCGCACCCGCGCCGTGTACACGCGCCGCGCCACCGAGCCGCGCGATGCCGATGACCTCGGCGCGCTCGATCCCGCGGCAATCGAACGGGTGCGCGAGGAAGCCTGGCCCGTCGCCACGACATCCGACGAACTGCACGACGCGCTGCTGCTCGCCGGATTCATTCGCCTCGATGAATTGCAATGCCGCGGCGCGGACTGGCGGCCGCTGCTGGCCGAGCTGATCGCAGCCGGACGGGCAGTGCAGACAGCGAAACATGCGGTGGCGACCGAACGCTACGATGAATTCAATGCGGTCATGCCCCAGGCATCGCAGCCGCCCATACCGGAACGCCTGCGCCGCACCTGGACGCGCGAAGATGCGATGCGCGAACTGGTGCGCGGCCGGCTCGACGTGCTGGGTCCCGTGACGGCGCGCACGCTGGCCGATTCGCTGGATTCTGCCGACACCTCGCCCGTCGATGCAGCCCTGCTCGCGCTGGAGACGGAAGGCCGCGTGTTGCGCGGCTACTTCACGCCCAGGCAGAGCGGCAGCAGACTGATAATCACGCAACGCGCAGCAGGCGCCGCGCCTGCCTCGGACGCACCGCACGAATGGTGCGACCGTCGCCTGCTGGCGCGCATCCACCGTTACACGCTCAACCGGCTGCGCGCGGAAATCGAGCCCGTCAGCGCGGCGGAATTCATGCGCTTCCTGCTGCACTGGCAACACGTCGCCGTCGAAGATCGACTGAAAGGCGTCGAGGGCCTGGCCGCGACAATCGAACAACTGGATGGCTACGAGTTGTCTGCCGTCGCCTGGGAACGCGACGTGCTGAGCGCGCGTATCAGCGACTACGCACCCGAACAACTCGACATGCTCTGCCTGAGCGGCCGCGTCGCCTGGGGACGCCTCACGCCGATGACCGGCGCGGGAAGGTCGCCGCTGAAAAGCTCGCCGATGGCGCTGATGCTGCGCGAACACGCCGCGCTGTGGTGCATGTCGCCTGAGCCGGAGGCTGCGGCAACAGCCGATGCGGAATCCGGCAATGGCAGCCAAACCATGATGGACGGCCTCACATCGGAAGGACGCGCCGTGTACGACGCGCTGCGCGCGCGCGGAGCCTCGTTCTTCCACGAACTGGTGGCGACCACCGGTTTGCTGCAGACACAGGTCGAACGCACCCTCGGCGAACTCGCCGGCGCGGGACTCGTCACCGCGGACAGTTTCAGCGGCCTGCGCGCCCTGCTCACGCCCACCGACAAGCGCAAGCCATTGAATGGCGGCACACGCCACGGCCGCTCGGCGTACGGCGTGGACACCGCAGGACGCTGGGCGCTGCTTGCGCCGGATCGCAAGGCCGATATCGATGCGGGAAGCGCATTGAAGGAAACCATGGGGGTGCCCGCGAACGACGCCGCGATCATCGCGGCGCGCGACGCAGCCGAGCGTGAAACCTGGATTGAAACTACAGCGCGCACGCTGCTGCGACGCTACGGCGTGGTGTTCCGCTCGCTGCTGGCGCGCGAGTCGCACCTGCCGCCATGGCGCGACCTGGCGCGCGCCTACCGGCGCCTGGAAGCGCGCGGCGAAATTCGCGGCGGCCGCTTCGTCAACAGTTTTGGCGGCGAGCAGTTTGCGTTGTCCGATGCGGTGGGACGCCTGCGTGCGGTACGCAGGCTGGAGAAGCAAGGCGAGTGGGTGGCCCTCTCCGGCGCCGATCCGCTCAACCTCGTCGGCATCCTCACCCCCGGCGCACGCCTGCCCGCCATCGCAAGCAGCCGCGTGTTGTTCCGCGATGGCTTGCCGATCGCCGCACTGGAAGGCGGCGAGGTGAGGCGGCTGTCGCGCGACGAAGACGAACTGTCGGAGGATGCGCTGCGTGCCCTGTTCTGGAAGCGCGGCAGCGCCCTGCAAGTGAAGCTGCGCACGCCTTCGGAGGCGATGCGCAAGCGCTTGAAGGCGCGCCGTGATCTCGCCGATGAGAAACTCACCGTAGCGGTGCCCGAGACCTCACGCGATCCGGCTGTATCGCACTGATGTTTATACTATTTTTCTACGAAAACTTCTTGTAGATATCCGCCGATTGGGGATATCTACTCAATAATCTTCCACTTTTCCATCGTTTCTCCGGTAATCCTTAAAACCATGGCCACGTCAGTGCGTACCGACACGGGTGCCGGCAACCACGGGTCTGTGATGAACCCGTCTGTGATGAACCCATCTGTGATGAACCCGTCTGTGATGAACCCGTCTGTGATGAACCCAGGTCTGTGATGAACCCAGTGGACAGATTGCGGTACCAACGTTCTTCTGGGGCGGTTACGCCGCCAGGGCGACAGGCAGCTTCATTGCCGCTTGCCTGATTCTGATGGGTGTCTGGCGCGATTCGTCGCAGCCATGAATTGAAGAAACGGGCCTGATCGGCGACTGCCAACGCAGCATGAGGAAATCGATTCCCTTGCGGCTCACGCCGCAAGGGAATCGCTTACTCGCTTGACTGCGACCGGCTAATGGGTGTCCCCGGTGGGTGTCCCCGGTTTTGCGCTTACCACGTCGGGCCGTAGTCGCGTCTCGCGGCGGCGCGGCTGATGCACTCGTTCAGCAGGTCGTCGCGGATCAATTCGGGATCGCGCTCCGCGGGCGGTCCGTAGCCACCGCCACCCGGGGTGATGGTCGTGAGCACGTCGCCGGGCGCCATTTCGATGCCGGCCTGCTTGCACAGCAAGGTCTGCGGCTCGCCACCTGCGCGGGTCAGGATCCACTTCGCGGGCGTGCCGTCCAGGCCGCCGAAGAAGCCGCGCGGGCCGCGCGACTGGCGCTCGCCGCGCACCGCGAGATCGATGGCGGACAGGGCGCGCACGTCGCGGCGTATGCCCAGTCCGCCGCGGTGGCGTCCTGCGCCGCTGGAATCGGGCAGCATCTCGTAGCGTTCCACGCGCAGCGGGAAACTCATCTCCACCGCTTCCACCGGCGTGTTGCTCAGGTTGCTGACGATGAGGTCCAGCGCATCCGGGCCGTCGCTCGCGTGGCGTCCTCCCCAGCCGCCCACGCCGACTTCCAGCTTGACGAAGTACTTGCCGCTCGCAGGATGGGTGCCTGAGAACATCGCGACCGCCATCTGGCCGGCGTCCTGCGCCATAACCCGCTGCGGCACCGCCGCGGCCAGCGCGCCCATCACCACGTTGGCGATGCGCGCCTGGGTCTCCGGCCTGGAACTCACCGATGCCGGGCGCAGCGGGTTCAGCAGCGACCCCAGCGGCAAGGTGACGCGCACGCTCGAATACACCCCTTCGTTGTTCGGGATCTCATCGTGCGGATCCACGATCACCTTGAGCACCGCATAGACCGCCGACAGGGAACTGGCCAACGGGCAATTCAGCGAGCCGCGCGTCTGTTTCGCGGTCTTGCTGAAATCGACGTGTATCTCCTCTCCGCTGATCGTGACCTGCACATGGATCGGAATGGGCACACCGGGCGTGAAGCCGTCGTCGTCCAGGTAATCCTCGAATTCGTAGCTGCCGTCGGGAATCTTCATGATCGCCGCGCGGTAGGCGGATTCGGTGCGCGCGAGCAGTTCATCGGTCGCCGCGGGCACCACGCCCGCGCCGAAGCGCGCATTGATTTCCCCGAAACGCTCCTGCCCCACCTGCAGCGCCGCAATCTGCGCGCGCAGATCCCCCATCAGATCGTCGGGCAGGCGCACGTTGTCCAGCAGCATGGCGATCAGCGTGTCGTTGAGGACACCTGCATCCATCAGGCGCAGCGGCGGAATCAATATGCCTTCCTGGTAGATCTCCGTGGACAGGGGCGGAATGCTGCCGGGCGACATGCCGCCCACATCGTGGTGGTGTGCGTAGTTGCAGCCGAATCCCGCGAGTTCGCCGTCGATGAAATAGGGCATGGTGAGGATCAGGTCCGGCGGATGCGAGCCGCCGTTGAACGGGTTGTTCAGTATGAAGATGTCCCCGGGGCGCATCTTGTCGCGCGGGAAAACCTTGAGCACCTCCTTGACTGCCACGCTCGACCCCGCGAGCTGGATCGGCAGCGCCGTCGCCTGCGCGATGAGCCGCCCCTGCCGGTCGAACAGCGAACTGGACGCATCGCCGATTTCGCGAATGATTTGCGAATAGGCCGCGCGCTCCACGGTCGCCTGCATCTCGACCGCCGCGGCGTTGAGCGCGTTCTTCACCAGTTCCAAGGTGATCACATCGACGTTCATCATCGTGTTGGCTTTCCGATGTGTATCAGCAGATTACCCAGCGGATCGACTTCGGCATCGCAACCGGGCGGGATCACCGTGGTCGAACTGAACTCCTCCACAATCGCAGGCCCCTGCGCTTTCCAGCCGGTGCTCAAAGCTGCCCGTTGCCAGACGCTCGTTTTCCGATGACTGTCGCTGCCCGGAAAGAGCGCGAGCCTGACCTCGTCTTGTTCCTTTCCTTTTGAATCCCCGCGCCGGGCCGTGTCCGCGACCGTGTCCGCGACGCGCAGATGCACCGGCTTGGGCGCGAGCGACGCCACCGTGCGCAACGCCACGAATTGCAGCGGCGATCCGGGCGCCGCATGCTTGAACTGCGCCTGGTGCGCCTCGTGAAAGGCGTTCGCCAGTTGCGTCTTCCAGTCCGGGCCCGAAGCAGGCATGGCCACGGTGATTTCATAGCCCTGCCCGACGTAGCGGATGTCGGCATGTCGTTCCAGCACGAGCAGGGTGCGATCCGACGCCGGCAGGTCGGCGAGCGATTCCAGCAGATCGGATTCGAGCTGCCGGAACGCCCCATCGATATCGTTATCGGTCACGTCGTTCAGGTAACGATAGAAGGTGGCCAGTCTGTCGTAGCGCGTCTCTGCGACCAGCGCGCCGAACGCATTGACATTACCCGGCGCCGGCGGAATGAGGACCTCCGGTATGCCCAATTGCTGCGCAAGAAATGCGGCATGCACCGGGCCCGCCCCGCCGAATGCGATCAGGGTGCACTGGCGCGGGTCGATGCCGCGCTGCGTGCTTACCAGGCGTATCGCGCCCTCCATGTCGGCGTTGGCGATGCGCAGGATGCCGAGTGCAGCCTGCTCCTCGGTCATGCCCAGACGCTCGGCGATGTGCACGCGTACCGCCCGGCGTGCTGCTGCCGCATCCAGTTGCATGCTGCCGCCGGTAAGGTGCACCGGGTAGTAGCCCAGCACCACATTGGCATCGGTGATGGTTGGCAATTCACCGCCGCGGCCATAACAGGCCGGGCCGGGCAAGGCGCCGGCGCTGCGCGGCCCCAGGCGCACCAGGCCGCTCGCGTCTATCCACGCGAGCGTGCCGCCACCGCCGCTGATTTCCACCAGGTCGATCAGCGGCGCGCGCACCGGGTGGCGCTCGACCTTCAGGATGTTCACCGTCTTCAGGCGGCCGTTTTCTATCAGACAGGCCTTGGCCGTCGTCCCGCCCATGTCGAGCGCGATTGCCCGGTCGATGCGCGCGAGGCGCGAAATATGCGCGGCGGCGATCGCGCCCGCGGCGGGGCCGGATTCGATGGTTTTCACCGGCCGGTCTGCCGCATCGCGAACCGCCATCACGCCGCCGCCCGAATGCACGATGTCCATGCGCCCGCCGAATCCGTGAGCGTCGCGCAAGCGCTGCTCGAGATCGTCGTAGTAGGCCGTGACCTCCGGACGTATGTAGGCGTCCACCACGGTGGTGCTGGTGCGCTCGTACTCGCGGAATTCCGGGTTGACGTTCGAGGACAGCGAAACAAAAGCGCCGGGAAATTCTTCGGCGATCAGGTCTTTCACCCGTCGCTCATGCGCGGGATTCAGAAAGGAAAACAGAAAACACACTGCAATGGACCGGCAGCCTTCGGCCTTCAGTCGCAGAATCGCCGCGCGCGCCGCGGATTCGTCCAGAGGCGTCAACACCTGGCCCGCGGCGTCCATTCTTTCGGGCACCTCCAGCCGCAGATGGCGCGGCACGAAGGGTTTGGGCTTTTCGTAGTACAGGTCGAACAGCACGTCGCGTCGCGTGCGCTGCAGTTCGAGCACGTCGCGAAACCCCAGGGTCGTGAGCAGGCCCACTTTCGCGCCGCGCCGTTCCGCGACGACATTGGCGGCGACGGTGGAGCCGTGCACCAGCCGCGCCACATGCGCCAAGGTCAGACCGGCCTGGGCCAGCACTTCGTGCGCCGCGGCGATCACACCGTCGGCAAACTTGCCGGGCGTGGAAAGCACTTTCGCAAAGCGCATCGCGCCGCTGACTTCGTCCCACAGGACCGCGTCGGTGAAGGTGCCGCCCACGTCTATGCCCAGGCGAATGCCCTCACCGTCCTTCGCCGCTACCGTCATGCCCGGGCGGCTCTCACGCCATCCACCATTGCCATGCCCTTGTATTCCCAGACGCTCACCTCCGACAGCACCTGCGCCGCAGCCGCAACGATGGTCTCGATGGGATCCTTGAGCCAGGTGGCCTTCTGGTAGTCGAACGCCTGCGCCGCCGGCACGTGGCGCGCGCCGGCCCAGGTGACGAACTGGCGCAGCAGGTAATCGAGCAGCACGTCCTGCTTGGCCAGCTCGAAGGTGCTCTGCGCCGGGCCGTTATCCACCAGCACCAGTTTGCCCCCCGCTTTTACGAGGCTCGCCATGGCGCGAAACTCGGGCACCAGTTCGTCGCAGTGATGCCATTGGGCGGCGATCACGGCGTCGAACTCCTCCTCCCTGTAATTTGCCGCCAGCTCGCGATAGACCGGCCAGCGGCCGGACTTGTGCGCGAGGGCAAGATGGCGCATCTCCACAGCCACGATCTCCACGCCGGCTGCGACCGTGTCCTTGCCGATTTCCACCAGCTGAATAGGCTCCAGCGCTTCCCCGATCAGCAGCACACGCCCGCCCGGCTGCAGCGCCGCCTTGACGAACATCATGCGGTTGAATTCGCGCTGCGTCTTGAGGTAAGCGGCGGTGTTGAAGCGGTCGCCATAGAGCGCGCGGCGGTAGAACTCGTCACGCTCTTCGGCGGAGCGGAACAGCGCCTCTTCACCGTCCCTCAGGCCCTCGGCACGCGCCGCGCCGCGCAACTGCGTCCAGGGCCGTGAGTGCTCCAGCGCCGCTTCGCTGACGACGGTGGGCGCGGGCGTCTTCGCGGGTGTCTTCGCGGGCGTCTTCGCGGGTGTCTTCGCGGGTGTCTTCGCGGATGTCTTCGCGGATGTCTTCGCGGGTGTCTTCGCGGGTGTATTCGCGGGTGTCTTCGCGGGTATCTTCGTCATGTCGCTCTCCATGGTGCTATTCCTGATCGAAATATCAGCGCGCGAACCGGCATCGTTGCGCGCGAATGATTGACCGGCGGTCCTGACTGTCAATCCAGCGTGAGGCCGATGTCGCGGATGACTTTTCCCCAGGTCTCGGCGTCGGAGCGGATGAGTTCGGCGAATTGCTGCGGCGTGCGCGGCAGGATCTCGAACCCTATTCCTTCCAGCCTGTCGTTGATTTCCTTCGTGTTGAGGATTCTGACTACTTCCGCGCTGATTTTTTCCACGATGGCGGACGGTGTCGCGGGCGGCGCCAGCATGCCCAGCCACACACCGGTGTTAAATCCCGGGAACCCGAGTTCCTGGAACGTGGGCACGTTCGGAATGGCGGCGGCACGCTGCGTGCCGGTTACCGCCAGCATCTTGAAGCGCCCGCTGGTCAGATTGCTCTTGTAGGAGGTTAAGCCGTCGATCACGAAATTCACGTCGCCCGACATCAGTGCCTGCGCGGTACCCGCGCTTCCCTTGTAGGGCACGTCCAGGAATTTGATCCCCGCCATCATGCTCAGGCGCTCGCCTATCAGGCGCGTTTTCAACGTGCCCCAGCCGAAGGTGTATTTGCCCGGCGAGGCCTTGGCGAGCGCAACCAGTTCGGCGATGGAGTTGGCCGGCAGCGCCGACTGCGCAAAGATGATCACGTACGAGTTCCCTATGCCCGATACCGGGGTGAAATCCCTGATCGGATCGTAGGGAAGTTTCTTGTAGGCGAACTGGTGCATCGTCACCGCCGCGTCCACGGTCACCAGCAGCGTGTAGCCGTCGGGCGCCGCCTTTGACACGAATGCGTTGCCTATGATGGTGTCTGCGCCCGGACGGTTCTCCACGACGACGGGCTGGCTCCAGGCCTCGCTCAGTTTCTGGCCGACGATACGGGTCAGCACATCGGTCGGCCCGCCCGCGGGGGTGGGGACCACGATTCTTATCGGCTTGTTCGGGTACGCGGCCGGCTGCGCGCAGGCGGGCAGGCTGGCGGCGCCCAGAATCAGCATAGACAGCAAGCACAGGATATTTTTCATCGGCGTCTCCTCCAGAGATAAGGACTTACCGTAGCACACGATTAGGGTGATGTGAATCTCGAATGTTTTACAACGGTGTTGCGCACCCATTGCCGCATCAGCCAGGTCGGTTCCGGCAGGTCCCGAACGGTTCACAATCCGTCTGCGGCAATGCGCACACAGCTCCGCACACCCACTCCCTCCACCGCATTCACTCTCCAAAGGGTTGCTGCGCCATGACAATCTACACGATCACATGCGTCTCCATCACCGGCAAGCTGCGTCTCCGGCGTGGTCCCGCTATTCCACCCGTTCCAGCGCAAACCACGGAAACACGCGGTTGTGCGCCGCCGACACCACGGCCACCTGGCCCTCGCGCAGCGTGACCGGCTGCGGGAACACGTAGGCGAAGTGCTGCCAGCCCGAAGCGCGGGCGGCCTCGAGGGGATGGTTCTGGAACACGATGTCCTGGTCCATCTGCAGGCGGATCCACTGGATGATGCCGTAGCAGCGGCCCGCGCCCCTGACCGGAATGCGCAATGTCTTCGACTCGCCGGGTGTGAATCCGTCGTGTTCGAAATCGAAGCGGAATGCCTCGGCGTCCTCGCTCAGCATCTCGACATGGAGATCGCTGCGATGGATGATCTGCCTGCCCGGCACGATGCTGTTGAAATGCCTGACATCGAATCCGCACGATTCTTCGACGACAAGGTTGCCGCCGATATCCGCGCCGCCGAACAGGGCGATCATGATGCTGCCTGCGGCCGGGATGATGCGGCAATCCGGCTTCAGCAATCTGTTTTTTGCATCCTCTATGCTGGGCAGCACCCTTTCGCCCAGCAGTTCGCTGGAAAATATCTCGGACACGAGGATGTCCGCCCGTTCCGCCATGTCCGCGCCTATCGCGATGTCAGTCGATTTGCGAGCGACCAGATTGATGCGACGGTCGAGCGCGTTGTCGGCGATGATGCGCTGCGCGGCGGCGGCGATCAGCGGCTCGGCTTCGCAGGTGGTCACGGTCTTCGCGCCGAGGGTCGCCGCCATCATGGACAGCAGGCCGGCGCCGGTGCCGATTTCAAAGACGTTGGAGTCCGGCGTGACGGCGGCCCGGAGCGCCGCGTAATAGGCGTCGTTCCGCTTCTGGTCGTTCATCATCGGCACATGCCATAGCGGCACTGTGGCGGTAAGCACGGATACCAGGCCGTGCCGGGCCGCCAGCAGCGAGGGCGACAGCTCCAGCGCTTTGCGGTAACTCGCCACCGCTTCGTCGCGCCGGCCTTGCGCTTCCAGCGCCGCCCCCAGGTTGCTGTGGGCCTGCGCATAGTCCGGCATGAGCGCGAGGGTGTTGCGGTAGCTCTCCGCCGCCTCTTCGTGCCTGGCGAGCGCCTGCAGCGACAGTCCCAGATTGAAATGCGCCGCGGCATAATCCGGCTTGAGCGAGAGCGACTGGCGGTGGCTCGTGATCGCCAGATCGAACTTGCCCTGCGCGTGCAGGGTCACCCCGAGGTTGCTGTGCACCTCCGCGAAATCGGGCTTGATCGCAAGCGCCCGCCGGTAGGCGTCCACGGCTTCGTCCAGCCTGCCTTGGTCATTCAGCAGATTGCCCAGGTTGGCGTGCACGCCTGCCTGAGCCTGGTCGGATGCGGGCGGGGCCGCGATGGCAGTCGCCTGGACACCGCCGCGCGGCAGGCAGCACTGTTTGTATTTTCTGCCGCTGCCGCAGGGACAGGGATCGTTACGGCCGATTTTATTCATAGCAACTCATCGATGTTGATGCGCGGCAGCGGCATCGTCCAAGCGCCGGCGAGAATACATCAGGAAGGCCCTTGCTTCAGCCACGCCACCACCTCCTTCGCCCGCGCCAGCGCATCAGCCTCGCAAACGAAGTAGAGGTGCCCGTGCCGGTGCAGCGCAAACCAGCCGCGGCCGTCCTCGTGGTCGCGCCGGTATTCCTCGAATCCGAAACTGCCGTCGGCGCGTTCGAACACATCCACGCAATGATCGCCGGCAGCATTGTTCATCGAAACCGCAACGCGAGAAACCGGGGAAACCGGGGACAGACCACGTTTAATGAAACCGTGGTCTGTCCCCGGTTTGCGGTCGATCTTTACCAAACATGAACCTCGCACATTGCGTATCTCCCACCGTCAGTGCGGTTGATTTGCCCCTATTGCATGGTGTCCGCGTTGTGTCCGCGTTGTGTCTGGGGCCGGGAATTGTATCCCACGCCCAAAGCGCGCCCGTCTTCCGTGGCCTCACCCCGATCGGCGAAGACTATCGATGCACACCGGCGTCGGAGGTGACTTTCATGCATGATCGGGCCGGATAACTGGCGTCACGGACGACGCTGCACGCAGATGGTTCATACTACGGGCCTGTGTAACCCGAACGGTGCAGGGGCTGTCCAGGTCATCCTCCGGAATGTGCAAGGATGGACCGTTCACCGGGATCGTCTCGCCGCCGCGCTGAATGCCGCTTCCCCGCGTCATTATTTATACTTATAATTTTCTTAATTCACTTGCCGATGTCCGTCGTTACTAATAGGTCTTTAATAAATCCTTAACATTATCGCAATTGCCCTGCAACCACCCCGCAACCGGCAATCGGCGATGTCGACAACGACGGCAGTTCTTGGTGGGTCTTATGGAACATACGGGAATAGACGCGCAAATCTCCCCCGAAGGGCGCCTCGCCATCCTCTCCAGCGCCGAGGTGGACAAGCTGCTGGACACCAGCCAGGGCGGCTTGTATGAGGTGTTTCGCAGCTGCTCCCTGGCGGTGCTCAATTGCGGCGTGGGCAGCGACGACGCCACGGCCCTGATGGAGCGCTATCAGTCCTTCAGCATCAGCATCATCCAGCGCGAACGCGGCATCAAGCTCGACCTGAAAGGCGCGCCTCCCATCGCCTTCGTCGACGGCAAGATGGTCAAGGGCATACGCGAGCACCTGTTTGCGGTGCTGCGCGACATCATCTATGTCAACGATGAAATACTCGGCAATCCGAAGTTCGACCTGTCGACCTCGGCGGGCATCACCGATGCGGTGTTCAACATCCTGCGCAATGCGGAGGTGCTGCAGCCGCTCGTCAATCCGAACCTGGTGGTGTGCTGGGGCGGGCATTCGATCGCGCGCGAGGAATACGACTACACCAAGACGGTCGGCTACGAGCTGGGATTGCGCGCGCTCGACGTGTGCACCGGCTGCGGCCCGGGCGCAATGAAGGGGCCGATGAAGGGCGCGACGATTGCGCACGCCAAGCAGCGCAATCACGGCGGGCGGTATCTCGGCTTCACCGAACCGGGCATCATCGCGGCGGAATCGCCCAATCCCATCGTCAACCAGCTGGCCATACTGCCCGACATCGAAAAACGCCTGGAAGCCTTCGTGCGCGCAGGCCACGGCTTCGTGGTGTTTCCCGGCGGGGTCGGCACCATCGAGGAAATTCTCTACCTGCTGGGCATCCTGCTGAATCCAGACAACGCCGGTATACCCTTTCCGCTGGTCTTCACCGGCCCGGCGAGCGCGGCGGAGTACTTCCACCGGATCGACCGGTTCATAGTCGACACCCTGGGTCCGACCGCGCAGCGGCTGTACAAGATCATCCTCGACGATCCGGTCCAGGTAGCGCGCGAAATGCACAGCGGCATTGCCAGCGTGCGCGACTACCGCAAGCGGATCGGCGATGCGTACTTCTTCAACTGGCACCTGAAAATCGATCTCGAATTCCAGCGCCCGTTCCATCCCACCCATGCCTCGATGCGCGCGCTGGCGCTGGGGCGCGGCCAGCCGGTCCATCTGCTGGCGGCGAATCTGCGCCGCGCCTTCTCCGGCCTGGTGGCCGGCAACGTGAAGGACTACGGCCGGCGCGAGATCGAGAAACACGGCCGCTTCGAAATCCGCGGCGATGCGAAGATCATGGCGCATCTGGACGCACTGCTCACCTCGTTCGTGGCGCAGCAGCGGATGCGGCTCCCCGGCGCCCGCTACGATCCCTGCTACCGCATAATCGGCGATGCGGCCATGTCAGCCGATGCCGTAGCGACCGAACCATAGCGACCGAACCATAGCGATCGAACCATAGCGACCGAACCATAGCGACCGAGCCATAGCGATCGAACCATAGCGACCGGACCATAGCGACCGAACCATAGCGACCGAACCATAGCGACCGAACCAAGACAGCAACTCGGCTCGGTCGTAGAATAATTTTCCCTTTTCAACCCGAATCCTGCGGAGCACACCATGAAAGCGAATTCCATACTCGACACCATAGGTGGCACGCCGCATATCCGCGTCAACCGTCTCTTCGGCGCCACTCACAATGTATGGGTGAAATCCGAGCGCAGCAATCCGGGCGGCTCGATCAAGGACCGCATCGCGCTCTCGATGATCGAAGATGCGGAAAAGTCCGGCGCTCTCAAGGCGGGTGGCACCATCGTCGAACCGACTTCCGGCAATACCGGCATCGGCCTCGCGATGGTGGCAGCGGTCAAGGGCTACAAGCTGATCCTGGTGATGCCGGACAGCATGTCGGTGGAACGGCGCCGCCTGATGCTGGCCTACGGCGCCAGCTTCGACCTGACGCCGCGCGAGAAGGGCATGAAGGGCGCGATCGCGCGCGCGCAGGAGATCGCCGCGGCCACACCGGGATCATGGATTCCGCAGCAGTTCGAGAACCCGGCCAACATCGAAGTCCACGCGTGCACCACGGCGCAGGAAATCCTCGCCGATTTCCCCGAGGGCGTGGACGTGCTGATCACGGGCGTGGGCACCGGCGGCCACATCACCGGTTGCGCGCGGGTGCTGAAAGCGAAATGGCCGAAGCTGAAGGTGTACGCCGTGGAGCCGGTCGCCTCGCCGGTAATCTCCGGCGGTCAGCCCGCGCCGCACCCGATCCAGGGCATCGGAGCGGGCTTCATCCCGAAAAACCTCGACACGTCGCTGCTCGATGGCGTCATCCAGGTCGACGCCGAGCCGGCGCGCGAGATGGCGCGCCGCGCGGCGCGCGAGGAAGGCGTGCTGGTGGGCATCTCCTCCGGCGCCACACTGGCCGCAATCGCCCAGAAGCTCCCCGAGATTGCCGCCGGCGCAACCGTGCTCGGCTTCAACTACGACACCGGCGAGCGTTACCTGTCTATCGAAGGGTTCCTGCCGGCGTAGGGCGCCTTCCGCTCAACCTGCAAGCCGGGGACGCGCTGATCTTCGCGGTCTGTCCCTGGTGAGCGTTGCCCCGAATTGCCGAAAAGGTGGTCTGTCCCCGAATTCGCCTGGTGAGCGTTGCCACGAATTGCCGAAAGGGTGGTCTGTCCCCGAATTCGCCCGAATTCGCCCGAATTCGTTCCCGCGCCCCCGAATTCGCCCGAATTCGCTTTCCTACTTCGACGCCAGCCGCTTGCGCTCCAGACGTTCCACGTAGTGCATGAGTTGCGCGAGGCTGGTCGCGAGCAGGTTGGAGTAGCGGCAGCGCATGTGTCGTGGTCCGCCATCGGACGCGCCGGACACGTACATCACGATCAGGTCGGTCCGGATGCCGCCGATTTCCGGCAGTTGCAGCACGCAGTCGTGCAGCACATCGCCCTCCTTCACCGGCGAGCGCGCCTCGCGCAGCAGGATGCCCGCGCCGCTTACTGAAATGTCCATGAGGCGCAACGGCGGCAGGCGGGGCGCGTCACCCTCGGCCGGCACGTAACACACCGGCGGGTTGATATCCGGCACCGGGTAACGAATCGAGTGCCGGCGCTGCAGCCGCGAGATGGTTTGCGGTAGGCGCGCCCGCAGCGCCGGTTGCCGCGCGCCGCGCCACACTTCGGCATGCCCGGCCTGAAACCGGAACCAGACCGCGTCCAGGTGAACCTCCACCGTGATTCCGGCGCTGCCGTTCAGCTGTTCCACACCTGCCAGCGCCGCCGCATCGAACACCAGTTCCTCGAATTCCGGTTTGACCGAGAGTAGCCGCGAGGCAAACGACACGTTCAGTTGTTCGACCTCGACCGTAAGCGGCGCGGCCCGCTTGGCAAGATCGCCGAAATAAAGCAGCACGTCGCGCCGATCGCGGACGAGGTACTTCTCCTGGTCGGTCTCCATTTCAGTAGCGCGCATGTCCCGGCGTTCTCGGGAAGGGAATCACGTCGCGCACATTGGCGAGTCCGGTGACATAGGCCACGGTGCGCTCGAAACCCAGGCCGAATCCCGCGTGCGGGACGGTGCCGTAGCGGCGCAGGTCGCGGTACCAGCCATAGTGCGAGGCATCCAGCTTCATCTCGGCCAGGCGCGCATCGAGCGCATCCAGGCGTTCCTCGCGCTGGCTGCCGCCGATGATTTCGCCGATGCCCGGCGCGAGCACGTCCATCGCCGCCACGGTCCTGCCGTCGTCGTTCAGGCGCATGTAGAACGCCTTGATCTCCTTGGGGTAGTTCATCAGTATCACCGGCTTGGCGACGTGCTTCTCCGACAGGTAGCGTTCGTGCTCGGATTGCAGGTCCATGCCCCACTTCACGGGGAAATCGAATTTCTGTTTCGATTTTTCGAGGATTGCTATCGCCTCGGTGTACTCCATGCGCACGAACTCGGTGGCGACGATGCCCTGCAGTTTTGCGATCACGCCTTTTTCGATGCGTTCCTCGAAGAACGCCATGTCGTCGGCGCGCTCGGCCAGCACCGTACTGAAAACGTGCTTGAGCAGCGCTTCGGCAAGGGTCGCGTCATCGGCAAGATCGGCGAAGGCGATCTCCGGCTCTATCATCCAGAACTCCGCCAGGTGGCGGCTGGTATTGGAATTCTCCGCGCGAAACGTCGGCCCGAAGGTGTACACCTTCGACAACGCCATGCAGTAGGTCTCGACCGCAAGCTGCCCTGAGACGGTGAGAAAAGTCTCGCGCCCGAAAAAATCCCGGTTGAAATCGATTGCGCCGTCCGCTGAACGCGGCAGATTGGCAAGGTCCAGCGTCGAAACACGAAACAGTTCGCCGGCGCCTTCGGTGTCGGCGGAGGTGATGATGGGCGTGTTGATCCAGCAGAAGCCGCGCTCGTCAAAGAAGCGATGGATGGCCTGGGCGATGGTGTGGCGCACGCGCGTCACCGCGCCCATCACGTTGGTGCGAGGCCGCAGGTGCGCGACCTCGCGCAGAAATTCCAGGGTGTGCGGTTTCGGCTGGATCGGATAGGTATCCGGATCCTCCACCCAGCCGATGACTTTCACTTCGCTTGCCTGCATCTCGAACGGCTGGCCCTTGGCCGGCGAGGGCACGATGATGCCGCTTGCCTCGACGGCGCAACCGGCGCCCAGGCGCTGCACCTCGCTTGCGTAATTGGCCAGCGTGCCTGGCGCCACCACCTGCACCGGATGAAAACAGGAACCATCCGACAGATGCACGAACGAAATGCCGGCCTTGGAGTCGCGGCGGGTGCGCACCCAGCCTTTGACAGTGACGGGCGTGTCACGCGGAGCGCGCCCCGCAAGTATGTCGGCGCAGTTCATGGAAATCATGTCGGGTGGATTACCTTGAAGTTTCAATGCAAAGACGCTGCAGGCAGGCTGCAAGGACGCTGCATACAGGCTGCAACGCGGCGGATAGCGCCGGCTGATCCGGCTCGATGGCTATTCTAGCCGGAGTGAGACCGAGTGAGCGAAGCGGCGCAATGTACCGGTCACCCGCCCTCGCGTGCGGCACAAGGCCAACTCGCGATGCGTGCCCCACCGCAGCGACCGCATCCGCCAGGCGCTGCCCGTTGGCGCTGCCATCAACACGAAGAGCGCACGCGAGTTCATCGCCGGCCAACGGTTCCTGCACCGCAAGCTGGTGCTCCAGCACTGCGACGCCGGCGTCCGAGGCGTCGCTCTTCGCCGCCTCGCGCTGCGCCACGCGCTCGATCGCCGGCCTCAACCTGCAGCAAGACGCCACAGCGAAGTCACTTCCGCCGCGCGTGCCGCGTGCAGCGGATCGCTCTGGTCGGCCACGCGCGGATGGCGCGGCTTGATGTCGGTGCGGGCCAGCACCTGCAGACCGGCGGCGGCTATCCACGCCAGCAGTTCGGCGCGTGTACGCAGCCCGAGGTGCTCGGCGAGGTCGGAAAGCACCAGCCAGCCTTCCCCCGCAGGCGCGAGATGCGCAGCCAGTCCGGCCAGAAACCTCCGCAGCATGCGGCTGTCGGGATCGTAGATCGAGTGCTCCAGTGGCGAAGTCGGCCGCCCCGGAATCCACGGCGGATTGCACACCACTAGTCCGGCTTTTCCGGAGTCGCGCGCATCGGGAAACAGATCGGCCTGGATCACCTCCACGTTGTCCACCAGATCGAGCCGCGCGATGTTCTCCCGCGCGCAGGCAAGTGCGCGCGGATCCGAATCGGTGGCCAGCACGCGCGCCACGCCGCGGCGCGACAACAATGCGGCGAGCACGCCGGTGCCGGTGCCGACGTCGATGGCAATATGGGACGTCGCCAGCGCCGTGTTCGCGGGCGCCAGCGCCGAGCTCGACGTCACCGGCGTCGCGTTCGCCGACGCCAGCGCCGCGGGCAGCGGCGCGTGCGCGACCAGTTCGACATATTCGCTGCGCAGCGGCGCGAACACGCCATAGTGCGGATGAATCCGTCCACCAAGCGCAGCAATGGGAATGCCGTTCCTGCGCCATTCGTGCGCGCCGATCACGCCGAGCAGTTCGCGCAGCGAGGCCACGTACGGTTCGTCCGCGGGACCGTAGGCCTCGTCGCAGGCCTGGCTCACGTCGGGCGCCCGCGGCAGCGAAATCGTGTGCGCCGCGGTGAACTGCAACAACAGCATGCCGAGAATGCGGGCGCGCTGTGCCTGCGCCATGCGGTAACGATTGAAGGTATCCTTTGGCACAGCCGGCGCCGCCGCCTCAGCCGCTTTTGCCTGCCTGCGGCCGGCGCGGTGCGCCTTGCTCTGATCGGCTCGATGCGCCAGGGCCCGCAGCAACTGCCGCGCGTTCTGGAAGTCGCCACGCCACAGCAGCCCGTTACCCTCGCAGGCTAGATGAAACGCTGCGTCGGCTGTCATGCGATCGTCCGCTATCACCACCCGCTGCGGTGGCGCGGCGTTTTCCGAACGCCAGCGGGCGGAGCGGGGTTCGCCTTTCTCCTGCCAGTCGATCGTTGGATGCCCGCTCATCGCGGGCACTACGCGAATTTCTCGTCTGCACCCAGCAGCCGCCACTTCCCCTGCGGCAATTCGCCCAGCAGAACCTGGCCGATGCGCACGCGCTTCAGGCCCAGCACCTGCAGGCCCACTGCCTCGCACATGCGCCGGATCTGCCGCTTCTTTCCTTCGCGCAGTATGAAGCGCAACTGGTCCTCGTTCTGCCATCCCACTTTGGCAGGACGCAGCGCCTTGCCGTCCAGCGAGAGTCCATGGTTGAGCCGCTTCAGATCCGCGGCCGGCAGCCTGCCCGCGCCGCCGTAGCGCACCCGCACCAGGTATTCCTTTTCCACCCGCGAATCCTCGCCGATCAGTTGCTTGGCGATGCGCCCGTCCTGGGTCAGCACCAGCAGTCCGGTCGAATCGATGTCGAGCCGGCCGGCGGGCGCAAGGCCTAACAGGTCCTGGCGGCGCATGGGAGCGTTTTCAATGACCGCCCTCATCCCCTGCCCTTCTCCCGGTGGGAGAAGGGGGTTCGTCACGCGTGAGGCCGGGTTGGAAGCCGGAGTACGCCACTGATTCTCCGGCAGGACGAGAACGACCGCGGGCTGGTAGCCGTCCTCGGCCTGGCCGCTCACATAGCCAATGGGCTTGTTCAGCAGCACCGTGACGCGGCGCGCCTGCTGCGTGCGGGCGCGCGCGTCGATGTCGATTTTCTGGTGCGCCAGCACCTTGAGCCCGAGGATGGCCACCGCGCCATCCACCCGCACCCAGCCGCGCTCTATCCATTCGTCGGCTTCGCGCCGCGAAGCGAGGCCGAGTTCGCTCATGCGCTTGGAGAGGCGGGTGGGTTCGGGGGTGGGCATGAGCAGGGGGCGGTGTACCAGTTTGGAGAAGCGGGACTGTCTATAACAATTATGATAATCCAACAGGCTAGCGGTGTCCGTCCTGCGGGCAGTTTGTCGGATTAAAGTTCAAGATTATAGCGCGATTACCTTCATCCCCTGCTCTTCTCCCATGGGGAGAAGCGGGTAGTGAGGCCGGGGCAAGTAGCATCGCGCTGCGCACCCCAGCGTCGGTCGTCCCGCGTCGCTCGTTGGGGTTCGCAGGCTCACCCCGTACGTACGTGCTACGTGCTACGTGCTCAAAATGGCAGAGTGCCTCAGCCCGAAACCGGCGTCTCGTACCGGGGCTGCGGCGCTTTCGAGGGATAACCACCCCGTATCGCGCCCGGACGCCCGTCCCTGAAGAATTTTGCGAGCAGAGGCGACAAGGGCCGGCCGTTCGGAACCGACAGCCACAGCCGCAACAGGTGGCGCTTGCGGTCCGCTTCCTCGTAGTCTTCGAACTCCGTCCTGGCGTGCAAGGTGACGTGGTTGTTCACGAGCTGGATGTCGCCGGTTCGCAGTTTGGTCTGATAGGTGAACTGCGGGTCGGCGGCCAGCGTCCGGAACAAGACGAGCGCCTCGGTCTGCCGTGGCCCCAGCCTGGGCGCCTCGGGCCGGCGCTGGGCGAGGTTGATGCTGTAGTGGTTGAACTTGCAGGCGAAGTGATTTTCGTGCCAGGTGAAAATCGGCTGGTGGTACAGCGGCGGCTCATCCTCGAATTCGGGCTGCGGCACCGTGTGCGGAAACGTGTCGTAGAGCGTATCAAGGAGGTCGGGGCGGGTGCGCGCGATTTCGTTGTGTATCGCCACCGAGCTTGCCGCCAGGGAAATGCCGCCCTGCTTCGCGTCCCGCAGCACGAACAATCCCGCGACGTCGCACGAGTCGGTGTGGAAGTCCAGGTCCTGGCTGGACGTGTACCCGCGCCCGCGCACGCTGTTCAGGTCATTGCTGATGTCGCGCACGTCGCCAATCATGTCGCCTGCCCGGCTTTGCGTGACGGCGGTCCCCAGATGGCTACCCAGGGCCCAGTAGATGCACCGCAGATCCGCCACAGCATAGCGCGCCGCGGGAAAGCCCCGGATGAGGAAAATGCCCGAACCCGTCTCCAGTTCGTCCAGCGCACGCGCGGCTATCCGCGGAAAACGGGCAAGCGGGAAATCCGCCATTTGCATCGCGGACAAGGCAATACCGCGCGCCTTTACGGACTGCAGCGCCGCGTCGATTTCAGCGATGTCCTCCGCGCCGAGGTCGAGGATCCAGCCGTCGCGGGCAGACAGCTCAGCGCTCTTCCAGTCGGCGCGCGTATCGATTCTCAGCGGCCTTGTCGCATTCACCATCCGTTCCTCCTCTTATTGCCAATCAGCATCCCCGCCCTGGGTGCGATTCAGTTAGCCGCCGAGCGGTGGCACTATGATTAACGCAATGCGCAGCCGCAATGCGCAGCCGCAATGCGCAGCCGTAGGGCGCAGCCGTAGGGCGCAGCCGTAGGGCGCAGCCGTAGGGCGCAAATTCGGCGCGCCGATACGGTGGATTTCCCGCAACCATGGCGCGATGAATCCGCGCCCTACGATGATGGTGCTTCGCAATACAGCCGCGGCCGCCTACCCCGCCAGCAATTCCCTCCCGACACGCTTCAACTCGCCGAGTATGCGCGCCTGATCGCAGCGTACCAGCCGACCCTGCTCGACCACCGCTTCACCGTCGACTATCACCGCGGCGACATCGCTGCCGCGCGCCGCATGCACCAGATTGGTCACGATGGTTTCCGGGACCGCGGGTTGCAGATGAAAGTGATCCACCGACACCACGGTAAGGTCTGCGGCCCTGCCTGCTTCGATCGCCCCGCATCGCAAGCGCAGCGCCTGCGCACCTGCAAAGGTCGCCATGCCCAGCACCGTGTCGGGCTGCAGCAAGGTCGGATCGCGGCCCATGCCTTTGGGCAGCAGCGAAGCGAATTTCATGACGTCGAACATGTCGAGGCGGTTGTTGGCCTTTGCGCCGTCGGTGGCGAGCGCGACCGTGATCCCGGCGCGCAGCATGGCGGCGACCGGCGCAATGCCCGAGCCGAGCTTGAGATTGGCGTGCGGACAGTGCGCAACGCTGGCGCCGCGCGCCGCCAGCAGCGCCTGGTCCGCATCGTTCGCCCACACGCAGTGCGCGAGGTGCATCGGCACCTGCAGCGCGCCCAGGTGTTCGAGGTGGGCGAACGGCGTGCGCCCGGTGCGCGCCAGCGTCTTGTCGGTCCACAGGCGCGACTCGGCGCAGTGCATGTGCACGCCCGTGCCGTGCGCCCGGGCGAGCGCCACCCCCTCTGCGATGCCTTCGTCACTGACGCTTTCCAGGTCGTGCAGGCCCACCCAGTAGCGCACGCGCTCGTGCTGCGATGCTGCAAGCCAGCGTCCGGTCTGTGCCAGGGTAGGCGCAAAGCTCATGGTGTCCGCCACGTACGGCGCGATGATGGCGCGTATGCCGATCTCATCCGCGGCGCGCTCGGCCGCCTCGGGGAACAGACACATGTCCACCACCGTAGTAGTGCCCGAGAGCAGCGCTTCAGCGTAAGTCGCGAGTGCGCCCACGTAGGCCTGATCCGGCGTGAGCCGCACCTGCTCGCGGATGATGGCGGCGATCCACGCGTCCAGGGTCATGCCCTCGGCGCTGCCGCGTGTCAGGCTGGAATGCGAATGGGCGTGGGTATTCATCAATCCCGGGATGAGCGCCCCGCCGCGCGCGTCGATCACACGCTCATCGGGCGTCGCGGCGCAATCGCCCGCCCCCAGCGCCGCTATCAGCTTGCCGCGCGTGCGCACCCAGCCGAAGAACGGCGCCTCGCCTTTGCCCGGACGCGCGACGATCAACGCATTGCGTATCAGCAGCCCTGTGCCGCTCATCGCGGCCGTTCGACTTCGACCTCGCCGCGCGTCACCGAGCGCTCCAGCCAGCCGAACAGGGTAAAAAGACCCACGCCCAGCACCGCCAGCACGATGATGGAAACGAACAACAGGTCGGTGCGCAGTTGCGTGGCCGAGGTGATGACCAGATAACCCAGCCCGCGATCG
>SHXF01000089.1 GCA_009693435.1 Betaproteobacteria bacterium | reverse complement strand
TACGATCCGTCATGGCTGGCCTTTCGGGGCGATGGTTTGGCTGTCTGCTAACAACCATCCTATCAATCCTTGGGTCGGCCACCCCTGCCTATTCAAACACTTACACCGCCGCTTCTATCGCTGCGAACCTAAAGTAAGTGCCATTCCCGCTAGTGAGGCTCATTACGATAGGCCCTAGAATAAAACCTGCGGATAATCCCGCCGCCCATTTGACGGCTGTTATTGCTGCGGATTTCGAATGTGGCTTCATTTGCTCCTTCGTATGCCTAACTTCCTCCTTTCTGCCTGATGTTCGTTCGCGGCTCTGAGGTAGTTTCGGCAAATAATTTGACGGAAGGGGCGGAGGTTCGACCGATCCTGTTCTTCGAAGAGCATTCAATAGGTCGGCCCGCAAGACATCGACTTCGACTAGGGAAAGCCATTGCGGCATTCCTTCTGTCCAGACTAGATTGTCAAGACTCAAAACGCCATCTAAATGTAGTGATACAAGATTGTCACGAGAAACGGGCCCAAGTCGCGTCTCACCAAGCACGTACCACCACTGTTCGTCTGTAGTGTGATTCCCTGTCGTCTGCGAAGGAACCAGCACATCTCTGGCCGCTTTATTCTTGCGCTGGAAAAACCAAATCACGAGTGCAGCCAGCCCACCCCATATAGTTGTTCCGAAGACAAAATATAGAAAATCTGCAGGACCGGCGAAGCCGATGCCATGCCCCATCAGACCTAGTACGCCAACAACGGCTGCGCCCTGCCAGGGTTTGATGTGTGTGTGTTTTGTTTTTGCGGTTTCCATCGGGACCTCCGCGCTAAGTGCAGTCTGTTTTTTCGATATTCGGTCGAGGCGCCGTTTCTCACCAGTGACGTGAACGTACACCATCGCCAGCCCAATTAGGGTCCCGACAACGCCAGCCTTAACCATAGACAAGAATATATCGATTCCCGCCAGCGGAGCTTCGCGCAAGATAGCCCCTCTCTCGATGTCCTCCAAAAGTGTCGGTATCAGCACGAGCATGAACGCGACGCCAATAACAAAACCCCACAGCCCATATTGAACATAGGTCCGCTTATGCGCTGACATTTCGGGCATCGCTGTAACTTGGTTGGTTGATGTCGAAGCGTGAATAGGAAGTATCCACCAAAGTCCCACCGCTTGCAGTACCTCCGATGGACTATTCAGGGAAGGCGATCTCCACAGCTGCGGGCACCGCTCGTTGGATGGCGAGGGCCTTGCTCGCCATGACACTATTACTTGAGATTGCAGCGATCGCCATATCCGTTCGCTGATATATCGAGTGCGGCAACATAGGCCAAGCGGTTCTTGCGGCAATTTAATTGCTGGGCACTATTAAATGGCAGCCATGCCCCATCTTTCCGTTCCAGCCAACCGGTGGAAAGTACCTCTCCGGTATCGAATCCAGCACCGCAGGCACCAATCCATTTTTCTCCCGTTGCTGTTGGCCAAAATGCGCAGTGGATACTCAGTTCGTCGTAGCCAATGTCCGAGACCGTGGCCACCGCAGGAATGTCGCCCAAGATGAAGCGAAATACACGAGCCTTTTCATTCTTTTGGCTAGGCCACCTATTGTCACCAGGTCGGATTGTGAATAGGCGCGTTCGAATACCTTCATTAATTGCTGCGACCATCGCATTTCTCCATGCGCGGGATTGTGTGTTGGTGTAAGGCAACTTGTGCCATGCACTCGATTTGGTGACGATCACATCGCCTTTGTTGGGGTAGCTGATGCTCTCAAACCAGTTGAAGTCTTCATCGGCTGGCACTGGCCCTCCTTTTCAAGCTCATACAGTCTTCGAATGAACGCGTCGTCATTCAATAAAACGAAATCGGGATCAAGCGTGTTTGAGTCTAGAAGCTTCGCTCTGAGGGCGGCATGTAATTCGAAGTCACTTGCAGCAGCAAGTGCTTCGATGAGGTGGGCGGACTTGCTTTCCGGATGCCACGCTTAACGTTGTGGAATGCGCTGTCGATAAAGGCGATTGCAGCCATGGAATGACCTTTCGTCATTGACAGTCGATGTTCGTCGATTACGCATCGATCGTTGACAAAGGGTGGGGGTATTGCTGGGGTGTTGAGCCCACTTTGACCCGGCGACAGGTAAGGCGAGGCGACCAGTGCCGATTGGCCTCCGGAGCCTCACTTGTGATCTGCAATAAAAATACTGCTCCTACACGGGAGTGCCTAGTCTTCCAGCGGCCCAGGTCGCATGCGAGGCCTGTACTTCCGACTTAGCCCAGCATGGCTTCGATCAGTGAGCGGTATTCGGCGAGTGTCGGGTGATAGGGCGCAGGAATATTGAAGAAGCTCTGGTGCGCGTCCGTTGCGGGCTCATTGATGTCGGTCATCTTGTAGCCGTACTCGCGCAGCGTCCTGGGCAGGCCGAGACGCGCGTTCATCGCTCCTATCGCGTCCGCCGGGTTCTCTCCGGGGGCGAGCATCATCGCGCCGGCCAGCGCGCTCATGCGCTCGGGCAAGCGCGGCGCGAGCATCCGCAGCACCGCGGGCAGCGCCATGGTCACCAAGGTGCCGTGGTGCAGGCCCTGATCGCCGAAGGTGTTGGCAAGCGCGTGCGCCGATCCCAGTCCCTTGGCGGTCAGCATCGCCTGCATCGAGGCCATCATCATCTGCCAGCGCGCTTCGCGGTCCGAGCCGTTGTCCACCGCGCGCGGCAGCCAGGTCCAGGCACGTTTCACCGCATCGAGCGCCATCGCGTCGCCCACCGGGTTGACCGCTTTGGCGAGGTAGCCCTCGACTGCATGCGACAGCGCATCCATGCCGGTGCCGGCGGTCAGGAATTTCGGCAAGGTCAGGGTCAGCTCGGGATCGCAAATCGCGACCCTGGGGACGACCCAGGGTCCGCCGATGGAACTGCCGCGGCTGGAAGATGTCGAGTGTATGCCCGCGCCGCGCGACACTTCGCTGCCGGTGCCGGAGGTGGTGGGCACGGCGATCAGGCTCACGACGCTGGCCGTTATCCGTTCCGGATGACCGAGATAGTCATCGACCTTGCCGCCGAGTCCCGCAACCACCGCCGCAGCCTTGGCCGTGTCGATGACCGAGCCGCCGCCGACGGCTACCAGCCCGTCGCAGCCGCGGTCGCGGTACAGCGCCAGCGCGCGCTCCACGCCGTCGACAGTCGGATTCTCCGGCGTCTGATCGAACACCGCCAGCGTGGATCCCGCAGGCATCGCTGCGCGGACTTTGTCGAACACGCCGTGACGCACCAGGCCGGGATCGGTGACGAACAGCGGCCGCGCGATCCTGAACTGCGCCAGTTCTTCAGGCAGCGCCCGGACCGCGCCGAAGTCGAACAGCACGCGTGGATATTGGATCAGCGGCATCATGGTGGCATCACTCCTTGTCGGCGGTTCTCGCGAAAAACGGGGCGGATGCAGGTTACTGCGCCCGTTTCATTCTTTGACTCATCTCAATGATACTTCCTTGAGGAGATCTCTATTAATTCGTCATCCCCGCGAAAGCGGGAATCCATCCCCATGGTTACATGGGTTCCCGCCTCCGCGGGAACGACGAAATTTGAAATTATGGAGGTGCCTATGAGGGGCTGCCAAGCGTCAAGCCGCTCATGGCGTAGACGCGTCACTGCGCGTTGCGTCGCTGCGATTGCCCGCATCACCTCAAAGTATTACCATAAATTATTGAAGTAATACTTCGGAGTCGCCATGGCGCATCAGGTTACGGTCAAAGGTCAGGTCACCATCCCGAAACGGGTACGCGACTACCTTGGCATTGGTCCGGGCAGCGGCGTCGAGTTCGAGGTGGACCCGAAAGGCGACGTGCTGCTGCGCAAGGCCGGCCACCCTTCCAGGGCCGCCCGTCCGCGCAGCCGCTTCGATGCCCTGCGCGGGACACGCAAGAGCGGAATGACGACGGACCAGATCATGAATTTGCTGCGCGGCTACGACGAGGACGCGCGCGATCCGGGCTTCAAATCCGGCAAAGAATGATCCTGGTCGATTCCTGCGTGATCATTGACGTGATTGAAAACGATCGCGCGTGGGCGGACTGGTCGCAAAAGCAACTCGAGACCTGGAGCGTGACGGGGATATTGCTGATCAATCCGGTGATCTATGCCGAACTGTCCATCGGTTTCCGCCGCATTGAAGAGGTCGAGGCACTCATCTCGAAGGCCCGGATCGCTGTCGAGGAAATTCCACGTGAAGCACTGTTCCTCGCGGGAAAGGCATTCCAGCGCTACAAGGCGCGCGGCGGCACGCGCACCGCCGTGCTGTCGGATTTCTTCATAGGCGCGCACGCGGCGGTGCTGGGCATCCCGCTGCTTACCCGGGACGTGAGACGGTTTGCCGATTATTTTCCGAAGCTGAAAATTGTGGCGCCGCAAAGCGCGGAATCGAAGGCCTCACCGTGAAGGTATTTCAAGCGCAGATTGCCGGTGAAATGCCTGCGATCTTCAGACGCTCGTGCAGATGGCGCGCGCTACTTGCCGGCGTTCTTCGGATGCTCGTGCGCATGGCGCACGCTACCTGCTGCTTGCGTCGCAGGTTATAGCGGCCCGATCCGGCCTACAGCGGCCGCGCTTTCGGGTAGGCGACCAGGGACGGGATCATGGCCGCGGACGATGCGGCGGTCCCATGGCCCGCACGCCGCGGATAGGCGACCAGGGGCGGGATCGTGTCGGCAAACGCTGCCGTGGCCCAGGTGCTCACCGCGCCCCTCCCATCATCCACTGCCGATGCGATCGTCTCGTCGGGCAGTGCCGGCCCCTGCAATTGTCCCTCGATGTTCGCCACCGACAGCCGCACATCGCCGCCCCAGCCGTCCTTGTCCAGCTTGTCCGCCGCCACCCGCAGATCGTCCGCAGCGCGGCGCGGGTTATAGCCTGTCGCGGCAAGCAGGTGCATCGCAGCGGTGTCGGCCTCCAGCAACTGTTGCGGGCGGTAGGTTGCAATCACCACGCGCGACCCGACGAACGACGCGGCGGTGGCAGTGGCGGCGATCGATGCGCTGGCTGCTGCGGGGGCGGCGGTCTGGGTCACTGCGCTCAGTCCGGGCACAAAAGGCAGCGCCCGCATCACGCCGGTGAAAGGCAGCAATATCTGGGTGGCGATCGATACCAGGATGCTGGTGGCCGTGTTCTCATCGTGGTGCCTGGAGATGACGTGTCCCATTTCCCGTGCAATCACGAGCGCGAGCGCCGCGTCGCTCAGGTCGAGCGCGCGCACGCCGCGGAAAATGGCGACGGTGCCGGCCGCAGCGGAAGCCGAACCCGGTTCCGCCTTGTCGGCAATGATGAATTCGAACCGGTCGAAGCGCTCGCGCAGATCGGGGTGGAGTTCAAAGGCCTTGCCCGCCAGGCGATTGGCGATGCGGGCGACGTTGCGCTCGAATGATTCGACGCTCGCGCAATTCGCGCCAGGGCACGCTGCTTCTTCCGTGCTGAACGAAATCAGACGAAGGCGCAGGTTGACCTCGGAATAGGCTGCACTGACCGTCTGCGGCATGGTCAGCTGCGAGCGCCCGGTATGCGGGGAGGATGAACAACCGCTGATCAGTGAAGCGGCGAGTAACGGCAGCACGATTGCGCGCATGGTCGGCCAGTGGCGGATCTCAAGGGCGGATCTGGACGCAAGCATAGGCTTTCACGCGGCGACCCGCAATGCGAGGTTGCTGTTCGCGGCCTGCATTGCTCCCGCCCTGCATTGCTCCCGCCCTTGTCAGGGTTTCTGGAACTTGAGGACGAAATCGTCGTTGGGTTGCGCCGGCCGTGCCGTGGGCTGGGTGCGCGGATCGGCCGGATTGCGCAGGAACTGCGCTTCCTCGATCAGACGAAAGCCCGCGGCCAGCACTTCCGCGCGCAGAAACGATTCCTCTATGCGATGCAGCGTGTTCGATTCGGAAATGCCGGTGCCGGCGCGCCCGGCGTGATCCGCCACCACGAAGGCGCCGCCCGGCTTGAGCGCGGCGAATACCGCGCGGTTCATGCGCGCGCGGTCGACATTCATCTGGCCCAGGTCGTGATAGTTGAACAGCAGTGTCACCCGGTCCAGTGTCCCTGGCGCGATTTCCGGCGGAACGGGATCGTCGAACGGCCGCAGCACCAGCGTGGCATTGCGCATCGGCGGCGTGGTCATGCGCGTGGCCAGGCGCTTGCCGCCCGGGCCGTCTTTCGCCGCAGGGGGGATCTGCGCCCAGATGCGGCCCTGCGGGCCGACCGAGCGCGCCAGCAATTCCGTGGTGTAGCCGCCACCCGCGGAGATATCCATGACCCGCATGCCAGGCCGCGCGTCGAGGAAAGCCAGCAATTGCCCGGCCTTGCGGCGCACGTCGTTGGTGCGGTCGGCTTCAACCCGGTCAGGGCTGGCGAGGATCGCGGCGGCCTGCTCTGCAGTGGTGCGTTGCGGCCCGCCGGCACAAGCCTGCGAGGAGGCCGAATACGGCGCACAGCGCGCCCAGGGCAACGGTAGAGGATATTTGTTTCATGTTGTGACTCCTGTGCAGTGTTCAAAAAATTGTGCAGGTTGCACGCGACGCGGCGGCTACATGCGCCCGCGGCAAGACCAGCGACGGGTCGCCGGAGTTTTGCGAAAGCCTATTCCGGCTCAATGCCGGCTTCGCCCCGCAGCGCGGGTTCCTCTGCGACGTCTGCGAGGTTGACGACGACGACGGGTTTGCTCATTTGCCCCTCCTGTAGGTGTGGCGCCTGCTGTCCCGGCGTTGGATCACGCCTGTCTGCGTGCATGCGCGCAGCAGGCCGATGGCGAAAGGTAACGCAAATGCGCGGGAGTTGCACAGGGCGCAGGCGTCCCGCAATGCGGTCCCGAATCCAGCCTCCGACGAGGAGACGTCGCCTCGGACAGGCGCGACCCGGGCGAGTCAGCGCACGCCGTCAGCGAGGCGCACCTCGATGCAGGTGCCGCCGCCATCGGCAGGTGCCAGGCGCGCGTCGCCGTCGTGCTGGCGCGCGATCTGGCGCACCAGCGCGAGGCCCAGCCCGGTGCCGGTGACCGTGACGCCGGCCAGCCTGTAGAACGGATCGAAGATGCGTTCGCGTTCCGCTTCGGGCACGCCCGCGCCGTGATCGCGCACGCGCAGCACCACTGTGCTGGCGCCATCCCTGGATGCGCCGCCCGCCTGTGCGCCGCGGCGCACGCTCACTTCTATCGGCGGCGCGCCGTGGCGCTTCGCGTTTTCCAGCAGGTTGCGGATCAGGCGGCGCAGCAGGCGCGGATCGCCGCGCAGCGGCGCCGCCTCGCCATCCAGTTGACAGTCGTCGTAGCGGGCGCACTCCTCGGCGGCGAGCGCAAGAGAATCGATTTCCTCGCGCACGTCCAGGCCGGCGCCGGCATCCAGGCGGCTGGCGATGAGAATCTCCTCGATGAGCGCGTCCAGTTCCGCGATGTCCGCTTCCAGGTGCGCCTCGCGCTGCGGATCCGGCTTTCCCTTCAGCAGTTCCACCCCCATGCGGATGCGCGCCAGCGGCGTGCGCAGTTCATGCGAGGCGTTGGCGAGGAGGCTGCGGTGGGATTTCACCAGCTGTTCGATGCGCGCGGCGGCGCGGTTGAAACTGCGCGCGAGGCGCGCCACCTCGTCGTGGCCGTGCATCTGCACGCGTGCCGTCAGATCGCCCCCGCCCAGCGCGTCGACACTCTTCTCCAGGCGCTCCAGGCGCCGCGTGATCCGCCGCACCACCGGATGCGCGGCGATGGCCACGGCAAGCGCAATCAGCGCAAGTATGCCCAGCCATGCCGGCCAGCCGAAACCCGGCCAGCGCTGCCCGCGCGCAAGCCGCACGCTGAGGCGGCGCCCGTCGGGCAGGCCGATGCGCCAGCCGCTCCATTCGTTTCGCTCGCTCAAGCCACCCTTTGACCGGTCCGCTGCGGGCGGCGTACTGCCTGCGGAGACCGTTGCTGCGGCTACGAGTTCGCGCTGCGCGTCATACAGCGCGAGGTCGGCGCGCAACCGCTGCGAGATGCGCTCGATCGCCTGCTGTTGCACGTCGCGCGGCGCATCGGCGGGAGGCAGTGCCGCGGCTGCGACCTCGCCCGCCAGTTCCATGACTTGCGCGCCGGGTCCAGACTCGACGCTGTAGCGCCAGATCGCGCCCACTGCCAGCACCATCAGCAGCAGGCTCGCGACGACCGTGAGATAGATCTGGACGTAGAGGCGCTTCAATCCTGAACTTTCCAACGATACGAGGGGATGCTCCCCTCGTGAGGCCTTGAACGATACGAGGGGATCCTCGCCTCGTGAGGCCTTGAACGATACGAGGGGATCCTCCCCTCGTGCTCCCCACTATATAAGCTGACGCAAATCATGTCAGGTCGCCTTTCGCGAAAACATATCCGGAACCACGCACAGTCACGATGCGCCGCGGTTTCTTCGGGTCGCTCTCGATCGCCTGGCGAATGCGCGAGATGTGGACGTCGATGGAGCGGTCGAACGCCTCCATGGCTTCACCCTTGACGAGATCCATGATGGCCTCGCGCGAGAGCACCCGTCCGGCGTGCGCCGCGAGCGCCGACAGCAGCGCAAACTGGTAGGAGGTGAGCGCCCGCGCTTCGCCGTTGATGCGCACTTCGCGCGCGCCGCGGTCTATCTCCAGGCTTCCGAAGCGCAGCACTTCGCCTTTGACGGCACCCGCGCTGCTGCGCCTCAGCAGCGCGCGCAGCCGCGCCAGCAACTCGCGCGGCTCGAAGGGTTTCGGCAGGTAGTCGTCCGCGCCGAGTTCCAGTCCCACCACGCGATCGGTCGCATCGCCGCGCGCGGTGAGCATCAGGATGGGGATGGTTGCATACGGCGTATCCGCTGCGGCGCGCACGCGCCTGCACACTTCCAGGCCGTCGATGTCGGGCAGCATCAGGTCCAGCACCAGGGCGTCGAAGGGTTCGCGCGCGAGGCGAGCCAGGCTTTCTCCGCCGGTGGGCGCAACCGTGGTGCGGAATCCGGCGCCGGTCAGATACTCCGACACCATCTCCGCGAGACGCGGGTCGTCTTCGACCATGAGAATGCGGCTGGCCATGATTTCAGGTCATGATCGGCCGCAAACGAGGCACATGCCGCAATACCACGCTGCGCCGCGCCTTGCTCTTGCAACCATGTTGCTTGCCTCCGTGGCGAATTGCACCTGAACCGGAATCGCATCGTAGCGTGCGCCGCGCGTATGAACCGCCATGATTCGTGCGCGCGGCGCACGCTACGCTTGAACTGTTTCTTTCCAGCGGATGGACGATCGGGATCACGGGGGCAATGATACCGAGCGTCCAGAGTCCTGCCCGTATTCCTCCTCCCGGGTGCTAACCGCGATTCCAGCCCCAGCCGCGCCTGTGGCGTTCGCCGATGCGCTCGGACACCTTCTGGCGCTGTTCAGGCGTGAGCACTTCGGCGGCATCGGCGAGCGCCTGCGTCATGCGCTTGCTCACCGTGTCGGCGAGCTGTATCTGCTCGGCGCGCAGCCGTTCGATGGCGGCGCGATCGACGCTGGCCGCGCCCACCAACGCCGTCGCCTGCTTGCGCGCGTCGCGCAGTTTCTCGCGCACCGGGGCGACGTCCTTGGCTGCGTCCCTGGCGATGGCGGTGAGCTTTTGCTGCTGCTCGGGCGTGGCGTCTATTTTCGAGGCGAAGCGCTTGACCGCGCGCTCCACATGCTCGTCCATTTTTGCCGGGTCGCCGTGCATGCCCATCGCGAACGGGCCGCCATACGCGAACGACTTGCCGATGTAGCCGCCGGCCATGCCTGCCACCAGCGCGACCATCAGCACGAAGACGCCGCCGCGACGATGGCGGTGTTTGCCGTAGCGGCCGCAGCGTTCCTTGCTGCCTTCGTCTCCGGTCGTGCCGGTTGCGGGTTGCGGATTGGACTGCGCGCCGGATGCGTTGTTGCCTTGAGTGGTTTCCATTTTCGGGTTCCTTGTCTGTCGCGCGGCCGGGATGGCCTTGCGCACGGTGCCCATCATGGATGTCAAGGGTTGCGCGGGTGTCTCTGCCAGGTAAAGTTGTGTAAAGACGAGCCTGGTGAAAACTGCGGTGAGAGCGGCGCGTTCAGGCCGGAGGAGCCAGCCCCAGGTGCGCCCAGGTCTCCCCGGGTGCGAGCCCCGCGAGTTCCCGGCCGCAGTCGGCGCGTATGCGCGGTGACGAGGTGAGATGCTGCGTGGCCGCGTGCATGTCGCGGAAGCAGCGCTGCAGGGCGCCCTCGCGCAGCGACGTGCCCCCACCGGCGAAATAGGCGAAGCTGCATATGTCGGCGGTGGTCCAGGTGATGTGATTGAGCGCGAGGCGCACCAGCGTCCATTGCCGAACGGACAGCGTCTCGCCCTTCGCCAGGGTCGCCTCTACCTCGTGCCAGGTATCGAAAATGAAGGCGCGGGCCGAACGGAATTTCGCCTCCGCCGTGCCATAGTCTTCCTGGAAACTGGTGTTGTCGGCCAGATTGCCCAGCCGCCCCTGCTTGGTGCGCGCAATCGCCGCAATCTCATCCAGGATGCGCCGCCCGATGCCGAGCGTGAAGCCGGTATGGCCGATGGTGCTGAGGCCGCGCAGGCCCAGTCTGTAGAGGTTTCCGCCGAGTATGGGTTCGATTGTGCTCTTGAGATGCGTGGCGTCCTCCGGTACGAACGCTCCGGATGCGGTGTAGTCGATGCTGCCGGTTGCGCGCAGGCCGAGCACGTCCCAGTTCGCGCCGTATTCGCACTGGTCAGGCGACAGGACGGCGATGCGCTGCTCCTGCAAGCCGTCCTTGTCCATGCGCGGCTTGTCCTCCGCATCGAATACGGCGACGCCGCAGTGGAGGTAATCGGCGTGCTTGATGCCCGAGCCGTAGTTCCAGTTGCCGCTCACTGTATAGCCGCCCCGGGTCGCCACGGCTTTGCCGCCGCTGCCGCCCTGTCCTGCGATTACCGGGAAGCGCTTGAGCGAGAAGATGCGCTTCACCGAATCGCTGCCGAGAAAGCATGCCGCGGTGCCGGTGCACAGTGCTGCGGCCATCAGCACCCAGCCGGTCGAGCCGTGCGCGTAGCTGATGTCCTCCAGCGCTTCCAGCGAATCTATGGGATGCATCTCGGCCCCGCCCACTTCCCGCGGCGCCCACATGCCGAACAATCCGGCCTGGTGCAACGCGTCCACCACTTCGGGCGACAACTCGCCATCGGATTCGTTTGCCGGCCCGAGACGGTCGATGAGCGGCTTGAGGTTTCTTGCGCTGGCTTTCATCGTTACTTCTGCCGCCATTCGTTTCCGGTCGGGGGCATTCGTGGTTGCTGCGGATAGTTGATTCATGAGATGCGTTCTCCTGTTGGCTGGTGGTCGCCCGGGCTAAGGCTCGAGCGGTATTTTCAGATCGCGCACGACGCGGCTCCATTTCGTGTTTTCCGCCGCTACGAATTTGGTGAACTCGGCCGGGGTCATGACTTCGGTGACGCCGCCCACTTCATTGATCCGCTGCATCAGCTGCGGCTGCACCGCAATCACCGCCACTTCCGCGGCCACGCGCGCCGCAATCGCCTGCGGCAGGCGGGGCGGCGCGAACAGGCCGAACCAGCTGACGGTATCGACTTCGGCCATGCCCAGTTCCGCGGTGGTGGGCACGCCGGGTAGCAGGGGAAAGCGCGTCGTGCCGGTCTGTGCAAGGGACTTCAACTGGCCGCTGTCCATGAAGCGCTTGGCGAATTCGGCGCTGGTCGGCACCATTTCTATCTGGCCGCCGATCACGTCGGTCATCATCGGCCCGCCGCCCTTGTAGGGAACGTGCGTCATGCGGATGTTCGCCACCATCGCCAGCAGTTCCCCCGCAACGTGCAGCGCGCTGCCTATTCCCGCGGAGCCGTAGCGAACCGCATCCGGCCTCGCTTTCGCGTAGGCGATGAATTCGGCCATGGTGGTGGTGGGCACCTTGGCGTGGACCGCGTACACCAGCGGCGTGCGCGCCACCAGGGTTACCGGCGAAAAATCCTTCGCAGGATCGTAGGGCGGCACTTTTTTCAGCACCGGCAATATGGAGTTGGACGAGAGCAGCAAGGTGTAGCCATCCGGCGCCGCCTTGGCGGTCGCGTCGATGCCGATCTGTGCACCGGCTCCGGGACGGTTCTCGATGAGCACCGGCTGGCCCAAGCGTGGGCTGAGGGCCTGCGCGTAAATGCGCGCGATGGCATCGGTCGTGCCGCCGGCGGAAGTCGGGACGATGATGCGAACCGGTTTGTCCGGATAGGACTGCGCCCATGTCAAGGACGCGCCCGCGCATGCACCGATCAGAACCGCCGCTGCGGCCAGTCGCCGCCTTGCCGTTGTCTTCATCGCTTCTCCCCTTTGGCGCTGCCGCCGTCCAGTGCGAATCGTATCAGGACCAGAGCAGTCGGTATTCCCGACGCTGCTGCGGAGCACCGGACGCGGTCGGATTTGATACCCTGTGCCAAGGAAACCGGGGACAGACCACGTTTTCAATCCACAAAACGTGGTCTGTCCCCGGTTTCCGTTTCGTGTCGAATCGGAGACATCCATGAGCAATACCATGAAGGCAGCGGTAATCCGGGCGTTTGGCCCGCCCTCGGTTTTGCAGATTGAAACGGTGCCGCGTCCCGAGCCGAGTGCAGATGAAGTCCTGGTGAAGGTGCACGCCGCCGGCATCAATCCCATCGATTACAAGACCCGCCTGGGCACCGGCGCCAATCGCGGCTGGAAGGACATTCCCTTTCCGGTGATTCTGGGCTGGGACATATCCGGCGAGGTGGTTGAATCGCGTGCGCCGGGATTTGCACCAGGCGACGAGGTCTATGCGATGTCGCGCTTTCCGGCAGCCGCCGGCGGCTATGCCGAATACATCAGCGTGCCATCGGCGGATCTGGTGCCCAAGCCCCGCTCGCTGGACCACGTGCACGCGGCCGCCGTGCCGCTCGCCGCACTGACGGCCTGGCAGGCGCTGATCGACAACGCCGGGTTGTCGGCAGGGCAGACAGTGCTGATCCATGCCGCGGCCGGCGGTGTGGGTCACCTTGCGGTGCAGTTGGCGAAACATATCGGGGCCCGCGTCGTCGCGACGGCATCGGCGCGCAATGCGGAGTTCGTCAAATCGCTGGGCGCCGACCAGTTCATCGATTACACGCAAACGCGATTCGAGGATCACGTACGCGATGTGGATGCCGTGTTCCACACGATATCGGCCGACCAGCGGCCGCGCAGCTGGTCGGTGCTGCGCAAGGGCGGACGGCTGGTCTCCATCACCGGACCCATAGCCGAAGACGAACCGCTGCAGTATGGCGCGACGGGAGGCTTCACCTCGGTTCGGCCGAACGCGAAGCAGCTGGCGGAGATCGGCAGGCTGATCGACGCCGGCATACTGCGGATCACCGTCGAAGCAACCTACGCATTGCAGGACATCGTCCGCGCGCACGAGCACGTCGAGCGGGGCCGCACGCGCGGCAAAGTGGTGATCTCACCTATCGCGTGACACAATTTTCCGATCCCGGTTTTCAATTTTCACGAGGAGTGCCAAATGCTGCCAGTTACTACTGAAAACCAAACCGGGGACAGACCACGTTTTCCAATTATTAAACGTGGTCTGTCCCCGGTTTTTCTGGCGCTGATCATGCTGATTGCCGCTGCGCCCGCGCAGGCGCAGGACCCCGGTGTTTTCACGGCGCTGCTGAGTGCCAAGCATCGATCGCCGGGAAATGTGGCGCGGGACGGTTTCCGGCATCCGGCCGAGACGCTGGCGTTTTTCGGTGTGCGCCAGGACAGCACGGTGGTCGAGATACTGCCTGGCAGCGGCGGTTATTACCTGGAAATCCTCGCGCCCTGGCTGAAGGCCAAAGGGCGCTATATCGCCGCCAATCGCGACGAGTCGCTGCCGCAATACATTCCCGACCACAAGAAGCTGCTGGAGCGGCTCAAGGCCGAGCCTGCGCTGTACGACAGGGTGCTGGTCACACCGTTCCGCGCCGACAGGCATGAGATCGCTCCTGCAGGAAGCGCGGATTTTGTGCTCAGCTTTCGCAGCCTGCACAACTGGATGGACCGCAACGAGGTGCAGGAGTCCCTTCGCGCATTTCACAAGGCCCTCAAGCCGGGCGGCGTGCTGGGCATCATCGATCATCGCGGGCGCACCGATCTGCCGCAGGAAAAGCAGACCCAGGCGGGCTATGTGCGCCAGGACGTCGGAATCGCGCTGATCGAAAAAGGAGGCTTTCGTTTTGCCGGCGCCTCCGAAGTCAACGCGAATCCGAAGGACACGAAAGACCACCCCGAGGGCGTATGGACCCTGCCGCCGACCTACCGGCTGAAGGACAAGGACCGCGCGAAGTACGAGGCGATCGGCGAGAGCGACCGCTTCACGCTGCGGTTCGTGAAACAGTAAAACCGGGGACAGACCACGTTTTACAAATCGAAAACGTGGTCTGTCCCCGGTTTGTACCTAGACGATGCGATCAAGCGGCAGCTGGAACAGCCGGATATGGTCCGATGCGCGCGGCGTAGCCTGATTCGACGCCTTGATGCTGCGTATTAGCGCCTCCAGCAGCGCATCGTCCTCGAATGCAATCATCGTCACCGTGTTCATGCTGGGGTGGGCGCCGGAACCCAGGTGCGGCTCGGTGCCGTGCCCCTTGCCCTTGGCGTTGTCCCAACTGGTGTAGTAGTCGATGCGGTGCTCCTTGAGGATCGCCATGACGCGATCCATGAAGAAGCTGTCGCAGACGATCCAGGCCATTTTCATAGTGACGATTCCTGTGAATAAGGCGAACGGGGGTGAGGATACCTGCGCAACGCCCCGCAAGCTTGGCTCAGATTACTTGACCATATCGGGTGTGGCCGGGCGAGAAAACGGACCGGGGTCCAATGGAATCCGGCATGCATCAGGCGCGTGCGCCGCACGGCCGGCGCTTCTCAGAACGGTACGTCGCTGAAATCGTCCGTCTCGTGCAACTGCGTGCGCCGCAGCCACGCCTTGAGCTTCTTCAGGTCCTCGATCGCGTGCAGGTCTTGCTGCACCTCGCGCAGGGCGCGTCTGGTGTTGCCGATTTCGACGGCGAGGTGCTTCATGATGGATCCGGGCATCACGTCAATGAAAGGGGAGATTCCGAACTGTTCCCGGAAGCCGCTTGCGACGCGCCGGATTTCCATTTCCAGTTCCAGCGATTGCCCGCTCAAGATCTTGTTGTAGTCCTTCAACCTGTCTTCGGCGATGTTGTCGATCGCGGTCTGGTCGATGTGTTCCAGCTCCAGTTGCAGTTCCAGCAACTGCAGCAGATTGTTTTTTTCGTAGGCCTGGTTGGCGCGCTGCATCAGCCCGGTCTTGCGTTCGCGTTCCCGCGGATCGGGTTCGCGGTCCGGATGCAGGGCGCTGGTCAGCTTGCGGTAGATCTCGCGAATGGACTGGCGAAGCTTTTGCTCATCGGCTTCGCGGCGCGCCTCCCTGGCAAGCTGTTTCGCGGATTGCTTTCTTCCCGTCCGTGGATCTTTCCCTGCCTGCCGGTCGGCTTCGAATTGCGCCTGCTGTTCCTCCAATTTTGACCGGGCGCGCTCCAGTATGGTTTCCGGCGAACCGAGGTCAAGATCATCGCCCATATCGAAACCCAGCACATGCTCCAGCATGGATTTCATTCCCGACGCATTCGCCATTTCCTCGCTGTCGTAGTCGAATTGGCCGTGCTTGTTGTAAAGCGCTTTCATCTGTTCGTCGTTGCGCGCCGCGACCAGAGTCCCCGCGAGTTCAGTGATCAGCGCTGCGATCTTGCGCCGTTCGCCCTTGGTCAGTCCTTTTTGATCGCTGGCCCGGTCAAGGCCCTGCACCATCCTGGCTTGCAGATCCAGCGACTCTTCGTACAGTGGAACCAGCTCGCTCGCGTATTGGCTTTGGAAGGGCGGAATCGCGGCCTCCCATGCGGCCAGTTCCGCGCGTTTTCTGTCGATCTGCCGGATGAGCGAATTGAATGCCTTTTGCACTTTCGACAGAGGCGGCCGGCCCTGGCCGGTGGCAATGCCGACGGTCTTGAGGTGATGTTTCTTCATGCGCCGATATTTTCAGGGAGTTGGAAAAGGGTCGAAGGCAGTTACTTCAACACAAATGCCCTGGGCGAGGAAGACGGGATCCGCGGCTGCAGAATTCTGCCGCGGGTGCGGAATAGCGTGCTCATGGCAGCGGCGAATCCGGGGCAGGTTAGCGGGAGACTTGAGGCTTCCAGTGCGACGGAGTCCAGTGTGACGTCATGGTCGCTATTGACGCTATCGACGCTCGACCCGGGCGCTCATGCGGAGCAATCGTTTTGGTCATCGATTGCCTGCCATTCCGCCCTTTTGTCGCATTGCCAGTCCCCCGTCTATACTTCGGATATGGACATGAACACTTCCATCGAAGCCGTAACGGAATTGCTTGGCGCGGATGAGCGCGTGTCGGCCGCGCTGCTTTTCGGATCAGCGGCCAAGGGCGTTTCCCGGCGTGCCAGCGATCTGGATGTCGCAGTCATTCCGCGCGCGCTTGCGGACGCCAAGGCGCTCGATGCGGAGTATCTCGATCTCGTCGCCCGACTATCCCTTGCTGCGGGACGTGATGTGCACCTGATCCTGCTTGATCGCGTCGAACCGGTATTGGGACGGCAGGTGTTTCTTGGCGGACGCACCTTGTTCGATCGGGATCCGCGGCGCACAGCGACGGTTCTGGAGCGCATCACGCTGGAATACTTCGATGGCGAGTATCACCGCCGCATGCGGGCCGAGGCGCTCAACCGGCGTGACGAGGCGCGCCGTGGTTGACAGGGACGTGGTGCTGCGAAAGTCCGAGGCGATCGCGCATCACGTGAACCGGTTGCGCGCAAAGCTTCCGTTGCACGCCGATGCGCTGGAGGCGGACGAAAGTTTGTGTAACGACGTGTGTTTCGATCTGTTGCAGGCGATTCAGGCCTGCATCGATCTTGCCGTGCACGCGTGCACGCACGAATCACTGGGCGTGCCCGAGAGCCCCGCTGTCGCATTCACGCTGCTTGCACGGCATCGCGTCATCCCGGAGCCGATGTCGTTCCGCCTTGCCAGGGCCGCTGGCTTGCGCAATCTCATCGTTCATCGTTATGCCGATATCGCGGGCTCGCGGCTCGTCGAGGCCATAAGAACGGGTTTGGGCGATCTGGACGATTTCGCAAGCGCGCTGCGCGTGCATGCCGACGCTTCGCGTTGAGCGACCTGCGGGGATAGAACGGGTTGAACAGGTGATATCTGGCGCGGGCGACGCCTGTGTCGCAGCCGGTTGCAAATTGGAGGAGAACACACTAGCCTGGATTTCCACGGACGGGAATTCCCCTAAGAATTGACCGGGCTCGGCCTCCGGTTGGGCTACTCGCCAACGCGGTTGAACCGTGGGCCGAGTGCAGTGTCTGCAGCCGCCGTTCCCTCGTAATTCGGTTCGGCGAGCGC
>SHXF01000088.1 GCA_009693435.1 Betaproteobacteria bacterium | reverse complement strand
ATTCCGCGGCAAAAGCTACCGGCTCAAAGAAGCCGCCAACCGCCTTGCAAAGGCCAACCAATCCGAGTAACAATCCATCCATTCCTGTCGTTCCCCCTGGGGGAATTTGACCTGGCCACAGATGGGGGAATTTGAAGTGGCCACCGGGGGTAGGCGAGGATTTCTTCGTCGGTCTGGCGTTGGGGGCCGGGGGAGGCTTCTTCGGCGCAGTAGTCTTTCATGGCGCTCTGGCCGAGGATGTCGCGGGCGATGCGCACGCCGGTGATGAGGGTCTGGCGGTCGGATTCGGCTTCGAGGAAGTTGGCCCGGATGCGCGGGTGGACGAGGGGATCGGGGGAGGCCAGGGTCAGCCGGCCGCGGGACTCGGGGTGCAATAACCCCGATCGAGCGCTTGAGGTTGCTTTCGATGCTGCCTGGCTTTGCATCAATCCGCTTTAAGCTCCCGCAGCAAATTAGGATGTCGATCCAGCAACCGGAACAGATTGACAACTGCCGCAACCGGTTTTGCCTGGCCGCGCTCGTATCGGGAAAAGGCATTTTTGCCTCCCCCGGCGAGCTTTGCCGCCGCTTGCTGTGTCAGCTTCAATTTTTTTCGGATGCGCGTCAAGTTGGCAATTTCGTCGGCATCCACCCGGTCGCGAAAGGACGTCCAGGCAGATTCCTCCCGCGCATCGTGTTCTGGGAATCCTTCACCGCATTTATTGCAAAAAGAGCCTTTTGCCACATATTCGTAACCGTGCCCTCGATATTCGAGGCGTTGCTTGCGCTTTCCATCTCGCAGCGTTCCCTCGAAGCACAAGGGGCATTGCTTACCATGCCATTTCGATGCCATGTCACAACTCCTTAAAGGACACCACAAAGTATTCTTCGGCTTGCTGGAATTTCACGTAGAGCGATTTTTCGCGCCACGTCGCGTGATATACGTCCTGCCAGACACGATGATTCGCATGGGTCGTCATGCTCTTATAAAAATCGAAACGGGAAAGACCTTTCACTACGTCAAGCGCGTCTGCCATCTCCATCCCCGCTGCTCGGATATCGAGTTGCGCCGAAAAAGTCAGATTCATTGCCGCAACACTGTTCATCTGCTTTTGGATAGCGCGCAACAAATAATGGGGTATGCGCTTTTCCATAGGCGAATATTACCCTAATAGGGGATTCTTAATGACTCCCTTCAACCTAATGTCGCTTCGCCCGTGAAACATGCGCCCTATGCCCTGGTTGGTGGACATCGACCCGGGCGTTCCGGGTTCGGAGCCGTTCATTCAGATTTTGCAGAAATGCAGGAGCGGATCGGACGAGATCATCTGTTCCTGACGAGTGGCGCGATGGGGACGCGATGCTTTACACCAGCGGTCAGCCGGCCTGGATTGGGGCGTTCGGGATTCTTGGGTCGTCGTACTCCGGCTATTGCCGCGAGGGCGGCATCATCGAGCGGGTCATCGGCGATGCGCTGTTGCTGCTCGCCAGGCCCGGCAATCGCAGCGCGGCCTGAACAGCTCAAGGAAACCGCGGCAGGTTATGGCGGAACCAGACGCCGAACAGCGCGATGCCGATCCCGAATGCTGCGATCATGGGCGCGAGGCCGAACGCGAGCAGGCCCGCGCTGAGGAGTGACACACCCGCCGCCTGGCCCGCCGCCCAGGCGGTGGAGTACAGCGCGAGCGCCCGCGCACGCGATTGCGGCGCCATCTCGGTGGCGCGCGTCTGCAGCGTGTTGTGCATCATGTAGTAGAAGAATCCCAGGCACGCAGTGCACGCGAACGCGATCGGCCACGCCGGCGCGAGTGCGATGCCGATGAAGCAGGCGCCGCACGCCAGTCCGCCGCGCAGCACCATTCCTCCCTGGCCGTAGCGGCCGAGCAGCCAGCGCACTGCGCGGGTATACAGCAGCCCGCTCGCGCCAAAGCCCGCGATGGCAAGCCCGATGACAGTGTAGGGAAGGCCGAAGCGCTCGCGCATCAGCACACCGATGAACGAGAACGCGCCGAAAAAGAATACCGCCTCGGCGAACACCGCCCACATCACCAGCCGCGCTTTGGGCAGCCGCACGATGGCCGCATAGGGCGCAATGGAGAACAGTGCCCCGGTGTCGATACGGCGCCTGGGCCAGCGGGCGCGGGTGAGGCTGAACAGCACCAGAGCATTGGCCGCGAATCCCGTTCCGAGAAAGACGAAGGCGGCGCGCCAGCCGAGCAGGTCGGTGAACGTGCCGCCAACGAGGGGGCCGAGAGCCTGGCCGATGACGGTCCCCGAGAGAAAGCTCGCGAGCACCGACTGGCGCCGCTCGGCCGGGACTTCGTCGCCGATATAGGCCATGCCCAGGGTCATGGCGCCGGAGCAGAACAGCCCGAGTGCGAATCGCCATGCGGTCAGGCCGGCAAGGTCCGGCGCCAGCGCGCAACCGAAGGCCGCCGCCGCCGACAGCGTGAGCATCAGGGTGACCATGCGCAGCTTGCCGTAACGGTCGCCGAGCGCGCCGTGGAAGAACTGCGCGCCGGACTGCGCGATCGAGAAGGCGGTGAACACCACGGCCGCGGCCGGCACGCTCACGCCGAAGTCCGTGGCGAGTGCGGCGAGCATCGGCTCCATCATGCGCATCGCCACGCCCGAATTGGCGCACGCAATCGCAAGCAGGATCATGGCCTGATTCATGGAGGGCGGATTATTTCACGCGCAATGCCGAGGATGGGGGAATGCGCGCGGCGGCATGATCGTCTGACCAGCGCAGGGCGATCTGGTATCGTTGAGGTCGAGGCAGCCGGATTCAGGCTGCGCTGCAAACCATGCGCTACACCAGCGCATTTGACCACGCCCGGAGCGCCGTACTTGCGCAAACCCAACATCGTTTTCATCCTGGCCGACGACCTCGGATGGGGTGACCTGTCCTGCTACGGCCGGCCCGACTACGCGACGCCCCGCATCGACCGCCTCGCCGCCGAGGGCGTGCGCCTCACCGACTGCTACTCGGGATCGGCGACCTGCTCGCCGACGAGGATTTCGCTCTTCACCGGCCGCTATCCCGCGCGCCATGCGGCGGGCCTCGCCGAACCGCTGTTGCACTGGATACACGGCGACAGCCTCGGCCTGGAACCCGAATTCCCGGCGCTGCCGCGACTGCTCGCCGAGGCGGGCTACGCCACCGGCCTGTTCGGCAAGTGGCATTGCGGCGAGCCGCCGCTGTTCGGTCCGCTCAAATCCGGTTTCCACGAGTACTTCGGCACCAAGACCACCGGCGCGGGCTACTTCAGCTACCGCGGCGAGGACGGGCGATACCTCGCGATGGAAGGCGAGGAGGTGGCGCCCAAGGCGGGCTACCTCACCCACGTGCTCACCGATCGCGCCTGCGATTTCATCGAGCGCCGCCGCGATGCGCCCTTCTACCTGTCGCTGCACTACACGGCGCCGCACTGGCCCTGGGAAGCGCCGTTCCAGGAAGAGGAGTTCGCCGAGCGGCCCTCGACACCGAATGGCGGTTCGATCGAGATCTATGCGGAAATGATGCGCGAGTTGGACAGCGGAGTCGGCCGCGTGCTGGACACCCTGCAACGGTTGAAGCTCGACGCCGACACGCTGGTGGTGTTTACCAGCGACAACGGCGGCGAGCGTTATTCGTACCACTACCCGCTCACCGGCTACATCCGGTTGCTGCGCGAGGGCGGCATACGCGTGCCCGGGATTGCGCGCTGGCGAGGAAAGATTCCCGGCGGGCAGGTCAGCCCGCAGATGGCGATCACCATGGACTGGACCGCGACCTTTCTCGCGCTTGCCGGCACCGCCGCCGATGCGCGCTATCCGGCCGACGGCGCCGACCTGATGCCGGTGCTCCTGGGCGAGCGCGCCTGCTTCGACCGCACGCTGTTCTGGCGCACGCCCACCGCGAGCGCGGCGCGGCGCGGTCCGTGGAAATATTTCCATCAGTCCGACACCGGACGCGAGTATCTTTTCAACCTGGTGCGGGACATCCGCGAATACGCGAGCTTTCAGGACAAGTATCCTCGCGTGCTGCAGGAAATGGCAGGCGCGTACGCTGAATGGGAGAGCACCGTGCTGCCGCGCCCGCCTGCGCCGAACGCACCGGGCATACCCGGGCTAGAGTTCCAGATATTCTGACGCCCCTTTCATTCCAGACCTTCGATGACGCGATGGACACGCGACCGCTGCATTCACGACTCTCGAGCCTCGCGTTCGTTGCGCTTCTTCCGCTTTCGCCTGCATTCTTCCGACGTAGACTGTCGGATCCATCGATGCCTCACCCGCCCACGCCGTACCGACAGGAGATCTCCATGCATTACCGTCACACCCTCAGCCTGATCCTGGGCGCAGCGCTTGCGCTCGCGCAGACCTGCGCCCTGTCCCAGACCACCGCGGTGAAATTTCAACTCGGCTGGCTGAAGAACGTGGAGTCGGCGCCGGTGTTCGCGGCACAGGAAGCAGGGTATTTCAAGGAACGCGGGCTGGAGGTGGGCACCATGACCGGCGGCCCGCAGATCGACCCGATCGCGATTCTCGCAAGCGGCGCCGTCGACGTAGCGATTGTGTCCTCCGCGCTGCCGGTGATCGCGGCGCGCTCGCGCGGCCTGCCGATCGTGGTGTTGGGCTCGATGTTCAAGAAATCGCCGCTCGGGCTGGCTGCGCGCGCCGACAAGCCGATCGAATTGCCGAGGGAACTCGCCGGCAAACGCGTCGGCTATCAGCCGGTGAATCGCACCTGGCTGCAGGCGATCCTGAAGCGCAACGGCCTGAAGGACAGCGACATCACTACCAGCACCGTCACCGCCGACCCGACTGCGCTGATGGACGGCAGGATCGACCTGATGACGGTCTCGGTGCTGAACGTACCGCTCACCATGAAGGAGCGCGGCGTGCCCGCCCGGACCTGGCTTGCCTACGATCTGGGCGTGCCGCTGGAGGGCAACATCATCGTCTGCCTGGAGGAAACGCTGGCCAAACGCCGTCCGATGGTCGAAGCCCTGATACAGGCGCTCGCCGCCGGACTCGCGTACAACATCCAGAATCCCGACGAGGTCAGCCGTTTTGTCGTCGCCAAGTACAGCGAGGGTTTGAGCATCAACCAGCAACTGGAGTACAACCGCGGCCAGATTCCCCTCTACACGTCGAAGCTGACCGCCGAAAAGGGCCTGCTCTGGATGGACGCGTCGACCTGGGACCGCAGCATAGAGGTTGCGGTGGAAACCGGGCTGATCAATACGCCGATCGAACGCGCGCGCCTGCTCAATTTCGGCGTGCTGGAGAAGTCCGGCGCACGCAAGCTCTGACGCAGGCCTTGTGAGCGACGTCCGCACCGACCAGGCCGCCGGCGACATAGCGGTGCGACTGGATCACGTGGGAATGACCTATAAGACCGGCGGGCGCAGCGTCGTCGCGCTGGAGGGCATCGACCTGAGCGTGCGTCGCGGCGAGTTCGTAACGCTACTCGGTCCCAGCGGCTGCGGGAAGTCCACCATCCTGCGGCTGGTCGCCGACATCCTCGCCCCGACCGAAGGACGGATCATGGTGCTCGGTACCACGCCGGCGCAGGCGCGGAAGCAGCGTATGTTCAGTTTCATGTTCCAGGACCCGGTACTGTTCCCCTGGCGCTCGACCGAACGGAACGTGCAGTTGCCGCTGGAGTTGCTGGGGGTGCCGCGGGCCGAGCGCGAGGCGAAGGCCCGCGCATTGCTGGAGGCCGTGCGCCTGACCGGATTCGGTGATCGTGCTCCGCGCGAGCTCTCCGGCGGCATGCGCATGCGCGCAGCGCTCGCCCGCGCGCTGACCCTGGAACCGCCGCTGATCCTGATGGACGAGCCCTTCGGCGCGCTGGACGAAATTACGCGCGACCGAATGAATCTGGAGCTGCTGCGAGTGTGGACGGAGAAGACCGCGGCGGTGCTGTTCGTCACCCACTCCATCGACGAAGCGGTGTTCCTCTCCGATCGCGTGGTCGTGCTCTCTCCCCGGCCCGGCAGGGTCTGCGAAGTGATCGACATCGACGTGCCGCGACCACGGCCCACCGAGCTGGCGGCGCGCTCGGAGGCGCTCTTTGCGCACGCCCTGCGCGTGCGGCGCGCCTTGCACAGCACAGTCGAGGCCGAGTGAGCACCCAGGTCCGTGATGCGGCCGTGGGCGCGCCGGCCGCGCGCCGCGGATGGGCGAAGCTGCGCCAGGTCCTGTATCCGCTGGCGGTGCTCGCGGGCATACTGGCGGCGCTGGAGGCGGTGCTGAGGCTCGCGAGCGTGCCGACCTATGTGCTGCCCACGCCGAGCGCCGTTGGTGCCGCGCTGTTCGAGAACCGGCAGCTGTTGCTCAAGCACACCACGGTGACCGCGGTCGAGGCGCTGCTCGGCTTCTTCGCCGGCAATGCGCTCGGGGTGCTGCTGGCCGTGCTGTTCGTCTATTCACGAACCATGGAGCGCGCTTTGTTTCCGGTAGCGCAGACGGTGCGCTCGATCCCGGTGGTCGCGCTCGCACCGCTGTTTCTGCTGTGGTTTGGCAACGGTATGACGCCCAAAGTGCTGACCGCGGCGCTGATTTCGTTCTTTCCGACGCTGGTGAACGTTTTCCGCGGCCTGAGCTCGGTGGACCGCTCGAGCCTGGAACTGATGTACACGCTAGCCGCGACGCCCTCGCAGGTGTTCTGGAAGTTACGCTGGCCGGCGGCCCTGCCCTACCTGTTCTCCGCACTCAAAATCGCGAGCGCTTCGGCCGTGATCGGCGCGCTGGTCGCCGAGTGGGTCGGGTCCGATACCGGGCTGGGCTATCTGGTGATTACGAGCACCTACGAGTTTCGGGTCGAACTGCTTTGGGCGACGATAGCGGTGACCTCGCTGCTCGCGATCGCGCTGTACGAAATTGTGGATTTTTTCGAAAAACGGGTGATCCCATGGCACGAGTCGGTAGGCAGTCCCGAATGAACCAGGGCGTGAAGATACTAGATGCCGCAATCAAACCGCAATAACGACCAGGAAGCGCGCCTGCGCGCGCTGCCCAAGGCAGAGATCCATCTGCATGTCGAGGGCTGCTTCGACGCGGCCACGCTGGAGCAGCTTGCCGCGAGCGCGGGCGAGGCCATGCCGCGGCCGCGCGAGGCATTGCTGCAGTTCTCCAGCCTGGCGGATTTTCTTCATTTCCTCGATTGGGCCTGCGGGCTGATACGCACGCGCGAGCAGCTTGCGCAGACCGCCTACGCGCTTGCACAACGCATGGCTGCGAGCGGCACCGGCTATGCCGACGCGATCATCAATCCCTCGCACTGGCGCCACTGGCGGGGTCGTGTGCCCGAGATGGTAGACGCGCTCGACGAAGGCTTCAAGGCGGCGGAGCAGGACGGCTTACCGCCAGTGGGGCTGTGCATCAGCCTGCTGCGCACCGCCTCGGCGGAGGCCGCCGCGCAACTCGTCGACCAGTTGATCGCGATGCGCCATCCGCGCGTGGTCGCGCTCTCAATCGACGGCAACGAAGCCACCGCCGGGCGCACCGGGCCACGCTTCGCCGAAGCCTTCCGCCGCGCGGGCGCCGCCGGCCTCAAACGCACGGTGCATGCGGGTGAATCCAGCGGGCCCGAAGGCGTGCGCGATGCGATCGAATTGCTGGGCGCGGACCGTATCGACCACGGTGTGCGCGCAGCCGGCGATGCGGAACTCGTTTCGCTGCTGGCAGATAAAGGGATTCCGCTCGGCATATGCCCCGGTTCCAATCTGTCACTGGGCGTCTTTGCGTCGATGGCGGAGCACCCGATCGATCGCCTGCGGCTCGCCGGCGTGCCGGTATCGGTCAACACCGATGATCCCGCCCTGTTCGACACCACCCTGGAACGCGAATACGCCCGCTGCATTACCGCTTATGGTTGGGATAACGAAACAGTGCGCGCCGTCGCCCGCACGTCCATCGAGGCGAGTTTCGCCAACGCGGACATCAAAGACCGGCTGTTGCGGGCATTGGCGGGCTGGTAGAGAACGGGCGAGCTCCGCTGTGCCGGATCCCGCGCCATCGTCCGATGGTGTTCGAAGATGCGCCGCGCCCGGGTCGTTGAACTGCGCACTGATGCGCGGGGTCAGGCGGTATGAGCTTGAAATCCGCGCAATGCTAGCGCTACTACGCGAGGCACCGGTTTTTCGCCGGAATCGTAGTAGGCCACGGCCCGTCGCGACAATCCGAGGCTGTGCGCCGCCTCGGTGAGCGAGAGGCCATGCGCGGCGCGCCACGCGGCGAAGTCTACAGTCTCGGTATTGGCCTCCTGTTCGCGCGCCAGGCGCCATAACGCATCCGCGCCGATCTCGATTTCACTGCCTTCCGGCCCGCCCCAGGAAAGGCAGTGGCCCCATTCACCTGGCGTGACGCGGGCGAAGCGCGACTGCCTGAGCGCAGGCGCGAGGGAAGGGTTCGCTTTGAGCGCGGAGCCTACATCCACCTTGTCGATTCGGCCGGTTGACCAGAGCACCTCCACGCGATGGGCGGCCAGGGCACGCGCCGCTTTGATGGTGGGTAGTTTCATGAGTTGAGTTCCTTCCAGCGCAATTGCAACACGTCCTGATTTTCCCGTGCCCAGGCGAGTGCTTCGTCAAGCACCACCCGGTCAACGCCGCCAACGATCACTGCCAGTCTGACAATCGACACGCTGCAACGTCCATCGGGTGTTTCCACGTGAAAGTGCGGTTCGCCATGGTCGTTCGCGTACATGGCGATCTTGCCGTTGGTGAGCCGTTTCAGCGTGGGCATCGGAAAGTGTAGTGCATGCCATGCACTATTTCAATAGTGCCGGTTCCCCGGCTCTTGAGCCGATGAAAATTCATTCCGGTCTCCGATGGCAAGAGCGTGCGCGGCTCGGGCTCGGTGGTGCGGGGGGTGAAGCCGCTGCACTTGGTCAGTCCCTATGCGACCGAGCAACCTGCGGCCACTACAGGAAATTTGATGCTCCAGCCCTACCCGTCGTCTGAAACGCATACCGCGATCTGGCATAATGAACTCACATGAGTTTATGTGTCCAAATGGAGCCTGTCATGGAAAATCCGGTTCGTTGGTCCCTCAAGGTGTCGAAGGAAACGGACGAGGCGTTGCGCGCCCATCTCGGCCAGACAGGCGGGCGGAAGGGGGATCTCTCGCGGTTTGTTCAGGAAGCGGTTCAGGCGCGGTTGCAAACGGAGAAACGCACGATTAAGTCGCGGCAATCGGCCGGTACGCGTGACGGGCTTGCGCAGGTGTTGTCGCAAATTCGGGCGCAAACTGCATCGCTTTCCCAAGCGCGGTTCGAAAAGCTTGTCAGCGAGGCCGTCGCGTACGCGCGCAAGCGGCGTTAGGCGGTGCTGGTCATCCTCGACACCAACGTCCTATTGAGCGGGCTGCGCGGGGGCCGCAGTCCGCCCGCGCAAATCCTGGATGCGTGGTGCAAGGGCCGCTTTCAGCTGGCGACGAGCACGGAACAGATAGCGGAGTTCAGACGGGCATCGCGCTACCCGCAATTGCGCCCCTATCTTCCTCGCGGCGCGGTGGGCCGCATGGTCAACGCATTGCGCTCGGCGGAGGTCGTGCTCGAGCGCCTGCGGCGCGCGGGCGATGCGCCGGATCCGGGCGACGATTACCTGCTGGCGATGGCACTCACGGCCGGCGCCGAGTTTCTCGTCACCGGCGACAAACCACTGCTTGAAATGAAGCGTGCAGGCCATACTCAGATCGTTGCGCCGCGCCAGTTTGCGGCATTGTCTTGCCGTTAAACGGTGTATGCATATCGGCGCGCCGGTTTCGATCCATGCCTGTGTCACGCTTGGCATGCGTTGCCTGCCCGGTTGGTGATGGAGGAGCCGCCGGCCGTTTATGGCATGATTCCGCGTCTTCCCGCAGTTGCAGCGACATAACAGAAAGCTCCGGAATGGCGCATTTCGCAACGACAAGCCAGTTGACGCTCGAAGGCGCAAAAGCGATCGGCGCCGCGGCGGAAGCCATGGCGGTGAAAAACGGTTGGACCATCTGCGTGGCGGTGGTCGATGCCGGAGGCCATCCGCTCTATCTTGCGCGCATGGACGGCGCGCTGCTCGCGAGCTACCGCGGTGCCCTGCAAAAGGCCACGACGTCGCTGCAGTTCGGGCGTTCCACGCAACGCCTCGACGATGACGTCGCCGGGGGCCGGCCGCATGTCCTGGGCTTCAGCGAGGTTCTGCCTGTCGTCGGCGGCATTCCGATCGAGATGAATGGCCAGGTGATAGGCGGCATCGGCATCGGCGGCACCACCACCGGTCCGGCGGCCACCTTGTGCGCGGAGGCCGGGCTGGCCGCACTGAAGATTCCATCCGCTACGTAGCGCGGACCATCCCTGACATGACCCGGAAGAAGATCGCGCTGATAGGCGCGGGCAACGTCGGCGGCGCGCTCGCGCACTTGCTCGCGCATCGTGCGCTGGGCGACGTGGTGCTGGTGGACGCGATAGACGGTCTCGCGGCCGGCAAGGCGCTGGATATCGCGCAGGGCACTGCGATCAGTGCGACCGACGTGCGCATCTCAGGCGGTATCGACCCTGCGGGCATTGCAGGCGCGGATGTAGTCGTGGTCAGCGCGGCAGCGCCGCCCTCGCCCGGCGCAAGTCGCGACGACATGGTGCGCGCGAACTGCAGAATCATCCAGCAGGTTGCAACCGATATCCGCACCTACGCACCGCGGGCGTTCGTCATCTGCATCTCCAACCCGCTCGACGCGATGGTGGCGGTGCTGCAGCAGGTGGCTGCCCTGCCGTACAACCGTATCGTCGGCATGGCAGGTGTGCTGGACTCGGCGCGATTGCGCTTCTACCTCGCCGCGGAATTCGGCGTTTCGGTAGCGGATGTCACCGCGCTGGCGCTGGGCGGGCACGGCTACACGGTGCCGCTGCTCCGCTATTCGGCTATCGCCGGCATTCCGGTGACCGAGTTGCTGGCCATGGGCTGGTCGAGCCGGGAGCGGATCGAGGCCATCCTGCAGCGCACGCGCGCCGGCGGCGTCGAGATCGGCAAATTGCTCAAGACCGCGTCGGCCCATTTCGCCACCGCCTCCGGCACCGTGGATATGATCGAGTCCCATCTCGCGGACAGAAAGCGCACCATGCCCTGTTCTGCGCACATCACGGCCGGTCAATATGGCCAGCCCATGGACATGTTCATCGGCGTGCCGGTGGTGATAGGCGCGCTCGGTGTCGAGCGGGTCATCGAGATCCGGCTCGATGCCGAAGAGCAGGCGGCCTTCGACAAATCCGCCGCAGCCGTGCGCGCCCTGCTCGAGGTTGCCAGGGTGGCAGTAGCGCAATGACCGTCACGTCGCACGTCGATGTGTCATTGGCGCTGTCCTGGCAGTCTGCCTCACGAGTCTTGACGGTACTCGGCAAGGTGGCTAGTGTCCGCGATGCCGACTCATTCTGGTACAACGTGTCGGTCTTTCCAGGATACGAATTGCCGTTCGGGTTGAGCCTGTCGAAGCCTTGCGGTCGAAGATACCGGTCGGGTTGAGCCTGTCGAAGCCTTGCGATCGAAGATACCGGTCGGGCTGAGCCTGTCGAAGCCTTGCGGTCGAAGATACCGGTCGGGTTGAGCCTGTCGAAGCCTTGCGGTCGAAGATTCCGTTCGGGCTGAGCCTGTCGAAGCCCTGCCGTCGTTCGACAGGCTCAGGACGAACGGAATGGATTTGTCAGCTGCTACGGAAAGCGCGATAGTTGAGCGCACGTCACACTTCTGGTTGAAGGCCATGACCGACGCAGTAAGCGACCTCGATCTCTGCCTCTCCGCGCCCGGAACGATAGGCGGGGGCTACATGCGCCGCTTCTGGCATGCGGTCTATCGCGCAGAGGATCTGCGCGCCGGACAGGCGAAGCCGGTGCGCATCATGAGCGAGGATTTCACCCTGTACCGCGGCGAATCGGGCGCCGTGCACGCGGTCGGATTTCGCTGCGCGCACCGCGGCGCGCAGATGTCGATCGGCTTCATCGAAGGCGATGCGATACGCTGCTTTTACCACGGCTGGAAGTACGAACCCTCCGGTCTGTGCGTCGAACGGCCCGGCGGGTTCCCGGACGAGCGGCGCCAATTCCGCATCCGCAGCTATCCGGCCGAGGAGTACCTCGGTCTGATCTTCGTCTGGTTCGGCGAAGGCGAGCCGCCGCCGCTGCCGCGCTATCCCCTGATGGAGCAGGAAGGCGTGCTCGACATCACTGCCGATGTGCTCCCGTGCAACTATTTTTTCTCTCTGGAAAACGATGCCTTCCATTTCGCCTTCACCCACCGCGACCTGCTTGCTTCGAAAAAGCTGAGCGGCGTGCCCAAGGTATGGGCGAAGGAAAGCGACTGGGGCATCACCTGTTACGACCAGTGGCCGAACAGGGATTCCGTCGGGGTGTCGCAAAAAGGGATGCCCAATGTCGGTTACATCGTGCCCGCGGCCATCCTGCTCGCGAAAGGCACCCGCTTCGCGCTGCACGTCTCCTGGCGCGTGCCCATCGACGAGGAAAGCCACGCCACGTTCCGCGCCAACCTGACCACGGTAACCGGCGAGGAAGCGAAGCAGCTCCTGGCCGCTCGTCCCGCGAACTATAACGACCGCTCGGTCATCGGCAGATATGGCGAGGCCATCCTCGCAGGCAAGATGCGCCTGGAAGACGTGGCCGACCGCACCCATATCGAATTCATCCAGGACTACATCGCCCAGGTGGGGCAGGGGGGAATCGAAACGCGGCTGCATGAGGAACTGGATGCGCCCGATGCCGCGGCCGTGCTGTTTCGCAAAATCTGGAAACGCGAACTCACGGCGCTCGCCGAAGGCAGGCCACTCAAGGAATGGCGCCTGAGCGATACCATTCAGCCGCCCATCGGCACGGTCTGAGAGCGGCATCCGGTGGCGCAGCGGCACCATGAGGGAGCGCAGGCGTGACCGGCGCGCCGGATCGCCCTGCAGGACGGCGACGGCGCATCAAGCCGGCGCTGTGGCGCGGCGCGCTGTCGCTGCTTGCCGCGGCGCTGATCTGGGAAGTGGTGGCGCGCTTCATTGTCGCGAGCCCGCTTTTCCTCGCGCCGCTCACTGCCGTCGTGACGCGCATGGGAGAGATGTGGAGCGGCGGCACGCTGCAGCAGGACATCTTCGTCAGCCTGAGGACTTTCATCGTCGGTTTCACCCTGGGATCGCTGGCGGCCATCCTGGTCGCGGTGCTGATGGCGGGATCCGAGTGGGCGCGCGACTTCCTGGATCCCTGGGTTTCGGCGATGTATGCGACGCCCTTCATCGCGCTCGCGCCCTTGTTCACCCTGTGGTTCGGCATCGGCATCGCGGCGCACGCAGCGGTGGTATTCATCGTGGTTTTCTTTCCGGTGCTGATCAATGCCTACGCCGGTCTCACCACCACCGACCGGGTGCTGATCGAAGTGGTGAAGTCCTTCAACGCGTCGGAGAGACAGGTGTTTCTCAAGGTGCGTTTTCCCGCCGCCCTGCCGTTCATCGTTACCGGTCTGCGCCTGGGCGTGGCGCGCGGGCTGGTGGGCGTGGTGGTGGCCGAGATGTTCGGCGCCAAGGCCGGCGTCGGCTTTCGCATCGTGGTATCTGCGCAGTCATTCGATACCGCGGGGCTGTTCGTCGGCATCCTGCTGTTCGGCATCGGCGGGGTCATCGGCGTGGAACTGCTCAAGCTACTGGAGCGCCGCCTGGCGCCCTGGCGATTCCAGGCATCCGAAGAATGAGCAGCGAGTGAATCCAGCATGAGCAACGGAATCAAACTGGCCGCGCACCGGATATCGAAGGTGTTCCGCAAGGAAGACACCGAGATCGAGGTGCTGCGCGACATCAGCCTGTCGGTCCGCGATGGCGAGTTCGTCAGCATGGTGGGTGCCTCCGGCTGCGGCAAGACCACGTTCCTGCGCATCCTCGACGGGTTGATCAAACCCACCTCGGGCAAAGTCACGATAGGCGATGCGGAAATCACCGGCCCCGGTCCGGATCGCGCGTTTGTTTTCCAGCAGGACGGCCTGATGCCCTGGCGCACGGTGGCGTCGAACGTGGCGATAGGATTGGAAATCCAGCATCGGGCGAGCGATGCCAGCCGCAAGCTGGTCAAGGAATTCATCGCCCTGGTCGGCCTGGCCGGTTTCGAAAAGCACTATCCCCACGAGTTGTCGGGCGGCATGCGCCAGCGCGTCAACATCGCGCGCGCCCTCGCCGTGGAACCGGAGGTGTTGCTCATGGACGAACCGTTCGCGGCGCTGGATGCGCAGACGCGCGAGATCATGCAGTCGGAACTGCTGCGCATCTGGAACGAATCCAGGCGGACGGTGGTATTCATCACGCACCAGATCGACGAAGCCGTGTTCCTCTCGGACCGGGTGATCGTGCTCACCGCGCGGCCAGGCCGCCTCAAGGAAGAAGTCGTGATCGACCTGCCGCGACCGCGCATGCTGGCGATGAAGCGCACCCCGGAGTTCGTTTACTACACCGACCGCATCTGGCGGCTGATCGAGGAGGAAGTCCGTACCGCGGTGGGGATAGAGGCCGAGGCAGCGGCGGCGCGCCGCGGGTGAGTCCAGTTACGGGCGGCAGATCACCGAGCCGGCTGCCGCGTCGGCGCCAATCCTCCCGCAGGCTTCACCACAGCCGGGCAGCCTGCGCGGCGCGCTCGATTTCCATCGCATCCGCGTCGATCAGAAAACGCTCGTCGACCAGCCGCTGCGCTGCGGCGCGGATGCGCGCAACATAATCTTCGCGGCTGGCATAGCGCTCGCGCAGCGCGCGCCGCGCGTCACCGGGGGCGCGCACTTCGATCGTGCGTGCAAAGGCGAGGTAGGCGGCGTTCAGATTGCAGGGGCGCTCGGACAGAGGGAGGTTCTGCGCGCCGTGCGTGCCCAACGGCGCTTCGATGTCGGGCAGGCGGACTCCGCCGATGCCATTGCCGTCGGCATCGCGCTGCGGTGCCTGCACGATCGCATGCGGCAGGTGCGCGGGCGCCTGCAGCAGGCTTGCATCCCCGGGGCGTGGTTCAAGCGGCATCAGCCGGTTCGGCGGCGGCTCGATTCCGTCTTTGACCCAGGCATCGAGATTGAGCAGGGTCGCGCGCATCACCGGAAAGTAATCCAGGCAACCCGGCGGGAATTCGCACGTCGATTCGACGGCTCGCCCGTGGGACGCACCGGCGACGTCATAAATCCGCACGTACGGCGGGATAGGCACATCCAAGGTGCCTTGTGCTCCGGTGCGCGCGAGCGAAGCGCGGATGCTGAGATAGTCGGTGGCCATGTTGGTGACCAGCATCTTCGGCGGCGTCTCGCCACGCGTGGTGCCGCGCGCGACGATGTCGGCCCAGGTGAGCGGTTCTTCCGTCACGCCGCGGAATTCGGGATGGGTGAAGCGCGGTGTGAAGAACGTCCCAGATTCTGCGCCGCTGCCGGTGGCGAAAATATTCGCGAGACCGGACGCGCTCGCGTTGACATGCATGCCATCGAACACGCGCCGCCCGCCGGCATGTACGAGGCCTTCCATCAGCATGCTTTTCAGAACGCGCGCGGTCTGCGAATAACCGATGGCGAGCAGGCGATCGAAACGGCCGTGGAAGGGATTCGGCGTGCCACTGGCGTCCTGCTTTGCGTTGCGCAGGAAATCGGCGAAATCCCTGATGGCGGCGACGCCCGCACCCTCGACATGCCGCAGAGTTCCGCGCTCATCGGCAAACTCGGGGAGGGCTATGCCCTGGCCCAGTTCCCACTGCAGCATCGCAATGCTGAATCCATGGTCCTGCAGGAAGCCGTTGCCAGGCTCGAAAGAGCCTACGGGCAGGAATGGCTCGCGCGGACTGTTGTACAGATGGTGGGTGATCGGGCGCCCGCGGTTGGGAATGTCGATCAGCAGCGCCCCGTTGCCAGCGCTCTCGTGCCGCGGCACGATCAGGACGAAGGGCGCGGTGTACTCGACCATGCCGCGCGCATTTCTCCGCGCGCGGTCCAGACCCGGAATCGGATCGCGGGCCGGCAATTCGCCGCTCACCGATCCGTCGATGCGGACGAAATCGCCGCACCTGAACGCGCCGTAAGGCACGGTCGTATCGACTTCGAAGCGCGTGATTGTCGCGGCGGGGCGCGGGGTCATACCACTGGGGGTCATACAACTGAGGGTAATACCACTGGGAGTTATATTATTTTTGTATGAAAAATGCCTGTGGAATACCGCCGTATAGCCATTCTTTCCTTACAATCATTGAAATTGTCGGCTATTTACTTCGGGCACCACTGCGTGTCGATGAATTTCTCCACCGGCGGGTTGGTCTTCACCTGGCCCAGTTTCCTCATCAGTTCCAGCGACGCGGCCAGGCCTTTCGTCTGGATGCAGCCGTCGACGGGAAAAATCCGCATTTTGGTCACATACAAATCATAGCTGGCGTTGCCGGCCGCCAGATCGCTGTTGGTTTCCTTCATCAGCAACTGCATCGCCTCGTTCCTGTTCGCGGCATCGTACAGCCAGCGTATGGCATCGGACTGCGCCTTCATGTAGCGGCGCAGCACGTCGGCGTTTTTCTGCGCCCAGTCGCGCCGCACCGCCGTCAGGCTGAGCGCGAGGTTGGGGTAGTAGTCGGGCGTGAAGGCGAGCGCGTGGAACCCGTGGCCGGCGAGGGTGCGGTCCTGCGGTGGCACCAGCAGCCCGGCGTGTGCCGCGCCGCCGAGCAGCGCGCTCATGCGCTGGTTTGAATTGGAACCGTAAAAGTAATTGACGTCCTTTTCGGGATCCAGGCCAGCCTTGCGGAAAATCACCTTCACCACTTCGGTATAGATCTCGCCCGGCGCGGCCAGCGCGATGGTTTTGCCTTTCAGATCGGCGAACGTTTTTACAGAAGGCGCGACCATCAGCGAATACGGCGCCGGGTCCATGCCCTGGCCGATCGCGACGATGTTGGCCCCCGCCTCCACAGCCACCAGCAACTGCGTGGCGCCGATGAAGCCGACGTCGATCGAACCGCCGATCAGGCTGGAAGCGATGGTGGTCGGAGAGATGATCGCCTGTTCGACCTTGAGCCGCTCGCGCTCGAACAATCCCTTGCGCTGCGCAATGATGGTGGGCCATTCCGCGGCGGTGAGGGAAATCGTTCCCCGGTTGACGGTCGCATAGCCGGCTGATTGCGGGTAGGCAGCCGGCGCGATCAGCGAGGCAAGCAGGGCGGCGAGGATGGCAGTTGTCGGATAGCGCATGGTTACCCCTTCAGGTGCATTTCGTATCGATTATTGAGCTTTCCGTTGCCGGCGACAAGCCGGTTCCATTCGTCCTGCGCACGCCGTCCTTCTGCAAGCTCAGGACGAACGGGATACGTATCGTGAATAGACCAACAGTCAGATCCGTGCTGCGTCGATTGTGCCAATTCGCGCTGCATGCATTGCGTTGAACCATAACTCCGCTCTAAGCCATCTGCGCATAAAGGATGTCATTGTTCAGAAAGGATTTTCGCGAGCGCCCCGTTCCCCAAAAGGGCGAATATTTCCGCTCTAAGAAATCTGGTCAGTGTTAAAAGAGGCAGATAACGCCCAGCCACA
>SHXF01000008.1 GCA_009693435.1 Betaproteobacteria bacterium | reverse complement strand
ACTGATTGACAACTCGAAGAAAGCGTCGTTCTCCTACGCTTCGGGCGGGAACGGCAGTCCCGGCCATCTATCGACCGAATTGTTCAAGCTCGCGACCGGCGCCGATCTGGTGCATGTCCCCTACAAAGGCAATCTTCAGGCCACGCAAAGCGTGGTGACGGGCGAGACCAAGGTGTTCTTCGGCGCGATGCCCGGCCTGCTCGGCCACATCAAGGCAGGCAAGGTCAGGGCTCTCGCCGTGACCTCCCCGGAGCGCTCGAAAGTGATGCCCGAGCTGCCGACGATGAAGGAATCCGGATTTCCGGACGTGGTCGTGACCTCGTGGTTCGCGGTATTCGCCCCCGCGGGCATTCCGGCCGCGGCGCTCGACATTCTGCGGCGCGAGCACGCCCGCATTGCGGAACTGCCCGATGTGCAGGAGCGCCTGGCGAAGGCGGGTTTCTATACGGCACGCGTGGCGCCGGAGGAGCTCACGGCGATGCTCAAGTCCGATCTTGCCAAATGGGCAAAGGTCATCAAGTCGGCGAACATCAAGGTCGACTAGAGGTGGCGCTCCGGCTGCGAGTGAAGTCGAATGTGCAGCTTGAACGGAGCGAGTAATTGTCTTGACTCAGGGGGCCACTACAGGACGTGAAGATCATGATCAGGCCGCGCAACAATTCCGGCGTGGCCAGGCATTTTTAATTGATGGCGGCGCCGTCGTGAAATTGTGCTCCGCCGCCGCAATTGCGCTAAATTTCCAGGCGCAGCGTCCAGGTATAAACCTGTAGTAACATTGGACAATACTAACGCATGGAAATACTATTTCTGGATGATCAAGTCGTTCGCCGACAAGGTGACAGCCGCGGTGTTTCTCGGTGAGGAAGTGCGCCGGCTGGACAAACCGATTCAGCGCGCGGCTAAGCGAAAGCTCACTATGATCGATGCTGCTCCGAGCCTGGATGCTCTCAAAGTGCCTCCCGGAAACCGGCTTGAGATACTCAAGGGTAACCGCAAGGGCCAGCACAGCATACGGATCAATGATCAATGGAGGGTGTGTTTCCGATGGGATGCCGGGCATGCCTGGGACCTGGAGATTGTGGACTACCACTGAGGAATGAACATGGCTATCAAGCGTGAAGACCTGCGCAATACCGACCTATCAAGCTCGATCACCGGCAGGCGGCTTGCGCCCGTTCACCCAGGCGAAGTTCTCCTGAAGGAATTCATCGAACCGATGGGCATCACGCGCTACAGAGTTGCGAAAGGAACCGGGGTGCCACAGCGCCGCATCGATGAAATCTGCTCCGGCAATCGTGCGATCAGCGCCGATACTTCGCTCAGGCTTGCCAGATTCTTCGGGGTGGAGGCGCAGTTCTGGATGAACCTGCAAGCAGGTTACGACCTGGAAGTCGCAGAACGCGGGCTACGTAAGCGCATAGATCGGGAAGTGACACCGCTGGTGCTGGCGCTGGCAGCGTGACGGTTTGTATCGGCGATGCTCAAATCCGATCTCGCAAAATCGGCGAAGGTCAGCAAGTCGGCGAACATCAAGATCGACTCGACGTGCCGGTCCGGCGAAGGATAAGGAAGGCAAGCAACTTCCATTTTCCGCGGCGCCGGGAATCGATCGCGCCGGCCTTGAGGCTCCGGCGGCAAACAGACATACACTCGGTGCTCAGATACCGGGGAAGAGGAAATGAATAGTCGCCGCAGGTTGATCATCGCGCTTGGCGCGGGCTCGCTTATGGCACCGTTCGCCGCCCGCGCGCAACAGCCGGGCAAGGTCTGGCGCATCGGAATCCTTTCCTTCTTCTCCGGCCCGAACGGAACTATCGACGCCTTCCGCGAAGGGCTGCGCAGTCTCGGTTACATCGAGGGCGGTAACGTCCTCATCGAGTACCGCTGGGCAGCCGGAAAGAATGAGCGCCTGACGGAGATGGCAGCGGAGCTGGTGCGTCTCAAGGTCGATGTCATCGTCACCCAGGCCTCTTTTCCCGTTACCGCGGCCAAACTCGCTACCAGCGCCATTCCCATCGTCATGACAGCCGCGAACGATCCGCTCGGATCAGGCCTGGTCGCCAGCCTCGCGCGACCCGGCGGCAACGTCACGGGCCTGAGCATGCAGTCGACAGACTTGGCCGGCAAGCACTTGCAATTGCTGCGCGAACTCGCCCCCAAGGCCACCCGGGTCGCGGTACTGACCCAAACAGGCCAGACGTCCACGCTTTTTATCGAGCAGCTTCAGGCAGCAGCGAAAAGGATGGGCATCAGCCTCGTGACCCAGCAGTTGAACGAGACCGAGGCGCTGGCGAGCGCGTTTGCCGCCCTGCAACGGACGCGCACTCAGGCGCTGATCGTGCCGACAAACACCTTTACCAGCGAAAACTCCAGGCGCATCGTGGCACTCGTGGCGCAACACCGCCTGCCGGCGATCTACGGATCGTGATTCTTTGTGGATACGGGCGGCCTCATGTCCTACGGACCGAGCTTGCCCGCGATGTATCGCTACGCCGCGTCGTATGTGGACCGGATCTTCAAAGGCGCGAATCCCGCCGACCTGCCGGTGGAGCAGCCCACCCAATTCGAGATGTTCGTCAATCTCAAGACTGCCAAGGCCCTCGGCCTCACCATTCCGCAAACGCTGCTGCTGCAGGCGGATGAGGTAATCAAATGAAACGGCGCCGAATACTGGAGTGCGCGGGAATTTGGTGAAAATCTACGGATAAGTCGCCAATTGAGTCCACGCTACCCCCTCCACACCGACCAGAATGTCCTGTCAGATTCATGCTGTCACAATTCATATGACATCTTCCAATGAGAAATAGGAATGGAATCCGTCAACGTCCGTAGGCTGAAAAACAATCCTAGCGAAGCATTGCGCATGGCGCGCAAAGATGTGGTTGTCGTAATGAATCGCGACAAACCCGACGCGCTGATGGTGGGCATCGAATCCTTGGGGGTACTGGATATCAAAGGCGTGAAACCGGCATTGGCGACTGCCTTGTTCCGCGATGGACACTTGTCGTTGGCACGCGCCGCGAAACTGGGGGAGATGTCGCCATCGGCATTTGTGAAACACGTTTCCCGTCTGGGCCTTCCGCTGGTCAAGCTAAATGCGAGCGAGGCGGGACGCGATATGGATACCCTGGACGAATGGCTCGCCTCGTCCTGATGGACGCCAGTCAGCTGATCGGCCTGGCGCGGGTAGATGGACTGATCTGGTTGCAGCGGTTATTCGGCCAGGTATGGATGCCGGTAGAAGTCCGGGGAGAAGTGCTCTCTGAAATAGCTATTTGTTACAAATACTTGAGGTAATTTCGAAAATAATATAGACTCCACATATAGCAAATATAAGTGGAGTATTTTCATGCCCCAACTGCATTTTTACGTTCCCGACCAAGTCGCGGAACATATCAAACGGCGCGCCGCGCAGGCCGGGCAGCCGGTGTCCCGTTATGTGGCCGAATTGGTCATGCGCGATGCGAGCCAAGGCTGGCCCGCAGGATATTTCGAAAACATAGCCGGCATCTCGCACGACGATTCATTTCGCTACGAGCCTTCCGGCCCGCCGGAAGAACGCCTGCCGCTGAAATGAAGTATCTGCTCGACTCGAACACCTGCATCCGCTTGCTCAATCAGGACAATGAACGGGTGACCCAGCGCTACCGGACATGCAAGCCGGTCGATATCGCCTTGTGCAGCGTGGTCAGAGCCGAGTTGCTCTATGGTGCAAGACGCAGCGCACGCGTCGATTTCAACTTGAGGCGTCTGGAAGTCTTCGCGGCACCGCTGCAAAGCGTGCCCTTCGATGACCGTTGCGCCCACTACTACGGGCTTATACGCGCCGATCTTGCGGCGCAAGGCAAGCCCATCGGCGCAAATGACCTGATGATTGCCGCGATCGCGCGCGCCCATGACCTGATACTCGTCACCCACAACACCGGAGAATTCGGCCGGGTGGTGGGGCTGCGGGTTGAAGATTGGGAAAACGAATGAATTGCGGACCGGAGGCGAGTTGAACGCACGTCGCATGCATCTCATGGCACCGTGTTCGCGCAATGAGCGTTCCAGCGCGCGCAGCTAGGCGCGCGCGATAACTCCTTGCGTATCACGATGCAGAAAATAACGCGGGCAATTGGGCGTCGGCAGCACACAGCAGTGCACCGGCAGGCGCGGGAAGACATGATAGGCGAGATGCGCTGCTGTTTCGACGATGCACCGGATTCTGGAACGCACGGGAAGCATGTGACCCGCGGACGCGCCGTGCTACTGGCCGCGGCCCTCGTCCTCGGACCGGTGTCGGCGCAGGTGCTGCCCGACCTGCTCCCCGACAGCCGGCCCGGCGCCGGACGCAATGATATTGCGCTCGCCTGGCTTGCCGCGCCGACGACGCGCTACGCGCATGGCGTGCTCGGCGATGCCATTGAGGCCGCGGCGCTGCGGGTGCGGTTGCGCGAGGGCGCTGAACTGCGCTATGACCTTCCTTCGGATTCGGTGTTTGAAGATCTGCAGCCGCGCGTGCTGGATCTTGACGGTGACGGCCGCGACGAGATCATGGTGGTGCGCAGCCGCCTCGACGCCGGGGCGACGGCCGGCGCCACCGGATCAGGCTGTGAACGCAAATCGCTATGCGCGCCGGTGCACGAGCTCTATGGTCACGCCATCGGGCGCTTCCACGTAGGCAATCCGCGTTGTCGGATTGAAATCGGTGGGTGGCAGCGAGAAGCGCACGCCCTGTTCCTTTAGGCCCGCGCAATAGCCGTCGAAGTCCTCCTTCACCGCAAAGCCGAAGTGATCGATGCCCCAGTTGATGCGCGGCTTGTCGCCGGCAGACTCGCCGTTGCGCTGGCCGCGCACCACCACGGTCGCGCCGTTGAGGGAAACGTGTATCTGCGGCGCCCCTCCGACGGCGTAGCTTTTCACGATCTCGCCGCCCAGATGGCAGACGTACCATTCGGCTGCGGCCTGGGGATTGCCGCTGATCAAGTGAATGTGGTCGAACGAAACGGCGGAGGATGGCATGGTGGACTGTCCGGTGATTGCCTGATTCAGGGAACTGCTCATACCCGGATATCATAATCGTGCCGCGCCGAAGGCGAGAATCCGGCTAATCTTCATTGTGACAGGAGAAAACCATGCAGCGACTCGTCCGCACGCTCCGCTTTGTGTTTGCCGTGTTCATCGTCGGCTTGCTGCTGACAGCAGCGCCCGAGCGGCTGAACGCCCAGCCGAATCCGGCTGTGAATATCGGCAACACCGACATTGGCGGAATCGTCACCGGCCAGAAGGGACCCGAGGCGGGCGTCTGGGTCATCGCGGAAACGACGGACCTGCCGACCCGGTTCGCGCGCATCGTGGTCACCGACGACAGGGGACGCTATCTCATCCCCGACCTGCCCGTGGCGAATTACAGCGTCTGGGTGCGCGGCTACGGCCTGATGGATTCGCCCAGGATGCGCGCGAAACCCGGGCAGAAGCTTAATCACCGGGCGGTGCCGGCGCCCAGCGCGGCGGCCGCGGCGCATTATTACCCGGCGATCTACTGGTATTCGATGATGACGATACCGCCGGCGAGCGATTTCGGCGGCAAGAATGCCGGCATCCCGGCAAAGCTCACGCAGACCGACTGGCTGAAGCAGATGAAAAGTATCGGCTGTGTCGGTTGTCACCAGCTCGGCCAGGAGTCGACGCGTACGCTACCCGTCCAGTTCGGTCCGCAGGAGTCGGGTCACGTTGCCTGGATGCGCCGCATTCAGGCCGGGCAGTCGGGCGAGCTGATGATAGGCCAGCTTGCGGGGAATTTTGGCGGCGCGCCATTCAAGTTCCTCGCGGACTGGACCGACCGCATTGCCCGGGGCGAACTGCCGAGGGAAAAACCGTCCAGGCCGCAAGGCGTGGAACGCAACATCGTCGTTACCTCCTGGGAATGGCATAACGACAAGCAGTACCTGCACGACCTGATCGCCTCCGACCGGCGCAATCCGACGGTCAACGCCTACGGTCCCCTCTATGGTTCGCCAGAGTATTCGACCGACAACATGCCGATACTCGATCCGAAGACGCACACCGTCACGACGTTCAGGCTCCCGGTGCGCGACACCGGCATGCCGGAATCCCTGGGACCCGGGCACGCCGCCAGCATCAATCCGCTGCAGCCTTCGGCCTACTGGGGCGCGGAAAAGATCTGGGACACGCGCGCCAACAACCACAACGCCATGTTCGACGGGCATGGCAGGGTGTGGCTCACGGCGTCGGTGCGCGCAGTAGATAACCCGGCATTCTGCAAGAAGGGCTCGGAGCATCCCTCGGCAAAGGTCTTTCCGCTGGAGCGCTCGGGGCGCCAGCTGGCGATGCTCGATCCGTTTACCGGGAAGTACACCTTCGTCGATACCTGCTTCGGCACCCATCATGCGCAATTCGGCTATGACGCCAACGACACGCTGTGGTTGAGCGGCACCGGACCGGTGGCGGGCTGGATCAACACCAGGCTGTTCGACGAGACCGGCGACGCGGCCCGCTCGCAAGGCTGGTCGCCCTTCGTACTGGACAGCAACGGCAACGGCAGGCGCGATGATTACGTCGAACCGAACCAGCCGGTCGATGCGAACAAGGACAAGCGCATCGTGCCCGGTTCCGGACCTTACGCGGTGATGCCGCATCCGGCCGACGGCTCGGTCTGGTACACCGTCGGCGTGTTCGGCGGGACGCCCGCGGTGCTGCGCTTCGCGCCCGAAACGGGACTGTCGGAAATCTACAACGTGCCCGCGCCGGGATTTGGCATACGCGGCGGCGACATCGACAGGAACGGCGTGGTCTGGGCGTCGCTGTCCAGCGGGCATCTCGGCAGTTTCGACCGGCGCAAGTGCAAGTCGCCCCTCAGCGGACCGAAGGCGACAGGCGACCATTGTCCGGAAGGATGGACGTTCCACCAGTACCCCGGTCCGGGCTTCGCGGGATTGGGGAAGAACAGCGCCGAATCCAGCTACTACACCTGGGTCGATCAGCACAACACGTCCGGCCTGGGCGAAAACATTCCCATGTCCACCGCCAACCTGAACGACGGATTCGTCGCGTTGAAGGACGGCAAGATGGTCACGATACGCATCCCGTACCCGATGGGCTTTTATGCCAAGGGATTCGACGGGCGCATCGACGATCCGAATGCCGGCTGGAAAGGGCGCGGCCTGTGGAGCACCAGCGGCGATCGCACGCCGTGGTTGATGGAAGGCGGCAAGGGCAGCAAGCCGCGCGCCGTGCACATCCAGTTTCGGCCCGATCCGCTGGCAAGGTAGTCCGCAAGGGCTTTTTCCATCCGAGCCTCGGTCCGCTATTCACCGGGGCAGCGCCGGGCCTCGCTGCACTCACCCCAACTTACAGGATGAAACTCACCGATCCCAGAGAGCCGAGTTCCATCGCATCGAGCACCGCTTGGCGCAGGGCGATTTTCAGTTCGCCGCCGGCGACCTGCAGCGTGTAGCGGTAGCGCCCGACGTACTCGCGAATCTTTTCTTCGCGGCGGAAGCGGTACACCACGAAGTTCGCTTCCACCCGCAGCGATTCTGCAAGCTGTTCCACGATGCGCACGTTGGAAATCATGCGGCGCGTGCGTGACAGGGGATATTCGGCGTGGGCGTTCCTGTCCTTGAGCCGCGTGACGCGCGCGCGGATGCGATGGATGTCGTCGGCGATGGTAAACAGCGTCTCGGCCGGATCGGCGTCGGGCCGGTCGTTCGAGGGCACTTGATAGCGCGCGTCATCGGTGAGGAGCGCGAGCCATTCATCGAGACGCCACGCATCGAGCAGCGCCGCCTCGTGATAGAGGAAGTCCTCCACTTCGGCGCGCGTCACGGTCATGGCGATTCCCCGGCGCGCATCATCCTGTCCCATTGGATCCAGAAAGCGCGCAGGTGCAGCTCGTCGGTATTCAGTTGTTCGCCTTCCTTGGCAATGCCGCGCGTCATCACCGACCAGGGCACTTCGCGATGCGCGGCGAGGCCGGCCTGCACCGATTCCAGCGCTTCCACGTCGTCCGGCGTGGCAAAGCCGCCCGGCCCGTAGAAGGTGAGGAAGCTGTCGAGGCGCACCTGCCGCGCGGTGCGTGTTTCCTCGCGTGGTCCGAGCGCCCAGGCGCGCACGTGCATGCGATCGGCCGTGACCGGCTCGAAGGTGCGTATGGTGATCGCCGAGCCGTCGTTCAGGACCAGGTTTGGGAACACCACCAGGTTCCGGTTGGTGTCGGCCACACGCGCCGCGCGCTGCTCGCCCAGGCGCGTCACCAGTTCGGCGCGAATGCGATCGAGTTCCGGCCGGGCCGCCTCGCCGTAAATCGGAATCCACTTGGCGATCGGCCGGCCGCGGAAATTGATGTTGTCCACCACCGCGTGGCCGTTGCCCAGGTCGCGGCCGATGCCGTGCGCAGGCAGCAGGTGGCCGCGCTCCGGCCTTTTCATTTCCACGCCGGCATTCTTCAGGTAATTGAGCCACGTGGAATGCGTGCTCAGCAGGTGGTAGTCGTCGAAGCTGTTTTCCACCAGCAGTTTCCAGTTGGCGCGGATGTCGTATTCCTGCACGCCCTGTATCAGTTCCATTTCGCCCGAAGGCGACTGGTCGATGACCAGGTCGATGTACTCCTTCGCGCCGCTCAGGTAGTCATCGAGCCCGATGACGTCGCGGTTGTAGCTGAGGAAAACGAATCCCCGGTAGCTCGCCACCCGCGGCGCCTCGGTCAGGTTGAAATCGGCTTTGTTGAAGGCGGGCGGATACGCCGATTCGCCCGGCACGCCGTCCAGTCTGCCATCGCGGTCGTAACTCCAGCCGTGATAAAAGCAGGAGTAGGTGGTCGCATTCCCTTCCGGCTCGCGGCAGACGATGGCGCCGCGATGGCGGCAGGTGTTCATGAACACGCGCACCGCGCCTGTGCTGTCGCGGCAGAAAATCACCGGGCGGCCGCAGATGTTGCGCGTCCTGAAATCGCCGGCCGCGCGCAGTTCCGATTCGTGGCCTACGTAAATCCAGCAACGGTCGAAAATGCGGCGCTGCTCGAGCGCGAGGATGTCCGGATCCACCAGCGTGGAGCGGTGGACCTGGAAGTGCAGCGGCTCGTTCACCACGAGGGGGCTGTCAAACATTTTCGCATCTCATGGCATCACCTTTGCATTATCGCCGGTAGGTTGGGGTGAGTCTGTAGGTTGGGTTGAGCGCAGCGAAACCCAACGCGGGAGCACACCCTTCGACGTTGGGCATCGTCGCGCTCAGCCTACCCCGGGTTGTGAATCTGCTGGAGCGGGAAGTTTTTTTCAACCCGGTCCGGCTAATCGACGCGCAGGCCGATTTCCTTGATGAGCTTGCCGAATTTTTCGTAGTCGCGGCGCATTCCCAGCACGATCTCTTCGGGGCGCAACGGGTACGGATCCATGCCGCCGCTGGCGTACAGTTTTTGCCTTGTCTCCGGGTTGGCAAGAAACTTGTCGACTTCTCCGCGCAGCCTTGTCAGCACCTCCACCGGCGTCGCCGCCGGCGCGAACAGCCCGATCCACACCGATATGGTGTATCCCGGAAACATTTCGCCTATGGCGGGGAGATTGGGATAGCTGGGCGCGCGTCGCGCTCCTGTGGTCGCCAGGGCGCGCAACTTGCCGGCCTTGATCTGCGGATCCATGCTGCTGCCGCCTATCGTCACCGATACGTCACCCGCCACCATGGCGACGGTCGCTCCGGCGCCGCCCTTGTAAGGAATGTGAGCCATGTTCAGCCCGGCGCGCGCTTTCAGCATTTCCATCGCCAGATGCTGCTGTGCACCGTTGCCGGTGGAGGCGTAGTTCAGGGGCGGGTTGGACTTGCGGGCAAAGTCGATGAATTCCTGCAGCGTTTTCGCCGGCACCGAAGGATGCACGGCCAGCACGAAATCCTGGGCGGCGATGGTCGCGACCGGCACCAGGTCCCGGTTCGGATCGAACGGCATCTTCGCGTAGATATGCGGGCTGATGGAGAACAGCGCATCGTGGGTTACCAGCAGCGTGTATCCGTCCGCCGGGGACTTCGCCACATACTCGCCGGCGATATTGCCGTTCGAGCCGGCGCGGTTCTCCACCACCACGGCCTGGCCGAAGCTCTCGGCGAGGCGCGCGGCAAGCAGCCGTCCGATGATGTCGGGCGCGCCGCCGGCCTGCGTCATCACCACCATCTTGATCTGCCGCGCCGGGTACTGCGCCAGGGCTGTTCCCGCGAAAGTCAGCGCGGCCGACACTGCTGCAATAAATCGGAACATGCTCATTGCCCCTCCTGCAAAAGACTTCCAAAGGACTTCGTAAGCGGCGCCGTGAATGTTCGGCAGATGCGGCACGTGCGCGTAATTCTATCGCCCGCGCCGCGATGTGAACCGGAATGAATGTGCCGAGCCGCGCTTCAACGGCCTCACGATTTACTGCATAATCGATGCAGATGGGCAATTCGACCGCGATTCGCCTAATTTGCGCCCATTTTGCCGCCCCAGGCATTACGACGAGAAAGCAAGCTCATGGCCAGCATCCGGCTCAGCACCACGCAGTACCTGCATACGCTGCCCGTGATCACGCGATCGGTGTCCGTGCCGGGCCTGGATTACGACGTAACGGTAGCGAAATCCATAGACGAATCGACCTTGAAGACGCTGGCCGGCGAGTTCGATGTCGGCGAATCGTCGCTTGCCAACTTTCTCAAGGTATCCGAGCCCGGCGGCCGGCACGACGGCAAGTTCGTCGCGTTGCCGGTGTTCGCCAAGAAGCTGGTATCGCAGTACGCCTTTTGCCGCGAAGACGATGACCTCGATGGCCATGGGTCCCTGGCCGGCAAGCGCATCGCGTTGCCGCAATTCTGGATCACGGCGGCGGTATGGCATCGATGGTACATGGAGCAGCATGGCGTGTCCTTCGCCAGCGCCGTCTGGTGTCCGCTCGCGAAGGATCGCATCGAAGGCATGAGCTATCCGGATGCGGCGCAGATCGACTGGTCGTTGCTCGGGAGGAAGCCGCTCGAGGTGATCCGCGAAGGCGCTGCCGATTGCTTCATTTTTGCGCGCCGCCCGGAGAACCTGCGCGGTCTGCGTTACCTGGCGAAACAGCCGCTGGATACGGCGCTCGAAGTTGCGCGCCGCACTGGCGTGGTGCCGCTGACTCATGTGCTCATCCTCCGGCGCGAGTTGCTGGCGTCGCGTCCGGAACTGGGCGCGTCTCTGTACGAACTGTTTTCGCAGGCGCTGGCCGCGGGCCGGCGCGAAGCGGGCAACGATGTCGCGCAGTTTCTGCCGCTGGGCGATCTGCAACTCGACGCAGCGACGGCTGCGCTGGGGGCGGGGTGGAACGATCACGGCTGGACGCGCAACGAAAAGGCGCTGCGCACGTTCTGCGCGGCGGCGGTGAAGCAGGGCATGGTGAAGTCGGTCGATGTGGAGCAGGTTTTTTTGAAGATTGGTTGAGGTCTTCGTCAACGAATAACCATCCCTCACCCCCGGCCCCTCTCCCGGGGGGAGAGGGGAGTAACGAGTGCAAGAGGGTGGCGCATTAAAGGACGAATCATGATTCGCTACAAGAAACTTGGCTACATCGCGCTCAACGTCAGCGACCTCGGGCGCTCCGTTGCTTTCTATCGCGACATGGCGGGCTTTGATCTTGTCGAACAGAACGACGTGGGAGAGGCCTTCCTGTCGTGCAACGGTGACCACCACAACGTGCTGCTGGTTCAGGCAACGGCGGGCAAGCCGGCGAGTTTCAAGCGCGTCGCGTTTCAGCTCGAGGACGAGCGCCAGATGGCGGTGGCGGAAGAAGTGCTGCAGAAGGCGAAGGTACGAACCACGCGGGTCGATCCCGCGGAATGCGGCCGGCTGCGCATCGCCAACGGCCTGCGCTTCGTCGATCCCATAGGCGCGACGGTGGAACTGTTCGCCGGCATGGTGTCGCGCCCGCAGCCGTTCCTGCCGCATCCCATCAACCTCACGCACCTCAGTCATGTGGTGATGCGCGTCGCGGATTTCGCCCCCATCCATCGTTTCTACACCGAGGTGATGAATTTCCGGACATCGGATTTCCGCCACGAACCCACGGGCGAGGCGTACTTCGCCTTCCTGCGCTGCTTTCCCAGTCCCTGGCACCATTCGTTCGCTCTGCAGCAGAGCAGGGAAAACAGTTATTTCCATATGGCCATTTCGGTGAAGTCGCTGGATGACCTGATGTTCGGCCGCAATCGCCTCATCAAGGCCGGCATCACGGTGGCGCCCACGCCGGGCCGCCACATGGCCTCGGGCAGCGTGTTCCAGTATTTCTCCGATCCGGACGGCTTCACCGTCGAGTACACCTATGGCATGGAGGAATTTCCCGAGGAGAATCCGCGCCAGCCGCGCATGCTGGACAAGAGCTATCGCACCACCGACATCTGGGACGGCGAGCGACCGACCAATCTGCCGGATTACGGACAAATGGAACGCAGCGCGCCCTGAGCGCCGGGCGATGTTCCGTGTGTTTGCGGTTTCCGCCGCCCTAGCATGCGGATCGGTGCTGGCCCAGGACGCTTCACACTGGCCCGTGCGCAACATCCAGATCGTGGTGCCCTTCACGCCGGGAACTGGGGCTGACATTCTTTCGCGTATCCTCGGTCCCCGTCTGGCCGAGCGCCTGAAAGTGGGCGTGATCACCGACAACCGCGCCGGGGCGACCGGCAACATCGGCAGCGAATTGGTGGCGCACGCCGCTCCGGATGGCTACACCTTGCTCAGCACGGCAACGGCGTTCGCCACCAATCCGGCGCTGAACCGCAGGCTGCCGTTCGATCCGGTGAAGCACTTCGCGCCGGTGGTGTTGCTCGGCACCAGCGTGCTGTCCATCGTGGTCACGGCCGGCCTGCCGGCGAAGACCCTGCGCGAGTTCCTGGCACTGGTGCGCAGCCAGCCGGGCAGGTTGCATTACGCGTCGCCCGGCAACGGCGGGCCGCAGCATCTCGCCATGGAACTGCTCAAGCTGGATGCGCAGCTGGACATCGTCCACGTGCCCTACAAGGGGGCGGGCGGCGCGATCGCCGATCTGGTAGCCGGGCATGTGCAGGCGATGATAGTGCCGCTGCAGACCATCGCGCCGCACGCGCAAAGCGCCAAAGTACGCATGCTGGCGGTAATGACCGCGGAGCGCGCGAGCGCCTATCCCGAGGTGCCTACCTTGAAGGAACTCGGCATGCCGAACCTCGAAGTGGAAACCTGGTACGGCGTGTTCGCACCGGCCGGCACGCCTGCCGCCATCGTGGCGAAGCTCAATCGCGAATTCAACACCGTGCTGCAACTGTCCGAGGTGCGCGAATCGCTGGCCAGGCAGGGCATGACTCCGGCGGGTGGCCGACCGGAGCGTCTCGGTGAGTTGTTGAAGCTCGAACTCGCGCGCTGGTCCAGAGTCGTCTCCGCGGCCGGGATCAAGGCGGATTAAGCAGTGGATGGTAAAGCCGCGTGATTGAGTCCCGATATCCTCAATGCAAGGAGCCTTCACTATTCAATCAGTGGGGGCAGAACTGACCGCGCGTCATGGTGAGCGCGGTCGGACTGGCCGGGATCTAGGAGCGGGGCAGAGGCATGGAATGAATTGCACAGAAACCTGGGAGCTCCTCGGCGCTGTCGCGAGGCCCGATGCGTCCCGGGGCGGGGGCGCGGCAGGTTGCTCAGCCGTTGACTCGCACGTTCTTGAACTGCCACGGGTCCTCGAGGTCGAGGTCTTCGGGATACAGGTGTCCACGGCCTTCAAGCGGGTTCCAGCCGGTGTACGCGCCGGTGACTTCTCCCAGGTAGGGCAAACTCAGTTCGAGGATTTCCCGGAACGGCAGTTCGTCGGGTTCCATGATGCCTGCTTCAGGGTTGCGCATGGCCCAGACCACGGCGGCCATCGCCGGCGCGTTCACCTGCAGGCTGGTCGCGTTGTTGTAGGGACACAGCCGCCGCGCCGCGGCTATCGTGAGCCGCGAGCCGTACCAGTAGGCGTTCTTCGCATGGCCTGCAATAAGCACCCCGAGTTCATCCATACCTTCGCTGATCTCGTCGCGCAGCAGGCGTTGCCGGGGCGGAAAGCGGTAGTTCTTGCCGTTGAACTCCAGCATAGACAGGACGGCGTCGTCGCAGGGGTGGTACGCGTAGTGGCAGGTGGGCCGGTAAAGTACCTGCCCGCTTGCGCCGCGCACGGTCAGATAGTCGGGAATGGAGGTGGCTTCCGAATGCGAGATCAAGAAGCCGATGAACGCACCCTCGCCCGGCGTCCAGGTACGTACGCGGGTGGAGGCGCCGGTGCGGTTCAGGTAGATCGACGCCCCGCAGCCAAATTCGAAGTTCAGGGCATCCGCAGGCAGATGCCGTTCGTGCGTACCCCAGCCCAACTCGGCCGGCTGCAGCGACTCCCCGGCGAACGCCTCCGACGACCACGTGTTGACGAACTCGCCGGGCTCCTTGCGCCTCGGCGAAATCTGCGAATCGCGCTCGGCCACGTGGATGGTCTTCACACCCAGCGTCTGAGCGAGTCGCGCCCAGCCCTCGCGCGAGCCGGGTTCCTGCGCGGAGACACCGGTGTCGGCGGCGATGTTGAGCAGCGCCTGCTTCAGGAGATGCGACACCAGCCCCGGGTTTGCCCCATGCACCAGCATGGCTGCCGGTCCTCGCGGATACTTTCCGCGTGCAGCGAGCGCAGCGTCGCGATAAGCATAATTCGAACGGCGCGCAGCCGGCACGCGCGTATTCTCGTGCCCGCCCGCCCAGGGTTCGATGCAGGCGTCGTAATAGAGGATGCCGCTCTTCTGGCAGTAATCGATGGAATCGAGACTGCCGACGTCAAACGCCGCGTTGAAAAGGAAGTCTCCGCGCGACAGGTGCCGGTCGTAAAGGGATGCGTAGTTTTCGCGGGTGATCCGGATTACCTTGAACTCCACGCCAAGCTCGCGTGCGATCGCTTCGCCGTCAGGTTTTGCCGTGATGATGGTGATCTGCTCGGGCTTGATGTCGATGTGCCGAAGCAGCAGCGGCAGCGTGCCCTGCCCCACGGCACCGAAGCCGATTATGAGCAATCTGCCGCGAAACGACGTGTACTTGCGGTGCGTTTCCATACCTGTGCGCTCTCAAGCTCTTCCATTCGCGACGGCGGACCGGGTAGGTCGACAGGCCGCGTGTTATAGGGGGAAATTTGTGCGAGTGTGCAAACTCTCCGGAGGATGGAGAGGGTAGGCGTTGCAACTGCGCGCCCCGAGTATCGTTGCCTGACGCATCTTGGTCAATCGGCAATTTTTCAGTGTAGAGTTCCGGCGTGTGGCGCGGTCTGTCGTTGCCCGTGTTACGTGTGACAGAACGTGCCGACAGACTGCGGGGATGCGGCGGCTTAGGTTGCGTCGATTCATCGCGCCGCATTTTTCGGATGACCCCGAAGGAAATCGGGATTCGTTGCAAAATGAATGCTGCAACGGAATGGCACAAGGGAGCGTTTGGGGAGCGTTTGGGGAGCGTGTGGGGAAATTGTCTTCACCGTGCATCTGACTCGGGACAGTCCGTTGCGTGTGCCTGTCCGGCGGCGAAACACACCCGGCGCTCGTCAACCCAGGGAGAGAGAAAGCATGTATCGCCACCACGGATTGTTTCCGTCGTTCGCCGCCCTCGCGGGCGCCGTGTTGCTAGGCCTCGCCTGGAGCGAGGCGACGTACTCGCAAGCCTGGCCGGCCAGACCGATCAGGCTGATCGTCCCGTTTCCCGCGGGTGGCGCGGTGGACCTGATAGGCCGCAGCTTTTCACGGCAGTTGTCCGACAGACTTGGCCAGCCGGTCCTCGTGGACAATCGCGATGGCGCCGGCGGCAGGATCGGGCTTGAAGCCGCTTCGCGTGCCGCGCCCGATGGCTATACGCTGGTGGTCGGGACAGTCACCTCGGTCGGCATGGCGCCGGTGCTGTTTCCCAAGCTGCCTTATGACTCGGTGAAATCATTCGCGCCGATCAGCCTGCTTACCGCTTCGCCGTTTCTGGTGACGGTGATCGAATCGGTGCCGGCCCATACGCTGAAGGAGTTGATAGCGCTGGCAAAAACCAAGCCGCGAGCGCTCAACTTCGCATCCATAGGCAACGGCTCCATGCAGCATTTTTCCGGAGAGAATTTCAATACGCTTGCCGGCGTCGATCTGGTGCATGTGCCCTATCAGGGCGCAGCCGCCGAACTGATAGGACTGCTCTCCGGACAGGTGCAGGTGGGCTTTGATATCCTGGCTTCATTCCAGTTGCAGAACTATCAGTCGGGCAAGTTGCGCGCACTCGCGGTGGCCAGTGCGTCACGGCTGGCGCAACTGCCGCATGTTCCGACCACCGCGGAGGCCGGCTTGCCGGGGTTCGAGGCCAGCGCGTGGTTCGGGCTGCTCGCGCCGGCGGGAACGCCGGCTGACATTGTCAAGCGGCTCAACGACGAAGTGCAGAAGTCTCTGGCGGCAAAAGAATTGCGCGACGCCATCCTTACCCAGGGACTCGAGCCGATGGGCAATACGCCGGAGCAGTTTGCCGCGCTGATCGCCGAGGATATCGCCCGCTGGTCGCGCGTGGTAAAGGCGAGCGGATTCAAGACGGAGTAACCGCCGGGCGTGGCGGGCCGCGTCCGGTTTGCCGTGATTACGGAAGGGAAGCCATGAACCTGGAGTATCGACCCTTACACCCCCTGTTTGCCGCCGAGGCATGCGGCCTGGATATTTCCCGCCCGCTTGATGCAGCGGCAGTGGCGCAGATCGTGGCTGGGATGGACCATTACGCAGTGCTGTTGTTTCGCGGCCAGGCGCTCGACCAGGACCAGCAAATGGCGTTTACGCGACAGTTCGGTCAGCCCTATCTGGGGTTCGGCAAGATAGCCGGCAGGGGTGCGACCCACCGTTTCAAGTATGACGAACTGGCGGACATGTCCAACCTGGATGCGCAGGGGCGCATCGCCGACCGCAACAGCCGCAAGATGTACTCCCAGCTGGCCAACCAGTTGTGGCATAGCGACAGTTCTTTTCAGGATCCGCCGGCCCGCTATTCGATGCTGCATTCGGTGGTCAACCCGCCACGGGGCGGGGAAACCGAATTCGCCGACATGCGTGCTGCCTACGATGCGCTGCCAGATGATTTGAAATCTTCGATCCGCGAATTGCGCGCCGAGCATTTCGCGCTGCATTCCCGCGCCATTCTCGGCTACGCGACCTTCACCGAAGAGGACCGCAACCTTTTGCCCCCTGTCGAGTGGCCGGTGGTGCGAATCCATCCGGGCTCGGGACGGAAACTCCTCTTCGTCGGCGTGCACACTACCCGTGTCACAGGCATGCAGCTGGCCGAGGGACGGCTGCTGCTTGCGGAACTGCTGGAACACGCCACGCAACGAGAGTTCGTCTACCGGCATCACTGGGAGGTCGGTGACCTCATAATGTGGGACAACCGCTGTACCTTGCATCGCGGCCGGCGTTACGATCTCGATCAAGCGCGCGAACTGCGTCGCTCGACGACCGGTGATGTGCCGCTCGCTTTCGAGGGGGCGGAGCGCGCAGCGGAAAAATCGGTTACGCGGACCTGAGAGAGGAGAGAGAAATTGAAGCTGGTGCTTTTCAGGAGGAACCCATCCGATCCTGCTTTGCCTGGCGTAATCACCGAACGTGGCATCGTCAGCATCGCGAGTGCCGTCTGCCGGGGCATCAACGATCAGGCGACGATGACCGGGATAATCGACGAATTCGATCCGCTTCGGCCTGAACTGGACCGCCTGGCGGAATCGGGCGACGCGTTTCCGGTGGAATCGGTGCGGTTGCTGCCGCCGTTGCCGCGTCCGGGGAAAATCCTGTGCTGTATCGCCAACTACTGGGAACATGCCCAGCGAGAGGCACGTCCGCTCAACATGTTCATGAAGAATCCGGATGCGGTGATCGGTCCGGGCGACAGCATCGTGCTGCCCGAATTCACCCAGCCGTGGATGTTCATGCACGAGGCGGAACTGGCGCTGGTGATCAAAGGTCCGGCGAAGATGGTAAAGCGCGCGGACTGGAAACGCGCAGTATTCGGCTACACCTGCCTGATTGACGTCACCGCGCGCGGCGAAGGCCGGCGCACCTGGCCGGTCGGTCCGCCGATGAGCTGGCTGGGAAAGTCGTTCGACACCTTTGCGCCCATAGGGCCGTGCATCGTCACCGCGGACGAGATTGCCGACCCGAATGACCTGCACGTGTGCTTCTGGGACAACGGCCAGCTTCGCCACAATTACAACACCGACGACATGGAGCATCCGGTTCCCGAGTTGATAGAATTTGCGACCTCCGTGATGACGCTCAAGTCGGGCGACCTGATCGGTTGCGGCACCAATCACGAGGGCCTGGGGGCTATCCAGGACGGTGACGTGGTGCAGATCGACATCAAGGGTATCGGCCGCATGTCCCTCGACGTGGCCGATCCGCTGAAGCGCAGCTGGGAGCGCGGCGTCTACATGGGCACCGACTCCACCCACCCGGAGGCGGTCAGGCGGCACCGGCCGCGCAGCGGCCCCGCCTGATATTCGCGACACTCGCCAGTTGCGCCGCACGGTAGCCTGATCGATGGGCGTTACAGTCGCAGCATCCAAAGCCGTGATGCTTCATCTGCCGGCCATGGACGAGTATTCGCATTCCGAAGCCTGGTACCTGGCGCTACGCGAGGCCTTCGCCGCGTGCGGCACGGAACTGGCGCTGTGCAACGTCGCCGAACCCGGCGCCGCGCAATTGATGCGCCATCTGGCGGATCCCGCGGTCGGCTTTTTCGTGACTTTCAACGGCGTCGGGATGAACCTCGCGTGGCAACGCGCGGGCGAGGGGATTACCGAGCCGCTGTTCGATCATTTTCGAAAACCGGTGCTCGACCATTTTACCGATCCGCCCTATGCGAACGAGATGCAGCACGCAAACCAACTCGCAAGCAGTATGCGGGTGGGCCTGTACACCGACCACTCCTACCTCGTCTGGTCCGGTCTGTTCCGCGCGTCGGCGCCCAGTGCCTACTTCGTTCCGGAGTTCATTCCGCTCACACGCGCCGAACTGGATGCGCGTCCCGCCCGCTTCTCGGATCGCTCGATCGAGGTGCTTTACCCTGTCAGCCTCTACGATCCCGACGCGTACTACCGGCAGGCGCTTGCGCTTGGCGAAGCGTATGGTCCGGTCTGCAGCGCGGTGTTCGGCGAGATAGTCGATACGTACCTGCACGCCGAGCGCAGCGAAGGGCTGGAGTGGGCCTTGCGGGTGTTTCCGCGCCATGGGCTCGCGTTCGATCCGTCGTCGGGCTGGCACCGCCCCTTGCTTGCGTGCGCATGGCACTACATCAAAAACGTCCGACGCCGCGCCATCCTGGAGGCGTTGCGGGATGTTCCGGTCACGCTGCTGACCCGTTCGCTTCCCTACGCCGTGGAACTGCATCCACGCAGCCAGGTGATCTCTGCCAGAACGTTTCGTGAAATGTGCGAACTGCTGGAGCAGGCACGCATCTGCCTTTGCCCCACGCCGCATTACCGCGGCTACAACGAGCGCATTCTGACCGCGATGGCGCTGGGCACGCTGGCCGTGTCTCCACCCAACCAGGTGTGCGAGGAGCATTTCAGGAACGGCGAGGAAATCGTTTTCTACCGTGGCGCCGCGGACGATCTGGCATCGAAGGTCGGCGAACTCGTCGCGCAGCCCTCCCGGGCCGAAGAGATGGCCGGACGGGGAAGTATCGCGGCCCGGGAAGGCTTTGGCGCCGGGCGCGCAGTCGCAAGCATGCTTACGGTGCTGGCAAACTTCAATCGCAGAGGCGACCCCTGACACCTTTCGGCGTCGCCTTGATGCGGATGCGCGTGTCTTGATGCGGATGCGCGTGGTGTGTGTTTCGGTAGCACAATATGGCCTGCACAACCGGCGGAGCCGGAAAAGAGGCAGGGCACCATGGTTAATAAAATCGTCGAAACGCTAGAGGAAGCACTTGCCGGCGTTCCCGACGGCGCCACCGTCATGATTGGCGGTTTCGGCGGCGCTGGCCAGCCTGCCGAACTCATAGCCGCGCTGATTGCGCAGGGCGCGCGCGACCTTACGATTGTCAATAACAATGCCGGCAACGGCGAGACCGGACTGGCGGCACTGCTCAAGGCGGGACGGGTGCGCAAGATCATCTGTTCGTTTCCGCGCCAGACTGATTCGCACATTTTCGACGGACTCTACCGTGCTGGAAAAATAGAGCTGGAACTGGTGCCGCAGGGAAATCTCGCCGAACGCATTCGCGCCGCCGGCGCCGGCATAGGCGCATTTTTCACGCCTACAGGTTATGGCACGGAGCTGACCAGGGACAAGGAAACGCGGCTGATAAATGGTCGCCATTACGTGCTGGAGTATCCAATTCACGCCGACTTCGGCCTGATAAAGGCGGACAAGGGGGACCGTTGGGGGAACCTGGTGTATCGGAAGACGGCGCGCAATTTCGGACCCATCATCGCCAGCGCGGCGAAATGCGCCGTGGCCCAGGTGAATGAAACGGTGCCGCTCGGTCAATTGGACCCGGAGGCGGTGGTCACGCCGGGCATTTACATGAAGCGCATCGTTTGCGTGCCGCGGCCGGCGAGCGTGCAGGGCGCGGCAGCATGAAACGCGCTATCCGGATTCACAATCAGGACCTGGCTCCATGACCTACAGCAGACTGACCCGGGACGAAATCGCGAGGCGTGTTGCCGCGGATATCCACGAGGGCGCCTATGTCAACCTCGGCATAGGGCTGCCGACATTGGTGGCGAACCACCTTCCCGCTGATCGCGAAATCCTGCTCCAAAGCGAGAACGGAATTCTCGGAATGGGACCGGAGCCGGCCAGGGACCTGATCGACTGGGACCTGATCAACGCCGGCAAGCAGCCGGTGACGGCACTTCCCGGGGCAGCCTACTTTCACCACGCCGATTCCTTTGCGATGATGCGCGGCGGCCATCTGGACATCTGCGTGCTCGGCGCCTTCCAGGTGTCAGCCGGTGGCGATCTTGCCAACTGGCACACTGGTGCACCGGATGCGATTCCGGCGGTTGGCGGCGCAATGGATCTGGCGGTAGGCGCGAAGAGTGTGTGGGTGATGATGGAGCACCTGACCAAGAGCGGGGAATCCAAGATAGTGGAGCAGTGCAGCTATCCGCTTACCGGGATCGGGGTGGTGAGCCGCATCTACACCGATCTGGCGGTGGTCGATGTGACGCCGCGGGGCCTGGTGGCTCACCACCTGGTGGACGGCCTCGCGCTGGACGAATTGCGGCTCCTGACGGGGCTGCCACTGCACAGCTCCGACGATCTCGTTGCGGCCTGAACGGCGTTTCCCCTGACGCACCAGGCACCGGCGGCCACACCGACTGCACCGGATCCCGGGTCCGGTCTCGGTGACGGAATAACGCCAATCATCTACAACGAGTTTCCCTGACGCGTGGTGTCTGGCCCGGAGTGCAAGAGGCCGGTGCTCGCAGGAGGCTGGTTCTTACGCATACAACTCCGTGGAGCGTAGCCGCCTGTCGTGCGTCTCCAGGAGCTTCCACAGCACCACCGGGATCGTGCGCAGTTTCGCTGCCGCGATCGCGAGCAACTCGGTGTCCTCGCGCGCCACGCAGCGCCACGGCGCCGCGTGGCGGCCAAGGCAGACCTCTTCGCCGGCGAAGCCGCCCGCGCCCAGGGTTTCGAATACGGTGCCGTTGCTGTGCACCAGATCGAGGGAGCCGGTGCGAACCAGATACACGGCGGGGGCGCTGCGCAGAAATTGGCCGGCGCGCAGCTTTACCTGCTTGCTGGCACGTGCCAGCTGGCCCTGCATGATGAACGTGACACGTTCGCCGAAAAGCCAGGTGCTCTGCAGAAATGCCGATTCGGCCAGCTGGCTGCGCAACAATTCCAGCCATCCGCCTTCGGAGAGAAAAGTACGCAGGCGCTCCAAGTCCATGCGCAGCAGGCGCGCCGAGGAGACGGTACGCCACGTATCCGCGAGCGGCCCGGCGTCGAACAGCGCCTGGGCGCCGATAAAGGATCCGGTCGGCAGGGTGAATGAGGTGTCGAATCCCTCCGGGCTATGCTCAACGCTCCCGGCCAGCGACAGGTAGACGTGGTGGGTTTCGTAGCCACGCCTGAGGATCAGGCTGCCGGCGTTGTATGCAACCACAGGCGAACGCAGCAGGCCGTCGAGTTGCGTCATGCTGGCGTCGGGAAATATTTCACTCAGGTAGCGAAATGCCTGCTGGCGCACGTAGTCCTGTTCTGTCGGTATAAGCACGTCTATGGCGCCGAAGCTTGCCTGGGAACCGATTTCCAGTTCCTCGCGAGTGAATGGTCCGGCGCGATGGGCAAGCACCAGCTTGTCGCTGTCGTCGCCCGAGAAATCCAGCGGCTCACCGTGTATCAGTCCACCACCGCTGTCGATCTTCTTCAGGTTGACGGGCAAGAGATAACGCGCGCGGATGCTCTCGACGAAATCGGGAGGCAGAACCTCTATTGCCGCCGGCGTAGCCGCCATGCGCCGCAGTACTTCAATCGATGCGATGTCGGCCCAGTGGGCGTACGTCCTGGCCGCGCCTTCGTCCCAGACGCGAAACACGAAGATGTTGTTCTCAACCGGATGCGGCGAGTAGATCGGCATGACTTCCAGCCCGTGGCAGTCATTCCATTCGTTCACTTTCAGATCACGCACGTCGAAAAAGTCGGCAAACAGCGCCTCGTCCATTGACATCAGGGCGGCCAGCTTCTTCATCACCGAGTGGCGCACCAGCGGCGTCGCGTAGTACTTGATGCGGTGCCCCGACGCTATCAGCGACGGCAATCCTGCGAAGTGGTCGTCGTGCGCGTGGGTGTGAAAGATGCCTTCGATCTCGCTCACGTCGATGCCCAGGCTCTGCAGCGAGTGCACGATGCTGGGGCCGGCATCCACCAGGTAGTAGCGTCCCTTGAACATGACGATGCTGCCCATGCTCTGGCGCTGCAGATCCCAGCCGTCGCCTTCACCGCAATGTATGACACCGAAATACTGCCGAACGACCTGATGGTGGCCCAGGCCGTAGGGCGCTTCGTAGCGTTCCTCCGGTTTCAGGTTGAGGTCCACCTCGGTGGTGCGGCCGCGATAGCTGAACTCGAACCGGTTGAGGGCAATGCGGCGAACGCGCACGCCGCCGGCGATATCGACCGGATCATTTTCAATGACACGATAGTCGAGCAACTCTTCGCTCGCCCGGATCTTGCCGAAGGCGAAACCGAGCTTGAGCGCCATGTGTATGCGCGCATCTTCATCGCCAAGACCGGCAGCCTTCAATTCCTCCACGCTGGCCAGTCCATAGTTGCCGCGGTGGATGTATTTCAGCTGTGCTCGCACCTGCGATTCCGAGCCGAGGATCATCGGCTTCCTGCCGGTATTGTTTGGGTGCCCGGGGAGGATCAAGCCCTGGCGATAGAGCATCTGCAGCACCGGGAATTCGGCCAGGTTGGCGAACCGGCCGTTTTGCACGAGAACGTCGGAAAGCAGTATCACGTTCGGTCCGGTCTCGCAGGCCACTCCTTCTTTGGTGTCGTCGGAAATGAGGCCGCGCAACATGAGGTGCTTGACGACGTCCGCCGGGCTCCCGCAGAGGATGAAGATTCCCGCCTCCGGAACCTGCACCCAGTACACGCCGCTGGTGACCCGTGTGGTTCGCAGGTTATGCATCGCTTCGCGCAGCGCTTCGCGGCTCGCCTCCAGTTCCCGGGTGCGCTCGGCTACCCTGGTTTCAAGGATGGCATTCTGGTTGCGAAGCGCGTACTGGGCATCGTGCAAGGCCAAATGCGTTCTTACGCGCGCCTCGATCACGGCCCGGTCCAGGTGTTTGTGGATGTAATCCACCGCCCCCGCGTCCAGACCGCGTGCTTCGTCGCGCGCCTCGGTCTTGGTCGTCAGAAAAATGATGGGGACGTCGCGTGTCGATTCCTCCGCGCGGATCTGCCGGCAGATGGCGTAGCCGTCGAGGTTCTGCATGTCGACGTCGCACAGGATCAGGTCGGGCCGCTCGGCGCGGGCGATGTCGATGGCACCGGCCGGTTCGTTGGTGGCGACCAGTGCGTAGTGCTCTCCAAGCATGGCGCGCAAATAGTCGGTTATTGCCGGATCATCATCGATCGCCAGGATTTTTCGTCTCTTGCTCATCGGAGGATGGTCGTTCGTGTTCTGCTTGTACATGGCGAGATTATGGCGCTAAGCCGTTTCCCGGGCGATGGTGTAGCCATTTCTTCGGCAGGGTGCCAGATGCCGGACGCGCAGCCCGAGCTTGCCGCCGCGCGTGGTGAACCCGGATCCCTGGACATCGCGCGCGCGCCATGCCTGTAATGACCAGGCAAGAATGAGCGGCAGGCAGGCCGCGTGGCGTTGGCAAAAGCGCATGATGGCAGAGCATATTCGATCACCCGAAATTTCGCCTCGGAAGATTCCGGCAAGCAGGCCATTGTCCATCGGGCCGACGACTCCGGACAAGGGTTTCCGACGTGGGATCCAAGCGAGGGGATCATCGGGGTACCGGTGGCGGGCAGGTATGCGTTCCATGGTGTCCCGGCAATAAGACAGGTACGGAAGCGCGTTAGAATCCGCTCAAAGGCGATTTTGGCGTCGTTTCCGCACACAAGACATGGGCGCCTCCACGCCATCGAGATTCAGCAAGGAGATAGCTTTGCCGAGCAGAAAACAGCGAAAACCCAGGGTCAGCGGTCCAGACGAAATCGACCCCAGCCACGACTGGAGTCGCCCGATCCAGGCGCCGGGGCACATGCACGTGGATTTCGAAGAGCGCATCAATTTCCGGCGGTTGCACGACTATCGCCTTGCCCGGGTGCGTGCGGCGCTTGCACCCTCGGGGTTGGGGGCTCTCCTGTCGTTTGACCAGCACAATATTCGTTACACCACCAGCACGGTCATTGGCGAATGGGCGCGCGACAAGCTGACCCGATACTCGTTGCTGACCGGAAACGGTGATCCGTACATATGGGATTTCGGCTCGGCGGCCAAGCACCACCGCCTGCATGCGCCCTGGCTGCACAATGATCACTGCCGTGCCGGATTGCTGGGGCTGCGCGGTGCGGTCGGCGGCGACATTGCGCTGTTTCGCGACGCCGCGAAGGAGATCAAGGCCATTCTCGATGCCGAGGGCGTGGGTGACATGCCCCTCGGCCTGGACGTGGTCGAGCCGCCGATGATGTTCGAACTGCAGAAGCTCGGAATCGACGTGCGCGACGGACAGCAGGTCATGCTGCACGCTCGCGAAGTGAAGAACATCGACGAGCTCACGCTGCTCAATATGGCGGCGGCAATGGTGGATGGCGTCTATCAGGACATCGCCGAAGCGCTCAAGCCGGGGGTAAGGGAAAACGACATTGTCGCGCTGGCTACCGGCCGGCTGTACGAAATGGGATCCGATTGCGTCGAGGCGATAAATTCGATCTCGGGCGAACGCTGCTCCCCGCATCCGCACAATTTCACCGACCGGCTGATCCGGCCCGGCGATCAGGCGTTCTTCGACATCATTCATTCGTATATGGGGTATCGCACCTGTTACTACCGGACTTTCGCCGTCGGACGCGCGACCAGACCGCAGCTCAACGCCTACAAGAAGGCCCGCGACTGGATGGACCGCGCCATCGATCTGCTGCGTCCGGGTATTACCACCGACAAGATCGCCGCTGCGCTGCCGAAGGCGCAGGATGTGGGCTTTGCGAGTGAAATGGACGCGTTTGGGCTGAATTTCTGTCATGGCTTGGGATTGGGCTTGCATGAGCGCCCGCTCATATCGCGTCTTAATTCATTCAAGGAACCGATTGAACTGAAGGCCGGGATGGTCTTCGCCGTCGAAACCTATTGTCCGGCGACGGACGGCGTGTCGGCTGCGCGCATCGAGGAGGAGGTTATCCTGACTCCTTCAGGTCCGCAGATCATTTCGCTGTACCCGGCCCAGGAACTGCCGATCGCCAACCCGTACTGACGACGGACGGCGGTCCCCGGAGCGCAAATCCGTGCACAACGCACCTGCGCCGGCAAAAAGGGCAATGCGTTCAATTCACTACAAGCGTGACCACAAGCGGAGCAAGGAATGCCAGGCAACAAACTGAAAATAGGCTGGATTGGGGCGGGGCGCATGGGTTACGAAATGGCGCAGCGGCTGGCCAAGGGCGGGTGCGACATCATCGTGTGGAATCGCACGCGCGCCAAGGCGGAGCCGCTGGCGAAGCACGGTGCGCGCATTGCCACGAAATTGACTGAGCTCGCGGGCTGCGACGTGGTGTTCTGCATGGTGTCAACCTGGGACGACGTCAGGCAGGTGATAGCCGGTCCGGAAGGCATGCTGGCCGGCGCGGGCAATGCGGGGAAGCACGGTCCCGCGCCGCGCATCGTGGTCGAGTGCTCCTCGATTTCGCTGGACGGCTCAGCCGAGTTGCGCGCCATTCTTGCGGAGCGCGGCACGCAGCTGCTCGCCGCACCCGTTTCCGGCAATGCCAAGGTAATCAAGGCCGGCAAACTGTCGTTTGTCTGTTCCGGACCGCGCGCCGCTTTCGACGAAGTCGAGCCGCTGCTCAAGATGATCGCACCGGCGGCGAGTTACGTGGGCGAGGGCGAACTCGCGCGCATCGTCAAGATCTGCCACAACGTATTCCTCGGCGTGGTGATCCAGTCGCTCGCCGAAATCACCATCCTCGCCCAGAAGGCGGGTGTGCCGCGGCACGCCTTTCTCGAATTCATGAACCAGAGCGTGATGGGTTCCATGTTCACCCAGTACAAGACTCCGGCTCTTGTCAACCTCGACTTCAAGGTCACGTTCACGCCGTATCTGTTGCGCAAGGATCTCGATCTCGGGCTGGAGGCCGGCCGCAAGTTCGAAGTGCCCATGCCGCTTGCATCCATCACCCGGGATCTCATCCAGTCAATGATGGGAAGCGGATTGTCGGAGGAGGATTTTGCGATGCTCATTGTCCAGCAGGCGCGTGCCTCGGGTATCGAACTGAAGCCGGAGAACGTTCCGGTGAGCGACGGATTGAGCTGAGAACAGGACGCGGCAGTTTGTGGTCTGTCACGCCCCACAGACACGGGGAAATATGCATGCGAAATAGTCTCGATGGCATCCCATCCAGAGCGGCGGAAGGCAAGATTTGCGCGCGTGACTGCGCGCTGGCGCTTGTTGTGTCGCTGCTGTCACTGGTAATGCCTATGACCGGCCATGGCCAGTCCTATCCCCACAAGCCAGTCCGTATCATCGTGCCCTTCACCCCGGGTAGCGCAACCGACATCATGGCGCGCACCGTGGGCGAGAAATTGTCGGCCGGCTGGGGCCAGCCGGTGCTGGTTGAAAACCGCGCGGGCGCAGGCGGGACTATTGGCGCGGGCGTGGTGGCGAAGAGCACTCCGGATGGATATACGCTGCTGGTGGTTTCGGCGGGTCATGTGGTGAACCCCGCGCTCTACAAGGATATTGCCTACGACACCATAGGCGATTTTGCCGGCGTCATTCCCCTGGGCAACATTCCGAGTGTGCTGGTCGTCGCGTCGGCGAGTCCGATCAAGTCGGTGCGGGACCTTGTGGCCACAGCCAGGGCGGCACCCGGCAAGCTCAATTTTGCATCGGCGGGTATTGGAAGCGCCACCCACGTCAACACCGAGAAATTCCGTGCTGCCACCGGCATCGACGTCGTCCACATCCCCTTCAAGGGCACGCCCGAGACCATTGCCGAAACGATCTCGGGCCGGGTCGATTTCATGTTCACGCCGATCGTGGCGTCCATTCCCTCCATTCGGGACGGCAGGATGCGCGCGATCGGCGTGAGTACGGCGCGCCGGGTTCCGGCATTGCCCGACGTTCCGACGGTGGCGGAAGCCGGTGTACCGGGGTTCGAATTCAACTTCTGGATCGGCCTGCTGGCCCCGTCAAAAACACCCCGGGACATCATCGCGAAGCTGAACGCGGAAACGGCACGGGCGCTGCAGCAACCGGACGTCTCCGAACGCTTGTCGAAAATCGGCGCCGAGCCGATGCCGATGACGCCCGAGCGCTTTGATGCGTACATCCGTGAAGAGTTTGTCGCGCTAGGCAGCGTGATGCGTGGTGCCGCAAACAAGCCGTAGCAAGTCTTGCATGCCGCCGCGCGGTTCCTGCCGGTGCTGCATTGAATCACAACAGCTTGCAGGCTTCGTCGAAAGACAATTTCGGTCCGCGTGATTTCAACTTGGCGGGGTCGCCATAGCCAAGGCCGCACAGGAAATTCGACCGAACCTGCGTGTCTTTGAAAAATGCCTCGTCCACCTTGTCGTTGTCGAAGCCCGACATCGGTCCGCAATCGAGTCCGAGCGCTCGCGCCGCAATAATGAGGTACGCGCCCTGCAGTGAACCGTTCCGCAGCGCCGTCGTTTCGGCCAGCGCTTTCCTGTCGGGTGCCGCGTAAATGTCGCGCATTTTCGGGCTCACAGGGTAGAGCCTGGGCAGCCATTCATAGAACGTCAGGTCATGCCCGATGATCGCTACAACGGGCGCGGTCAGCGTCTTGTCGATATTGGACGGAACCAGAGCCGGTTTCAACTTATCTTTCTCCGCTTGCGTGCGCAGAAACAGAATACGCGCGGGTGAAGAGTTTCCGGTGGTCGGACCCCATTTCAGGATGTCGTAGAGCGCGCGCAGTTGCGCGTCGCTGACTGGCCTGTCCAGCCAGGCATTCTGGCTGCGGGCCGAACGAAAAAGAAGATCCAGCGCTGCATCGTCGAGGGTCACGGTGTTTCTCCAGGGGTGTTTCATCCGCGCGCCGGGCAGTCTTGGTCTTGAAGCAGACGCCGGCCGCGAGTGGAATTGAGGGAATCTCTGCCAAAAAATGCGTTGTTTCCAACACGCTCGCCGCGGGTCATGCATGCGCCGGCGAACACTTACCGATCGTGGATTCTGGAGTATCCTCCGGAAGACTGTCAATTTACCGAAGGATCTGTCCTGTCATGAGCGAAGTTTTCATCTGCGATGCCATCCGCACGCCTTTTGGCCGTTACGGCGGCGCGCTCTCCGGAATTCGCACCGACGATCTGGCAACGCTGCCCATACGAGCGCTCATGGAGCGCAATCGGGGTGTGGATTGGGGCGCGCTGGACGACGTGCTGTATGGCTGTGTCAATCAGGCAGGTGAGGACAACCGCAATGTGGCACGGATGGCGCTGCTGCTTGCCGGTCTTCCCGATTCCGTGCCGGGCGCAACGATAAATCGATTGTGCGGCTCCAGCATGGACGCCGCCGGCACTGCAGCCCGGGCAATCAAGAGCGGCGAAGCCGCGCTGATGATCGCGGGCGGCGTTGAGAGCATGTCGCGTGCGCCTTTCGTTATACCGAAGGCCGAGACTGCATTTTCGCGCAGCACCAGGATCGAAGACACTACCATAGGCTGGCGCTTCGTCAACCCGCTGATGAAGACGAAATTCGGCATCGATTCGATGCCCGAAACCGCGGAAAACGTTGCCGATGAATTCAAGATCAGTCGTGCTGCCCAGGACGGTTTTGCGCTGCGCAGCCAGCAGCGCTGGGCGGCGGCGCATGCGTCCGGGTTTTTCAAGTCGGAAATTGCGCCGGTCAGGATTGCGCAGAAAAAGGGCGACCAGAAAATCGTCGATACCGACGAGCATCCCAGAGTTGACACGACCATGGAGGGGCTTGCGAAGCTGAAGGGTGTGGTCAGGGAAGGCGGCACTGTGACCGCAGGCAATGCCTCTGGCGTGAACGACGGCGCCTCTGCGATGTTGCTCGCTTCCCCGGCAGCAGCGAAGAAACATGGCCTCACGCCCAGGGCGCGCATTCTGGCAATGAGCACTGCCGGTGTCGCGCCTCGCATCATGGGTTTCGGTCCCGCGCCCGCCAGCAAGAAGGTGCTGGATCAGGCCGGACTCAAGATCGGTCAGATGGACGTCATAGAATTGAATGAAGCATTTGCTGCACAAGGGCTCGCGGTCACGCGCGATCTGGGTCTTCCGGACGATGCGCCGCATGTAAATCCGAACGGCGGCGCAATCGCCATCGGCCATCCGCTGGGGGCCTCCGGAGCGCGATTGGTGATGACGGCAATGTATCAATTGCACGCGATCAAGGGACGATATGCGCTGTGCACCATGTGCATCGGCGTCGGGCAAGGCATCGCGCTAGTAATAGAAAGAGTCTGAATCCGGGACCGAGACAATCAGGAGAATTCATGCATACGGAAGTACACGTGCACGGCACGATCCCGCTGAAGAGCGGCGCATCCAGCGCCGATATAGAACAGGCCTTGCGGCCGTGGCTCGACTACGTCGATGTGGAGAATCTCGGAGAAGCGCGCAGCGCGCACGAAGATGAACCGGGCATCGTTCTCGATCGCCGGCGGCGCGCACTCGACATCTGCTGGACCGGTTGGGTTGGCCGCAATTTCCAGAATTCCCTGGAAGCGGCTTTTGTCGCGCTGTCGCCCTATTCGGATGAGGCCACTGCTATTGAAGTGAGCTACTACCAGGAAGAGGGGCAGGACGAGCACGGCTGGGTTTTTGTGGGGCCCAGCGTCGAGTCCATTCAGGAAATGCAGCGCAGACGCATGGCCGATGACGTCGCGGCACTGTTGTCGCGGCAGTTTTCCGAAGTCGAAGTTGGCGAGGTGGTTGCACTCGTCGATCAGTTATACGTTCGTCGTTGGGCCGACAGCGGCGCGCCGGCACTGGAGCCGGGTCGGATTCAAGGTCGCACCGCCCGTTCCACTGGCAAGAAACACCTTCACTAGGCGCGTATGCGCCCGGCGTGTCGCGCAGCGCTCTGCGAAACGGTGCGCTGGGCAATCTACGGGGATGCGTGCAGGAATCAGGCATGCCGGGTAAAGGGTTCCCCAAACTGACAATTCACATTCAATATCCATGGTATGTCCTTACTTTTTCTAGGATATAATGGTGTCTCCGTTGCCGTTAACAAATCTTCCTTAAGTCCCTGTCCCCACGCGAAAAATTCACGAAATTCGACCTTGACCCCTGGTTTAGATTGATCTAAAGTGGGGATAAGTAGCTTTTGGTGGGAAACTGTGGGTAATAATACCCACCCGCCACAAGGGAGAATTTGTGTTCCAAGGGGCCACACAGCTCAGTATTGACGCCAAAGGCAGGCTTGCCGTGCCCACCCGGCATCGCGATGCGTTGCAATCGAGCGGCGCTGTGGTTCTAACGGCGCATCCGGACGGCTGTGTCCTGCTGTATCCCCGCCTTGCCTGGGAGCCGATCGGCGCACGCATCCAGGCACTCCCCAGTTTTGACGAACGGTCCCGCTGGTGGCAACGCCTGCTGGTGGGCTTCGCTGAAGAAATTGAACTGGATGCGCAAGGGCGCATGCTCGTTTCGCCCGCACTGCGCAAGTTCGGCAACTTGCAGAAAGATGTGATGCTGGTTGGCCAGGGCAGCCACTTCGAGATCTGGGATGGCGCGGGGTGGGAAGAAAAACTTGCCAGCGCGCGCGGCCAGGTCGGGTCCGGTCCGCCGCCTGGCGCTGAAGATTTTTCGCTGTGAACGCACGTGCGCATTCTCCCGTACTGCTGCATGAAGCCCTCGCCGGACTGGCCCTGGCGCGTGACGGGATCTACGTCGATGCGACGTTCGGGCGTGGCGGGCACAGCAGGCTGATACTGGAGCGACTCGGCCCTTCAGGGCGGCTGTTCGCGATGGATCGCGACAGGCAGGCAATCGAGGCAGGGGCAACGATCAAAGACGCGCGGTTCACTTTGATACACGGGCACTTCGGAACGTTGGCGCAGGCGCTGTCGGAGCGGGGACTCGGACCGGGGGCCGCAGCGGTGAGCGGTGCATTGAGTGGCGTGGTGAACGGGATACTGATGGACTTGGGCATGTCGTCGCCGCAACTGGACGAATCCGAGCGTGGTTTCACTTTCCGTGTCGACGGTCCCTTGGACATGCGCATGGACCAGACGCAGGGCATGACCGCAGCTGATTGGTTGGCTAACGCCGGTGAGCAGGAAATCGGGGAGGTGATACGCGGCTATGGGGAAGAACGGTTTGCTAAACAGATTGCAAAGGCGATTGTTGCTGCTCGGGAGAGAGGGCCTATCACCCGTACCCGGCAGCTTGCCGATATCGTGGGTTCGGCCGTCCGGACGCGTGAGCCAGGCAAGGATCCGTCGACACGGACGTTTCAGGCTATACGGATTTACATCAATAAGGAGCTTGAGGAATTGTCGTTAGCGCTTCCTCAGGCGGTCGCTTTGCTAGTGCCCGGCGGCAGGCTGACCGTGATCAGCTTTCACTCCCTTGAGGACCGGATTGTAAAGCGGTTCATGCGCGACGCCGCTGGTCCGGGTGTCATGCCGGAGCGTCTGCCAGTGCGTGCCGCGGAATTGCCACCGCCCCGTCTGAGAATTGTATCCAAGCCGGTGCGTCCGGGACCAGCCGAAGTACACGCCAATCCTCGCGCCCGCAGTGCCATCCTGAGGGTGGCGGAGCGACTGCCATGACGTGTCTTTGCTTCTGCGCAAGCTGGCACGGATTGCAATTCACGAATGAGCACGCACTTCCGCCGTTTCGCCGTTGGCTCCCGCAAGGGAGGCAGGCGTGACGTACCTCAGCATTGCACTGCTCGCGATTCTTGCCGCCTGCTCACTGGGTTTGGTGACCTCGCAACACCAGGCGCGCAAGCTGTTCGGCGAACTTGAAAACGAGCAAGAACGGGCCAGAAGCCTCGAAGTGGAATACGGCCAGTTGCAGTTGGAGAGCAGCACCTGGGCGATGCATGCACGCGTGGAACAGATTGCCATCCGGTCGCTGAAAATGGGGAGCCTCGAAGCGAAACGGACTGAAATCGTATTGCGCAGCGAAATTGTGCAACCTCAAGGCAATGGGGGGCGGCAATGAAATTTGCCAGCAGCCCGGTGCTCGAATTGAGATTGCCGCTGTGGCGGTCCCGGCTGTTGCTGCTCGGGATCATCTGCGCCTTCTTCGGTCTGGCGGGTCGCGCCGCCTATCTCCAGGGATGGAATCACAATTTTCTGCAGGCCAAGGGCGAGTCCCGTTACAGTCGGGTGATCGAAGTAAGCGCCAATCGTGGGCGTATTACCGATCGCAACGGCGAGTTGCTGGCGATCAGCACCCCGGTCAAATCCATCTGGGCAATTCCCGGCGAGGTGAAGCTGGATGCGCAGCAGCTGGACCGGTTGGGCGCACTGCTCGAAATTCCGCCGAGGGAAATTGCCAGGCGGCTGGCCGAGAGTAATCGTGAATTTGTCTACATCAAGCGGCAGATTCCGCCGGAATTGGCCGACCGGATTGCAGAAATGCGTATTCCGGGACTGTTCCAGAATCGTGAATACCGGCGTTATTACCCCGGCGGCGAAGTGATGGCGCATGTACTCGGATTTACGGGCGCCGACGACTTTGGCCAGGAGGGCATCGAGCTCGCTTTTCAGAAACACCTCGCAGGCACGGCGGGGAGCCGACGCGTGATCCGCGACCGCCTGGGCCAGATTGTAGAAGACGTCGAATCGATACGCGCCGCGCATGAAGGACAGGACCTTGCGCTCGCGATCGATGCCAAGATACAGAGCCTCGCATTCGTGCAGTTGAAGGCGGCGATCGAGCAGTACAAAGCGATCGCCGGAGGCATCGTGGTGATAGATGTATCGACTGGTGAAGTGCTGGCGCTGAGCAATCTGCCTACTTACAACCCGAACAACCGCACGCGCCTTTCGGGTGCGCAGTTGCGCAACCGCGCGGTCACCGACCTCTTCGAGCCAGGCTCGACCCTGAAGCCCTTTACGGTCGCCACCGCACTGGAGTACGGCAATGTCACACCCGACTCGATGATCGATACCGCTCCCGGGAGCCTGACCATTGGGCCGGCGACGATACGCGATGCGCACCGCTCCGGAATGCTGAGCGTGAGCCAGGTAATACAGAAATCCTCGAACGTCGGAGCGGCGAAGATCGCGCTGGGGTTGCCATCCGAATCCATGTGGAGGATGTTTCATAACATCGGTCTTGGCACGGCGCCAAGTCTGGGTTTTCCCGGAGAGGCGAATGGCAAGGTTCGCCCCTTTCGCAGCTGGCGGCCGATAGAGCAGGCCACCATGTCATACGGGCACGGCATTTCGCTCTCGCTGATCCAGCTGGTGCGCGCCTACAGCGTGTTCGCGCGGGACGGCGAGCTAGTGCCGCTGTCGCTCGTTAAAACCAGCGCTCCTCCCGTGGCGCGTGAGGTGATGTCGGCGCAGACCGCGCGGGCCGTGCGCCGCATGCTGGAGCTAGCCGTAGGCCCCGGTGGCACTGCGCCCCGCGCACAGATCATGGGGTACAGGGTAGCCGGCAAGACCGGGACCGCGCACAAGCTGGAGGGCGGCGGCTACGCAGCGAACAAGTACGTGTCATCTTTTGTCGGTTTCGCCCCGGCGTCGAATCCGCGACTCGTCATAGCAGTGATGATAGATGAGCCATCCAGCGGCCAGTATTACGGCGGCGCCGTTGCGGCGCCGGTCTTCGCGCAGGTGATGGCCGGCGCGCTGCGATTGCTCGGCATTCCCACCGACGCGCCAATGCAGCCCATCGTGCTCCCGCCCAAGGGCGAGGAAGTGAAGGAATCGGTATAGGCGTGGGCGACAACAATAAAGCCGTTCTGGAGCGTCTCGCGCAGCAGGGAATGCGCGTGAGTCAGCTCGAAACCGACAGCCGCCGGGTGCAACGGGGGGATGTGTTTCTCGCGTACCCGGGTAGCGCGTCCGACGGCCGCAGTTTCATCGCCGATGCAATCGAACGAGGAGCGGCGGGCGTATTGTGGGAACAGGGAGGATTCGAATGGAACGAGAATTGGCGCGTGCCGAACGTTCCCGTCGAGGGCCTGCGCCTCGCAGCGGGGCCGCTGGCAAGTGAAGTATATGGCCGCCCTTCCGAGAAGCTGTGGATCATGGGTGTCACAGGCACCAACGGCAAGACCTCGACCACTCAGTGGCTTTCCCAGGCGTGCAGCCGTTGCGGTGCGCGTACCGCAGTGATAGGCACTCTGGGCAGCGGTTTTCCGCAGGTAGTGGGCAGCGCTCGGGCTGACTCGCTAGAACCTGCGCAGAACACTACGCCGGATGCGGTGCACCTGCAGCGCACGCTCGCGGGGTTGCGGGATGCGGGCGCACAGGGCGTCGCCCTGGAAGTGTCGTCCATAGGTCTGGACCAGGGGCGGGTCGACGGCGTGAAATTCGGCGTGGCGACGTTCACAAATCTGTCTCGCGACCACCTCGATTATCACGGCGACATGCAACACTACGCGCGCGCCAAGCAGAGGCTGTTCGAGATCCCCGACCTCGGCCACGCGGTGTTGAATCTCGACGACGTGCAGGGTGTGCAGATTGCCCGCATGCTGTCGGGTGGAAGCGTCAGTCGTACCGGCTACAGCTGTTTCGAGAGCGTCGCTGCGCGATCAGGGCTCGAGTGTTATGTGGAGGCGCACGGGGTCGAAACGTCGCAGCGTGGCATCGCGTTCAACGTGCAAAGCTCATGGGGAGCAGGTCGGATAGAAAGTGCCCTGCTGGGACGTTTCAATGTGTCGAATTTGCTCGGTGCTCTGGCAACGATGCTGGTGTCGGGCGTGCCATTCGAGAAATGCATGGAGGCACTGTCACTGCTTCAGAGCGTATCAGGGCGTCTCCAGCGAATTGGCGGAGGCAATCAGCCGCTGATCGTGGTCGATTATGCGCACACGCCGGATGCGCTGGAACAGGCGCTGGTGGCGTTGAAAGAAATCGCGCGGGCAAACAACGGCCGCCTGGCGGTGGTATTCGGCTGTGGCGGCGAACGCGACCGCGGCAAGCGACCCCTTATGGGAGCGGTGGCACAGCGGCACGCCGATGGTGTTGTGCTGACCAGCGACAATCCGCGGGGGGAAGATCCGCTCGCCATCATCGCCGATATTCTCGAAGGTACCCGTCACGGCGCCGGCGGCGCAGCCGCGCCAAAACTCGAGCCTGACCGGTCGCGTGCCGTGCGCGACGCCATCCTGGCGGCCGCCCCGGGCGATGTGGTCCTGATTGCAGGAAAAGGACACGAGACCTACCAGGAGGCTGGCGGAGTACGCATCCCATGGTCCGATTTGTCGGCTGCCGAACAATCGCTGGCAAGGCGGATTGCATGATGGGCACCCACGAGGCAGCGCGCGCGATCGCCGCCCGTGCAATCGGCGCGGACGTGCGTTTTTGCTCGGTATCCAGCGATACGCGCACCCTTGCACCGGGAGCGCTGTTCGTGGCGCTGCGCGGCGAGCGCTTCAATGGTCATGAATTCATGGGCACGGCGCGTGATCTCGGCGCAGTTGCCGCTCTGATAGATGAAAAGGCGGTAGCAGAGGATACGGGCGCGATGCAGGCTACCGGCGCGCTGCCATGCCTCGTCGTGAAGGACACCAGGCGCGGATTGGGTCAGCTCGCAGGCGCATGGCGCGCGCGCTTTTCCCTGCCCCTCATTCTGGTGGCCGGGTCCAACGGCAAGACCACGGTAAAAGGGATGATCGAAGCGATTCTTGCCGCTGAATTCGGCGCCGGGTGCAGTCTTGCCACGGAGGGCAACCTCAACAATGACGTCGGGCTGCCCCTGACACTGTTGAAGCTGCGCGACACGCATCGCGCGGCCGTGGTCGAGCTTGGCATCAATCATCCCGGCGAGACGGCGCAACTTGCCGCAATTGCGCAACCGACCATTGTGCTGGTGAACAACGCGCAGCGCGAGCACCAGGAATTCATGAACAGCGTGGAGGATGTTGCTGTCGAACATGCTGCCGCATTCGCTGCTCTGCCCCCGTGCGGCGTGGCCGTGATCAACGCCGACGACGAGCACGCAGACTTCTGGCGCGGCCGTTGCGCCATGCTGGCGCGGAAAAACGGCACGTCGCCTTGCGGCAGAAATGCCTCGCCAATCCCTGACGCCGGAGAACGGGGCGTGGAGATTCGCGATTTCGGCATCGATAATCCTGCCCGTTTTTCCGCCGGCTACGAGTCCGCCGGATTCGCCAGCAACATTCATCTGCACGCGCCGGAGGGAGACATCACGTTCCGCCTCGATCTGGGCGGGGTGCACAACGTGCGTAACGCGGTGGCAGCCGCAGCGGCCGCCACCGCTGCCGGTGCGTCATTGAGGTCGGTAGCGTACGGGCTTGGGCAGTTCCGTGCTGTAAAAGGGCGGCTGCAACTGAAGCGGGGCCGGCACGGCGCGACCGTAATCGACGACAGCTACAACGCCAATCCCGATTCCGTGCGCGCGGCCATAGACGTGCTCGCGCGCATGAAAGGACGCCGCACGCTGATCCTGGGGGACATGGGTGAAGTTGGCACGCAAGGCGAAATGTTCCATCGGGAAGTCGGACGTCTCGCCGCCGACGCGGGCATCGAAGGGTTGATGGCTCTTGGGAGTTTCGCCGCGTATGCATTCGCGGCATTCGCGGAAGCGAGGCAGGGCGGCGGCGTCTGGTACGCGGCGATGGATGAACTCCTCAAGGACCTCGCCGAAAATCCGATCAAACAGGGCGCGATCCTGGTCAAAGGTTCGCGGTTCATGCGCATGGAGCGCGTGGTAGGCGCGCTGGTGGAGCTCGCTTAATGGAGGTTGCGAGATGCTTCTAGCGCTGGCGCAATGGCTGTCCCAGGAGGTTCGGACCTTCAATGTCTTCAGCTACATCACGCTGCGGGCCGTGCTTGCCTGCCTCACTTCGCTCGCGATCTCGCTCGTTGCCGGGCCACTGGTGATACGCAAACTCGCCTCCTACAAGATCGGCCAGTCAGTGCGCGACGACGGCCCGAGATCTCACCTTACCAAGGCGGGCACGCCCACCATGGGCGGCGCGCTGGTGCTAATTTCGATACTGGTCACGACGCTGCTGTGGGCCGACCTGTCGAACCGCTTCATCTGGATTGTGCTGGTTGTCACGTTCGGATTCGGCGCGATCGGCTGGGTAGACGACTATCGCAAGGTAGTGCACCGCAACCCCAAGGGGCTGCCGGCGCGTGCAAAATTCCTCTGGCAGTCGATCATCGGATTTATCGCCGCCGTATACCTCGCGTTTGCCGTATCGGTGCCGGCCAACGCGCAGATACTTGACCTGTTCCTGGGCTGGGTGGCGAGCGGGTTCGAGATGAACCTGCCGCCCAAGGCCGACCTGATAGTGCCGTTCTTCAAGAACATGGCCTACCCGTTGGGTGTATTTGGATTCATCACACTCACCTATTTCGTGATTGTCGGCACCTCCAATGCCGTCAACCTGACGGACGGACTGGATGGCCTGGCGATCATGCCTGCGGTGATGGTGGCGGGCGCGCTTGGAATTTTTGCCTACGTCGCAGGCAATGCCGTTTACTCGAAGTACCTGATTTTGCCCTTCATTCCTGGCGCCGGCGAATTGACAGTGTTTTGCGGCGCGCTCGCCGGAGCGGGGCTCGGCTTTCTCTGGTTCAACACTTATCCGGCTGAAGTATTCATGGGCGACGTGGGCGCGCTGGCGCTGGGCGCTGCCCTTGGTACCGTTGCGGTGATAGTGCGCCAGGAAATTGTGCTTCTCATCATGGGCGGCGTGTTTGTCGCCGAAACACTGTCCGTAATGATGCAGGTCATTTATTTCAAGCTGAGCGGCGGCAAGCGCATCTTCCGCATGGCACCCCTGCACCACCATTACGAATTGTCCGGCTGGAAGGAATCGCAGGTCGTGGTCCGTTTCTGGATCATCTCCATGATGCTGGTGCTTTTCGGGCTTTCCACGCTGAAACTCAGATGAACCTCGAGGGTAGAAACGTGCTGGTGCTGGGACTGGGAGAAACCGGCTTGTCGATGGCCAAATGGCTGGGCGGACGCGGTGCCCGCGTGCGGGTTGCCGACAGCCGCGCGGCGCCGCCCAACCTGAAGGCGCTGCGCGCTGCGCTGCCGGCTCTCGAACTCCATCTGGGAAGCGCACGCGACAGCGCTTTCGAGGGCGCGGAGCTGGTTGCGATCAGTCCAGGCGTACCTCGGGAAGACGCCGCGGTGCGGCGCGCCATATCGCGCGGCATACCCGTATGCGGTGACATCGAATTGTTTGCCCAAGCTCTGGGAGGCAGTGCAACTGCCGGTGCGGCCCAAGTCATTGCCATTACCGGCACCAACGGAAAATCCACTGTCACTGCCCTGACAGGCGCCATGTGCCGGGCCGCAGGACTCGATTGCGAAATTGCCGGGAACATCGGCCCGGCCGTGCTGGATGCGCTGGCGCGGCGCGAACTCGAGCGGCGAATGCCGCAAGCCTGGGTGCTTGAGTTGTCGAGTTACCAGCTCGAGTCAACCAGTTCGCTCGCACCGGCTGCCGCAGCGATGCTGAACATTTCAGAAGACCATCGCGATCGTTATGCCGCGATGAATGACTATATTGCGGCAAAGGCGCGGATCTTCTCCGGACAAGCCGTGCAGGTGCTGAATCGTGGCGATCCGAGCAGCATCGCCATGGCTATCGCAGGGCGCAGGGTGATGACCTTTGGCTTGGATTCGCCCGCTCACGAAAGCGACTTCGGCGTCATAGATGTTCAGGGCGAACCGTGGCTCGCAGAGGGCAGACGTCCGCTCATACCCGCCGGCGCCCTGCAGATTGCCGGCATGCACAACGCTGCCAATGCACTGGCGGCGCTGGCTCTGTGCCGGGCGATCGGCCTGCCGCATGCACCGCTGCTGGAAGCACTCAAGGCGTTCCGCGGACTGCCCCACCGCATGGAGTTCGTCGCCGAGGTGAACGGGGTGCGCTATTTCGACGACTCCAAGGGAACCAATGTTGGATCCACCGTGGCCGCGCTGGCGGGATTTTCCGGGCGCGGATCGCAGATCGTGCTGATCGCGGGCGGTGAAGGGAAGGGGCAGGATTTTTCGCCGCTGGCAGCAGTGGTCGCGTCGGCCGCCCGCGCCGTGGTACTGATCGGTCGCGATGCCGGATTGATCGAGCGTTCGATCAGGTGCACCGGCGTGCCGCTCGCCACGGCCGCCAGTATGGCGGATGCGGTATCCATGGCGGCGGCCCATGCCCATGCGGGAGACACGGTACTGCTGTCGCCTGCCTGCGCCAGTTTCGACATGTTCAGGAATTACCGGCATCGCGGCGAGGTGTTTCGCGAAGCGGTCGGGAGGCTGGCACATGCTCGGGCGCATTAGTCCCGGCCGCAGTCCGGTCGCGGAATACGATGCGAGCGTCCTGTGGGCGAGTTTGTTGTTGTTGGTGCTGGGCGTGGTCATGGTGTATTCCTCCTCGATTGCAATGGCCGAAGTGAGCCGGTTTACCGGGGGCCGCATGACGTATTTCCTGTCGCGCCAGGCACTGTTCATCGCGGTAAGCCTGTTGGCTGCCATGCTGGTCTTCCAGGTGCCGATGCGTATCTGGCAACAAGCGGCGCCGCCGTTGTTTCTGCTTGGCGTGGGTCTTCTGATTCTGGTTCTCATCCCCGGTGTGGGTCGAGAGGTGAACGGCGCGCGGCGCTGGCTTGCCCTGCCGCTCCTCACCTTGCAGCCATCGGAATTCATGAAGCTCTTTGCCGTGCTCTACGCGGCGGATTACACGGCCCGGAAATCCGCATTGATGCACAGTTTCAAGCGCGGGCTGCTTCCGATGCTGGGCGTGATGATGGTGGTGGGCTGGTTGCTGTTGCGCGAGCCCGATTTCGGCGCGTTTGTAGTCATCACCTGCATCGCAATGACGGTGCTGTTTCTCGGCGGGATGAATGCGAAGTGGTTCGCTGGTCTGATGTTGCTGCTCGCGATCGGTTTCGCCGGTCTGGTGCTGTCATCTCCGTATCGCATGCAGCGCATCTTCGGTTTCATGGATCCGTGGGCGGATCCATACGGCAAGGGATACCAGCTGTCGCACGCGCTGATTGCCTTTGGACGCGGGGAGTGGCTGGGCGTAGGTCTGGGAGCGAGCGTCGAGAAGCTGCTCTATCTGCCGGAAGCACACACCGATTTCCTGCTCGCGGTGATTGGCGAGGAACTTGGTTTTATCGGAGTGTTTGCCGTAATCGCCATGTTTGCATGGCTGGTACTGCGTGCTTTTTCCATAGGACGCCAGGCGGTAACACTGGAGCGGCCGTTCTCCGCTCTGGTCGCGCAGGGCATTGGCGTCTGGATCGCCGTTCAGACGCTGATCAACGCCGGGGTCAATCTCGGCGTGCTGCCGACCAAGGGATTAACTTTGCCGCTGATGAGTTTCGGCGGTAGTGGCATTCTCGCCAATTGTGTCGCGCTCGCGATTCTGCTCCGCATCGACTGGGAGAACAGGCAGTTGATGCGCGGGCAGCCTGCCTGATGAACACATGGCAAAAACAATCATGATCATGGCAGGTGGAACAGGCGGGCACATATTTCCTGGTCTGGCCGTGGCCGATCGGCTGCGTGAGGCGGGCTGGCGGGTGGTGTGGATGGGATCCCCCTCCGGCATGGAGGCGCGGTTGGTGCCGGAGCGCGGCTACGAGATGGCATGGGTAACTTTCTCTGGCGTGCGCGGCAAAGGTCTCGCCACTGTCGCGTTGCTCCCGCTTCGGCTGCTCGTGGCATTCCGGCAAAGCCTGCGCGCGTTGCTTGCGCTGCGGCCCGACGTGGTGCTGGGCATGGGCGGTTATGGAGCGTTCCCCGGCGGAATGATGGCTTCCCTGCTCTGCAGGCCTCTCGTCATACATGAGCAAAATTCGATCGCAGGCATGACCAGCAGGGTGCTGGCCCATCTGGCTGATCGCGTGCTGGCGGGATTTCCGGGGGCACTCTCCAATGCCACGGTCACCGGCAACCCGGTGCGGGAGGACATTGCGGCTCTCGATCATCCGGCCGCGCGCTACGCAGCGCGCAGCGGGCCGCTGCGTGTGATGGTCGTGGGTGGCAGTCTCGGCGCACAAGCGCTTAACGAGGCCGTGCCAAGGGCTCTTGCCCTGCTGCCGGCAGGAGAACGGCCGCAGGTCACTCACCAGTCGGGGCTCGGCCATACGGAAGCACTCAAGCGCGCCTACCAGGCCGCCGGCGTCAGCGCCACGGCGGTCGCCTTCATAGAAAACATGGCGTCAGCGTATGCAGATGCAGATCTCGTGATCTGCCGTGCGGGCGCGATCACCATTGCGGAACTGGCCGCTGCCGGTGTTGCAAGCATCCTCGTTCCGTTCCCTCGAGCGGTCGACGATCACCAGACGAAAAATGCGCTCTTTCTCGCCGACCGTGGTGCAGCGCTGTTGCTGCCGCAATCCGCCCTCACGCCGGAACGACTCGCCGACATGCTGCGCAGCCTCGATCGGGCACGGCTCAATGACATGGCGCATAAGGCGCGCGCTCTGGCGCGCCCAGATGCTACCCGGGCCGTGGCGGATGTGTGTCGAGAGCTGGCGAAATGAAGCACAAAGTAAAACACATACATTTCGTCGGTATCGGCGGTAGTGGCATGAGCGGCATCGCCGAGGTGCTGCTGGGTCTCGGCTATCAGGTGAGCGGTTCCGACGTCGCCCACAGCACGGCGACGCAGCGCCTGCAGGAGAAGGGTGCGCGGGTGATGATAGGACACAATCCCGGGCATGTCGCCGGGTCGGACGTGGTGGTGATATCCACGGCCATCAAGCATGACAATCCGGAGATCGCCGCCGCGCGGCGCGATCATATTCCGCTGGTGCCCCGGGCACTGATGCTGGCTGAACTGATGCGTCTCAAGCAGGGCATTGCAATCGCAGGGACGCACGGCAAGACCACGACGACCAGCCTGGTGGCAAGTGTCCTTGCCGAAGCAGGCGAGGATCCGACATTCGTAATCGGCGGACGGCTCAACAGCACCGGTTCTCACGCGCGCCTGGGGCGGGGCGATTACCTGGTAGTCGAGGCGGACGAGTCGGACGCATCGTTTCTGCATCTGCAACCCGTCATCTCCGTCGTGACCAACATCGATGTCGATCACATGGAGACTTACAACCACGACTTTGCCGGCCTGAAGCGGACATTCATTGAATTCCTCCAGCGGTTGCCCTTCTACGGGGCTGCGGTTGTGTGCATCGACGATGCCGCGGTACGAGACACCATCCAGCTGGTGAGCCGGCGCATCATCACCTACGGTCGGAGCGAACAGGCTGACATCCGGGCCGACGACATCCGGCATGTTGCCGGACGCATGCGCTTCACGGTCGAAAGGCGCGCCAAGCTCTTGCGCCGCGGCCAGAAGCCGAGGCTTGATGTCGAACTGAATCTTCCGGGTGTCCACAATGTGCTCAATGCGCTGGCGGCCATCGGCGTGGCGCAGGAACTCGGGCTCGCGGACGAGGCGATCGTTTCGGCGCTGAAATCCTTCCAGGGTGTCGGCCGCAGATTGCAGCGCTGGGGCGATGTGACGATCCGTGCGGGTTGCGTCGCGAGCGTGATCGATGATTACGGCCACCATCCGGCGGAAATGCGCGTCACGCTGGATGCGGTCCGTGGTGCATTTCCGGACAGGCGCCTGCTGCTCGCTTTCCAGCCTCACCGTTACTCGCGTACCCGTGACCTGTTCGATAATTTCGTGGAAGTGCTTTCCACGGCGGATGGACTGCTGCTTGCAGACGTTTATCCCGCCGGTGAAAGCTACATCCAGGGGGCGGACGGCAAGAGCCTGTACCAGGCGGTACGCCGCGCCAGGCGCGTTGCGGCCACCTATGTAGAGAACATCACCGACATGGCGAAAGCGATTCGCGGAGCCGTACAGGACGGCGATGTGATCGTGACCATGGGTGCGGGCTCCATTGGAGCCGTGGCGCCGCTGCTTGCCGGGATCAAGCCGGGAAAACCAGGGCGTGGCAGCAGGACCCCCTCCTCCGTGCGCAGCGCATGAACATGGCCGACCAGAGCCATCTTTTGCCTGCGCTACGCGGTGAGGTTCGGCGCGATGAACCAATGCGCCGGCACGTGAGCTGGCGCACTGGCGGTGCGGCGCTTCAGGCCTTCATTCCTGCCGATCTGGCCGACCTGGCGGAATTCCTGCGCCGACTTCCCAGCGAGGAGCCCGTGTGCTTTGTCGGACTCGGCAGCAATCTGCTGATTCGGGACGGCGGGTTCGCCGGAACGGTGGTGCTGTGCCACGACACGAGTGCGGCAGCCTGCATCGATGGCGAACGGGTGTTCGCGCCCGCCGGTATTGCCTGCCCGAAAGTGGCGCGCTTCGCCGCCACACACGGATTCGAAGGCGCGGAATTTCTGGCGGGCATTCCGGGCACGGTCGGCGGCGCGCTTGCCATGAACGCCGGTTGTTACGGCAGCGACACCTGGACCTGCGTGGAACAAGTGCGCACTATTGATCGTTCGGGTGAACTGCGCATTCGACGGACTGCCGAATACGATATTGGCTACCGGCATTGTTCGCTTCGCAGATCGGCTGGCGATGAGTGGTTTGTCGGCGCATGGTTTCGCTTTCGTCGTGGCGATGCGGTTCGGGCGCGCGAGCGCATCAGGGAATTGTTGTTGCGGCGAATCGCATCGCAGCCGCTGGGCCTTCCCAACGCCGGATCGGTGTTCAGCAATCCCCCCGGTGATCACGCGGCCCGTCTGATAGAGGCTTGCGCTCTGAAAGGTTCATCGGCAGGCGGTGCTTCCATATCGACCAAGCACGCGAACTTCATCGTGAACCCGGGTGGGTCGGGCAGCGCGGCCGACATCGAGGCACTGATCGAACGCATCCGCGCAGAGGTGCTGCTCCGGCACGGCGTGGAACTCGTCCCCGAGGTTCGCATCATCGGTGAGCGGGCATGAGCGCCGTCGGAACAATCGGCGGAAAAGTGGGCGTGCTCCTCGGGGGGCGCTCCGCCGAGCGCGACGTCTCGCTGAAGAGTGGCGGCATGGTGTTGGCGGCACTGCGCAGAAAAGGCGTGGATGCGCATCCGTTCGATCCGGGCGAACGCGGGATAAACGAGCTGATTGCGGAGCGGTTCGAGCGCGTATTCATTGCGCTCCACGGCCGCTACGGCGAGGACGGCACCCTACAGGGCGCGCTGGAATTGCTCGGAATCCCGTACACCGGATCGGGTGTGATGGCAAGTGCGCTGGCGATGGACAAATGGCGCACCAAGCTTGTCTGGCACGCTGCCGGCGTGCCCACGCCGCCCTATGAACTGCTCGGCCGCCACACGGACCTGGCCGGAGTCGTGAATCGACTCGGCCTGCCGCTGATGATCAAGCCGGCGAACGAAGGTTCCTCTATCGGGATGAGCAAAGTCTCGCGCCCCGGCGACCTGGCGGAGGCCTATGCGCTTGCTGCGAACTACGATGCCGTGGTCATCGTCGAGAAATTCATAGAAGGCGTTGAACTGACCGCAGCGGTGCTGGGCGACATTCCGCTCCCCCTGATCCGCCTGGAAACGCCAAGAGAATTCTACGACTATCACGCGAAGTACATCGCCGACGACACGCGTTACATTGTCCCGTGCGGCCTGCCTCCGGACGCGGAGGCCGCAATGCACCGTGAAGTCCTTCTGGCGTTTTCCACACTGGGATGCAGCGGGTGGGGCAGGGTTGACCTGATGCTGGACCGGTCCGGCAAGCCGTACTTCCTCGAGGTTAATACTTCGCCCGGCATGACAGACCATTCGCTGGTACCGATGGCCGCGCGCCATGCAGGTATGTCGTTCGAGGATCTGTGCGTCAAGATCCTGGAATCGGCGCGCATTGGCAAGGTTGCGGGAAGCGTTTCGACAGGAGGCGGCTGTGTGGGATAACCCGCGCCTGCTCAATACGATCGCGAACCGGCTTTTTGCCCTCGCGGCGGTGCTCGTGCTGTACGCGGCGGGCAGGATGATGGTGAATTCGCCCCTGTTTCCCTTGCGCACGCTGGAGGTGAGCGGCGGATTGGTCCATGTGGCCCGCGACGACGTGGTGGATGTTCTCCAGGGGAAGGTGAGCGGCACCTTCTTCACTGTCGATCTCGATGGCGTACGCGCGGCCTTTGAAACGGTTCCGTGGGTGCGGCGCGCCGAAGTCCGCAGGTTATGGCCCGATCGCATCGAAGTGCGCGTCGAGGAACACGTGCCGCTTGCGCGCTGGGGTGAGGTTGCGCAGGGGCAGCTGGTTAGCGTGCATGGCGAAATATTCAGCGCCGTCCTGGACGGTAACTTGCCGTCGCTGAGCGGCCCACCCGGTACCGAACGTGAAGTGACCGGGCGTTATGCGAAGCTGCTCGAGCAGTTTGCACCCTTGGGCCTGGCTCCGGTACAGGTACTGCTGACACAACGCCATGCGTGGCAATTGCGGCTCTCCAACGGATTGACACTGCAACTGGGCCGCGACAGCGAAAAAGACCCCGTGCTGCAACGTGTCGGGCGTTTCGTTGAAGTCTATCCGCGCACCCTGGCGAGACTGAATCGTCGTATCGAATATGTGGATCTGCGCTATCCCAACGGGTTCGCTTTGCGCATTCCCGAGTTGGGGCCCACCCCGGCCGGCGCCAAGCGCGTCGGGCGGGTTTGAGGTTGCGGGAACAAGCGAAGTGAAATGAGAAAAGACGAAAAAAACCTGATTGTCGGACTGGACATCGGTACATCGAAAGTGGTGGCGATGGTGGCCGAGATCACACCCGAGGGGCGGCTCGGCATCATTGGCATGGGGAGTCATGAATCAAAAGGCCTGAAGAAGGGGGTGGTGGTCAATATCGAAGCCACCGTGCTTGCCATCCAGCGTGCTCTCGAAGAAGCAGAATTGATGGCGGATTGCAAGATCGAGCGTGTCTACACGGGCATCGCGGGCAGCCACATCCGCAGCTTCAACTCCACCGGGATGGTGGCGATCAAGGACAAGGAAGTCACGCCCCTCGATGTGGAAAGAGTGATCGAAACGGCACGCGCGATGCCGATTCCGACCGATCAGCAGGTCCTGCACATCCTCACCCAGGAATTCATCATAGACGGCCAGGACGGCGTGCGGGAACCGCTCGGCATGAGCGGTGTGCGGCTGGAAGTAAAGGTCCACATCGTCACTGGCGCCGTCTCCGCGGCTCAGAACATCGTCAAGTGCGTGCGTCGCTGTGGCCTGGAAGTAAACGACCTTATCCTGCAGCCGCTCGCTTCGAGCCTTGCAGTGCTGACCGAGGACGAGAAGGAGCTCGGCGTCTGTCTGGTCGACATTGGGGGGGGCACTACCGACATCGCGGTGTTTCGCGAAGGCGCCATACGCCACACGGCCGTCGTTCCGATCGCAGGGGATCAGATAACCAACGATATCGCGATGGCCCTGAGGACGCCGACCGCCGAAGCGGAGGAACTGAAGATCCGCTACGGCTGCGCGCTCAGGCAACTCGCCGAAGCGGACATGATGATCGAAGTGCCCGGCGTGGGCGATCGGCCGCCACGGCAGTTGTCGCGCCAGACGCTCGCCGAAGTGGTGGAGCCCAGGGTCGAGGAAATGTACTCGATGATCCAGCACGTTCTGCGCGAATCCGGCTACGAGGAACTGCTCTCCTCGGGGATAGTCCTGACAGGCGGGTCGTCGGTCATGCAGGGCATGGTCGAACTGGGGGAGGAGATTTTTCACATGCCGGTGCGGCTGGGAATGCCGCGCTATGGCGGCGGCCTGTCCGATGTGGTGCGCAGTCCGCGCTTTGCCACTGTCGTGGGGTTGCTGCACGAGGGAATGGCCCAGAAGCAGCGGGGTTTGCTGGCGCGCCAGGGTGCGTCATTCAAACAAGTGCTCGGGCGGATGCGCGAATGGTTTCAGCGGAATTTCTGAGCGGCACGGTGTTGATTGCAGTCGCTACAGTCCGCAATGTCGCAAGACGGCCGGTTTCCGGGGGAAGCAGCAATTGCCCGGAGCAGGGGGAGATGCACAAATGATTTCAGTTTCAGAAGTGTTTTTGACGGTGATTGGGCGCCAGGTGTTTTCTTTTTTAATTCCGCAAGGGGGCAAGCATGTTTGAGATTCTCGAAAATCAGGGCAGCGGCACGGTAATCAAGGTGGTCGGGGTCGGCGGGGCGGGTGGCAATGCCGTCGATTACATGATTCGCAACAGTGTTCAGGGAGTCGAGTTCATCGTCGGTAACACCGATGCGCAGGCCTTGTCGCGCGGCCAGGCCCGCAGCCGCATCCAGCTTGGTTCCACCGGGCTGGGCGCGGGGGCGAAGCCGGAGGCGGGACGAGCGGCAGCCCTCGAGGCACGCGACCAGATTGCCGAGGCACTGCGCGGCGCACACATGGCTTTCATTACCGGCGGAATGGGGGGAGGCACCGGTACCGGGGCCGCGCCTGTGGTGGCCGAAATTGCCAAGGAGATGGGCATACTTACGGTTGCGGTTGTCACCAAACCCTTTTCGTTTGAAGGCGCACGCCGCATGCAGGCGGCTGAAAAGGGCATAGAGGAACTGGCGCAGCACGTCGATTCGGTCATCGTTATTCTCAACGAGAAACTCGAGGAGGTACTCGGCGACGACGTGTCCATGGAGGACGCATTCGGTTCAGCCGACAACGTGCTGAAGAATGCTGTCGCCGGGATATCGGAGATTATCAACGTGCCCGGTCTCATCAATGTCGATTTCCAGGATGTGCGCACTGTAATGTCCGAGCAGGGGATGGCGATGATGGGTTCCGCCTCCGCTTCGGGGGTCGATCGCGCCCGCATTGCCGCCGAAGAGGCGGTGGCGAGCCCGTTGCTCGAGGGCGTGAATCTTTCCGGCGCGCGCGGCGTGGTGGTCAACATCACGGCCAATCGTTCCAGCCTCAAGCTGCGCGAGACAAAGGAAGTGATGAATACCATCCGGGGCTTCGCCGCGGATGACGCCACCATCATTTTCGGCGCCGTTTATGACGAAACCATGGGCGAGGAGTTGCGCGTCACGGTAGTCGCTACCGGTCTTGGTCAGCCTCAGACAACACGCCAGTCCAAGCCGTTGCAGGTGGTGCCGCAGCGAACCGGCACCGACAATTTTGCCATTGCCGACGCGGCTCCTGTGTTCAATGGGGACCTGTCCGGGGTCATCCGCTCTTCCCGGCGCGACCGTGCTTCGACCATAGAGGCCCTGGCCAACAGTGGTGTGGACAAGTACGACATCCCGGCTTTTCTGCGCAAACAGGCCGACTGAGGTAGCCGTGCTCGGCAGGATGCTGCGCAATCTTGGAAGGTCTGCGCAGCCTCAGCGCGAGTTGAAGCTCAATCTCGGATCCGGGCAGCGCCCCCTGCCCGGATATATCAACGTGGATAAATGGGGGGAACCCGATCTGCGCTGTGACCTCGAGACATTTCCGTGGCCATGGCCGGAAGACTCGGTTGCGGAAGTGCGCATGATCCATGTCTTGGAGCATCTCGGCGGGTCACCGCTGGTGTTTCTCAAGATCATGGGGGAGTTGTACCGAGTCTGCCGCCACGAGGCTAAAGTCCACATCACTGTGCCCCACCCCCGTCACGACGTGTTCATCAGCGACCCTACCCACGTGCGGGCTATTACCGCAGACACCATGACGCTATTTTCCCGACGCCTGAACCTGGAATGGCAGTCCGCGGGGCGGCCCAACACCCCGCTTGCACTGTTTCATCGCGTCGATTTCGAAATCGAGGAATCGACCGACGTGCTGGATGACCCGTATGCCACTGATTTTCGAGACGGAAGAATCGATGATGCAGAAGTGCGCCGACTGCTGCGCGAAAATAACAATGTCGCAGCCGAAATCCAGATGCGCCTGCGCGTCGTCAAATCATGACGCTTGCTGCGTCGCAGCGTAACCGCCGTTGAGCAGGGAAGCCGCTCGCTCTCATGCTAAAATTCAAACATTTTCCGGTACTTGGCCGTCTTTCATGCTGAGACAGCGCACGCTGAAAACCTTAATCCGCACCACGGGCGTAGGCTTGCACACGGGCGCCACAGTGGTGATGTCGTTGCGCCCTGCGCAACCGGATACCGGGATCGTCTTCCGTCGTGTGGATCTTGCCCAGCCTGTCGACATCCGCGCTGCCGCCGCCGCAGTTTCTGACACGCGGTTGTGCAGCGTGATCGAGGGCGGTGGAGCGAAAGTCGCGACGGTGGAGCACCTGATGTCGGCCTTCGCGGGACTGGGCATCGACAATTGCTACGTCGACCTTTCTGGTCCGGAGGTGCCGATCATGGACGGCAGCGCCGGTCCATTTGTGTACCTGATACAGTCGGCCGGTGTGGTGGATCAGCCGGTAGCGAAGCGGTTTTTTCGCATCAAGCAGGCGGTTGAAGTCCGTGATGGCGATAAATGGGCTCGTTTCGAGCCTTTCGACGGATTCAAGCTGTCATTTTCCATCGAGTTCGACCACCCGGTCTTCGAAAAGTCCGGCCAATCGGTCGAGATGGATTTCGCCGACATGTCCTACATCAAGGAACTCGCCCGTGCCAGGACTTTTGGCTTCATGCAGGATGTGGAGGCGCTGCGATCGAGTGGACTCGCGCTCGGCGGCAGCCTCGAAAATGCAATTGTGATGGACGAATACCGCGTCCTGAACTCAGACGGCCTGCGCTACAGCGACGAACTGGTAAAGCACAAGTTGCTGGATGCCGTCGGCGATATCTATCTGATTGGACATTCGTTGATTGGCGCATTTTCGGCTTTTAAATCAGGGCACTCGCTGAACAACCGATTGTTGCGCGAGACGCTCGCCCGGCGTGAATCCTGGGAAATCGTCAGTTTCGATCGGGTCGAGGATGCGCCCGCCGGGCTGACCCGTTTAATGGCCCGGATCGCCTAGCGGATTCTGCAAATCCCCGATTTGTCCGCTGGGAGGAGGCGCGGGCATGCCGGGGGCATCAATAAAGTGTGACCCTCCGAATTCCCAGTTGCGTCCGATGGCAGATAAGTCCGCGTTCCCAGCGGTGCAACCACGCTGAATCATCGATCAAACCTGCTGGCATGGGGGTCACCCGGCGTCCGGCAGACTGCGTTTCGCCATTCTGCTGATCACAGCCTTCAGTCCGGACTCCGGCAATCTGGCTGCGAGTTCCGCCAGCGAACCCGCACTGCTTTGGGTCAAACGTGCACTTTTCGCAGGCTTTGGCGGCATCGAGGTGGCGGGTTGCGCTTCGATGACGAGTCCGGTAACCTGCGGTGCCCGTTTGGTCAGGTGGATCAACAAGGCTGGCGTGAGCAGTTTGAGTTTGGCAGCGACTGCACCGCTTTCGGCGAAAATTACGACTTTTCCCTGCCTGTAATTAGCGATCAGGCACGATCTGGCCAGAGCGGGCGGCAGAAATTCCGCCATGGCGCGACGCAAATCCAGCAGGCGTCCGACTTGCGGCATGAGAGAACCGATGCCTTCGGGGTGCTTCAGGTAGTTTCCGAATTCAGGCATAGGTCGTGCATGTAATTTCATCGTCCAAGGAAGGGCACAGCATGCATGTAATTGTAGTTTCGAACCGGCTGGCCAGGGCAAGATCTCTGACCTTTACGCCGACGCATATCGTGGCAGCAATCGCGTGCCTTACCGCCGTCGTACTGCTGCTCTCCTGGTCACTGTTCTATCTTTCCATCCGTCATGCGACACATTTCGAGTTGCCGGTAATCCAGTCCCTGGTCCGATCCGCGCAACAGCGGGAAATGCAGAAGACCGAGGCGTATCTGCGCGAAAACCTGAATGCCATGGCCGTGAAGGTGGGCCAGATGCAGGCGCAGTTGATGCGGCTTGACGCGCTGGGTGAGCGTTTATCGACACTGGCCGGGTTCAAACCCCAGGATTTTCGCTTTAACGAGTTGCCTGGCCGGGGCGGTGCATTGTCCTCCAGCAATCCGCCGCAAAATCTGTCCATGGCCGATTTCAGCGGGCAGATCGACGTTCTTGCGCGCCGGCTTGACAATCGCAACGACTATCTGGGCATTCTTGAATCGCAGCTCTTTGAGGCAAAGGTCAAGAAAAAGCTGATGCCGACCATACCTCCGGTAGATGGTGGCTGGAACGCTTCCAGTTTTGGCTGGCGCATCGATCCGATCACCGGCATGCAGGCGATGCACGAAGGAATCGATTTTATTGCCGATACGGGCACGCCAATTTTTGCCGCGGCAGGTGGCGTGGTCACGTTTGCAGGGACGCATCAACAATACGGTCTGGTGGTGGAAATCGATCACGGCAATGATTTTCTCACCCGATATGCCCACACTTCCAAGATCCTCGCCAAACAAGGGGACGTTGTGAAGCGGGGGCGCAAGATCGCCGAAGTAGGGTCGACGGGACGCTCCACGGGTTCGCACCTGCATTTCGAAGTGCGCTACAAAGGCGTTTCGCAAAATCCCAACAAGTTTTTGCAGATGTCGGACAGCCGGCGCCGATAACGCAAGCGAGGTTTCTGGCGGCCGGCTTTCTGCGCACAGCCCGTCGCACAAGCGGCGCGGCAGGAGATTCTTTTCAAGGCGCCCTTCCGAATGCGCAATCCGCCCCAAGATTAGCGGGACCGGCATGATAAAATCAGCGTTGTTTTTTCTAGGATTTTCCTCCCTTTAGATGATTTCTCGCGCGCTCAGAGCGGTGTTCGGCAGCCGCAATGACAGGCTGCTGAAGCAATATTCCAAAACGGTTCGCGAAATCAACTCGCTGGAACCTGCCATTTCCGCGCTGACGGACGTCCAACTGGCCGCCAGAACGGATGAATTCAGGAAGAGGTTGCAGGACGGGCAGACGCTGGACCAGATTCTTCCGGAAACATTCGCAGTCGTGCGCGAGGCCGCCCGGCGCACGCTGGGCATGCGCCATTTCGACGTGCAATTGATAGGCGGCATGGTGCTGCACGATGGAAAAATCGCCGAAATGCGCACTGGTGAAGGCAAGACGCTGATGTCGACCTTGCCTGCTTACCTCAATGCGCTCAGGGGCGAAGGTGTGCACATTGTGACGGTCAATGATTACCTCGCCAGCCGCGACGCGGAATGGATGGGCAAGATTTACCACTTTCTGGGTCTCTCGGTCGGCGTAAACCTGTCCCAGATGCCGCACGACCAGAAGCAGGCGGCATATGCCGCAGACATTACCTACGGCACGAACAACGAATTCGGATTCGATTACCTGCGCGACAACATGGCGATGCAGGTCGTCGACCGCTACCAGAAGCGGCTGCAGTTCGCCATCGTCGACGAAGTCGATTCGATCCTGATCGACGAAGCGCGCACGCCCCTCATCATTTCAGGGCAGGCTGAGGACCGGACCGAGATCTATTACCGCATGAACGAGGTCGCACCGCTGCTGAAGCGCCAGGAAAAAGAGGGCGAGCCGGGAGACTTTCTTGTCGATGAGAAAAGCCATACGGTGCTGTTGTCGGAGGACGGGCACGAACACGCCGAGAAACTTCTGGGCCGTGTGGGGCTGCTACCCGAAGGCCGCAGCCTGTACGAGCCGGCGTTCATCAACCTGATGCATCACCTCAATGCGGCGTTGCGCGCGCATCACCTGTTTTTCCGCGACCGCCACTATGTCGCCCAGGAAGGCGAGATAGTCATTGTGGATGAATTCACCGGGCGCCTGATGCCGGGACGGCGCTGGTCCGACGGACTGCACCAGGCGATAGAAGCCAAAGAGAACGTTTCGATCCAGAACGAAAATCAGACTCTGGCGTCGATAACATTCCAGAACTTCTTCCGCATGTACGCCAAACTCTCGGGCATGACGGGCACGGCGGACACCGAAGCCTACGAGTTTCAGGAGATCTACGGACTCGAAACGGTGGTGATCCCGACCCACCATCCGATGATACGCGCCGACCGCCTGGATCAGGTCTATCGCACGGGAACCGAGAAATACAAGGCTATCATCGAGGATATCAAGGTCTGTTATGAGCACGGCCAGCCGGTGCTGGTCGGCACCACCTCGATCGAGAACTCGGAACTGCTCTCCGGCATGTTGCAAAAAGAAGGCATGCCGCACCAGGTGCTCAACGCGAAGCAGCATGCGCGCGAAGCCGAGATCGTCGCGCAGGCCGGACGACCCAAAATGGTCACCATCGCCACCAACATGGCGGGTCGCGGCACGGATATCGTTCTCGGGGGCAATGTCGAGAGGCAGATAGACATGGTGCACGCCGTCGAGGGGCTCGACGGCGCGGAGCGGGACAGTCGCATCAAGCAGTTGCGCGACGAGTGGCAGTCGCTGCATGAACAGGTTGTCGCCGCCGGCGGCTTGCATATTGTAGGAACCGAGCGCCATGAGTCCCGGCGTATCGACAACCAGCTGCGCGGGCGCTCCGGCCGCCAGGGCGATCCGGGGTCGTCGCGCTTCTACCTGTCGCTCGAAGACCAGTTGCTGCGCATATTCGCCGGCGAGCGGGTCAACGCGATAATGGAGCGGCTCAAGATGCCCGAGGGCGAGGCGATCGAGCATCCGCTCGTTACGCGTTCCATCGAATCCGCGCAGCGCAAGGTCGAAGCCCATAACTTCGACATCCGCAAGCAACTGCTGGAATACGACAACGTCGCCAATGACCAGCGCAAGAACATCTACGAACTGCGCAACAGCATCCTCGATTCCACCGATGCTTCCGATCAGGTGCGTTCACTGCGCCGCGGCATGGTCACCGATGCTTTCCGCACTTGTGTTCCCGACGAAAGCGTGGAAGAGCAGTGGGACATTGCCTCGCTCGAAAAGCTCCTGGCTGCGGAAATCCTGTTGCAGCTGCCGATCGCCGGCTGGCTGGAGAAGGATCCCGGACTGGACGAGGCCGCGCTGCTGGTCAAGGTGCTCGACGCGGCTGACCAGGGCTACGCGGAGCGCCATGCCAGTGTGCCGCGGGACGCGCTTGCCCACGCGGAACGGCTGGTGCTGCTTTCCAGCCTGGACAATCACTGGCGCGAGCACCTGTCCGCGCTCGATCACCTGCGCCAGGGCATACACCTGCGCGGTTATGCGCAGAAGAACCCCAAGCAGGAGTACAAGCGCGAGGCGTTCGAGATGTTCGGGGACATGCTGGAGTCGGTGAAGCGTGAAGTGACGCGCACCCTGATGACGGTATCGATCAAGACCGCCCAGGAAGTTCAGCAGCTGGAAGAGGCACCGGTGGTCGAAAATGTCCAGTATCAGCACAGCAGCTATGAGCAGGCGTTGACCGGCGCCGACGATGCGTCTGCGCCCAAGCCGGCGCCGTTCGTTCGCAGCATGGGGAAGATCGGCAGGAACGATGCCTGTCCGTGCGGGTCGGGCAAGAAGTACAAGCATTGCCACGGCCGTCTCACTTAAACCGGCATGTCTCGCAGCACGGCACAGGAGCGCGTGGCACGCGTCGCAGGAATCGATGCGGTACTGGTCCGGTCGCGCCGCCCATTCTGCCGGCGGATCGCCCCCCGGGGAGATGCCTGACATGGCCGTCAATCTGCTGCCACCGGATCCGGTCTCGCTGCTGCCGGTGGCGGGGGTCGAACTGGGATTCGCCGAAGCGGGCATACGCAAGGCAAACAGGCGCGACTTGATGCTGATGCGACTTGCGCCGGGCAGCCGCATCGCGGGCGTCTTCACACAGAACAGTTTCGCGGCGGCGCCGGTGCAGATTTGCCGCCGCCATCTTGCCGCAAGCGCGGCCGATGGCTACCGGGCGCTGATCGTGAATGCGGGCAACGCGAACTGCGGCACCGGTGAAATCGGCCTCGCGGCTGCGCAGAAAACCTGCGAACTGGTGGCAGGCGCGCTTGGGTGCAAGGTTGAAGCGGTCCTGCCATTCTCAACCGGCGTGATCCTGGAGCACCTTCCCGTCGATCGAATCGAAGCGGCATTGCCGCGCTGCATAGCCACGCTGGACTCGGCCAACTGGGCCGCCGCAGCCGGAGCAATCATGACCACCGACACGGTGGCCAAGGCGCTGTCGTGCACGGTCGAGATTGGCGGGGCGAGGGTTGCGGTGACCGGCATGGCCAAAGGCGTCGGCATGCTGGCGCCCAACATGGCGACGATGCTGGCATTCATCGCCACCGATGCAGAGGTCGCGGCGCCGCTGCTCACGGCCATGGTGCGCAGCGTGGCCGATGCCTCATTCAATCGCGTTACCGTCGACGGCGACACATCGACCAATGACTCGTTCGTGCTGATTGCAACCGGCAAGTCCGGCGCCCCGGCGATCGTTTCCATCGACGACGCGAATTTCGCCGTCCTTCAGCGTGCAGTGCTGGAGGTGGCGAGCGGACTGGCCAGATCGATTGCGCGCGATGGCGAAGGCGCCACCAAGTTCATCTCCATTCATGTCAAAGGGGCGGCAGATGGCGTTGAAGCCGCGCGCGTTGCGCGCCGGGTGGCCGACTCGCCGCTGGTGAAAACGGCCTTCTTCGCGTCCGACCCCAACCTTGGCCGCCTGCTGGTGGCGATCGGCAACGCCGGGATAGCGGACCTTGACGTGACGCGCGTCGAGCTTCACCTCGGAGAGGTGAAAGTGATCGAACGCGGTGGGCGTGCCGCGGATTATCGGGAAGAGGCCGCCGCGAGTGTGATGAGGGAGGCTGAAATCGACGTGCACATCGAACTCGGGCGCGGAGCCGGTGAGGCGACGGTATGGACCTGCGATTTTTCATATGACTACGTGAAGATCAATGCCGAGTACCGCACCTGAGCGTGTGACTGGCCGCGCACTTTTCCCATGACGAAGCAGCCTGAAATGAACGATCTGGACCGGCTTGTCCTGCAGGCACGGTCGCTCATGGAGCGCATCGAGGCGGTGCTGCCGCCCGCGCCGACACCGACCGATTGGGGTCGCAACGCGGCATTCCGCTGGCGCAAGTCGAATGGACGAAGCTTCATCCAGGGCGTGGCCCATCCGCACGTGATTCGTCTTGCCGACCTGCGGGATATCGATGCGCAGAAAGCAGTGATAGAAAGCAACACCCGCCAGTTCGTTGCCGGTCGCACCGCCAACAACGTGCTGCTTACCGGTGCACGCGGCACCGGAAAATCGTCTCTGGTGAAGGCCCTGCTCAACAAGTATCACCGTCAGGGATTGCGGCTGATCGAAGTGGAAAAACAGGATCTCGTCGACATTCCGGACATAGTCGACCTGGTTTCCGCACGCCCCGAGCGGTTTATCCTGTTCTGCGACGACCTGTCGTTCGAGGCATCCGAACCCGGCTACAAGGCGCTCAAGGTGGCGCTGGACGGCTCCATCTCATCGACATCGGATAACGTGCTGGTCTACGCCACATCCAATCGCCGCCACCTGATGCCCGAATACATGCAGGAAAACCTGGAGACCCGATATGTAGGCGAGGAGATACATCCCGGGGAGACGGCGGAGGAGAAAATTTCACTGTCCGAGCGCTTCGGCCTGTGGGTTTCCTTCTATCCCTTCGACCAGGATGCCTACGTCGACATAGCGAACCACTGGCTGCGCAGCCTGGGGTGCCCCGAAGATCGCATCGCCGAGGCGCGCCAACCCGCCCTGCAGTGGGCGTTGTCGCGAGGGTCCAGGAGCGGCCGTGTCGCCTGGCAGTTCGCGCGCGACTGGGCTGGCCGCGAGGCGGGTCGGTCGGCGTCTTCGGCAAAGCGTCCGGCAAAGCGCCCGGCAGATGCGCGGCGGCGTTCCGCCACGCGAGCAGCCATCGGCGTGGCCGCCAAATCAGGGCGCCGCTGATTCCACGCAACGCAAAAGTGACGGCGCCGCTGAGCGTAGCCGTGGCCATCCTGCTGCGCGAAGACGGCCGGGTGTTGCTTGCACAGCGCCCGCATGGCAAGGTCTACGCCGGCTACTGGGAATTTCCGGGAGGCAAGGTCGAGGCCAACGAGACGAACGAAGCCGCGCTGGTGCGCGAAATCCAGGAGGAACTCGGTGTCGAGGTGGAATGCGCCTGGCCATGGATAACCCACGTCTTCACCTATCCTCACGCCACCGTGAGGCTGCATTTTTTTCGCGTCACGGCGTGGCGCGGCGAAGTAGTCGCGCGCGAGCACCAAGGCCTTGCGTGGGAGCTCCCCGGTTCTGTAGGCGTGGCGCCGGTGCTGCCGGCGAACGGGCCGGTGCTGCGCGGCTTGCTGCTGCCGCGCGAGTATGCGATCACGCAGGCTGCGGCGATGGGAATCGAACCGTTCATGGCGCGGCTGGAGATCCGGCTGGAGTCCGGATTGAGGCTGATCCAGGTGCGGGAAAAAAGCTGGTCGCGCGATCTCCTCGGTGAGTTCGCTCAGCGGGTGATTGCCATGGCGCGCCCATTCGGCGCCAAGGTACTCATCAACCATGACATTGCGCTGGCGCATATGATAGGCGCAGACGGCGTGCACCTCACAGCCAGCCAGCTCGAATCGCTTGAAGACCGGCCCGATGTGCCCTGGTGCGGCGCTTCGTGCCACAGTGCTGCAGAACTCAGACTGGCGGAGAAAATCGGCGCCGATTTCGCCGTTCTCGGCACGGTGGCGCCGACTCCGTCCCATCCGGAGGCGCGGCCGCTGGGCTGGGCGGGATTTCGCGATGCGGTCTCGGGCGCATCCATACCGGTCTACGCCCTGGGGGGCCTCACGCTGCGCGACTTCGAAGTCGCTGCGAAGCACGCCGCCCAGGGCGTGGCCATGGTGCGCGGCAGCTGGATTGAGTCTGCCTGATCGCAGGCGCGGCGCCTCACTCCGGCCGGCTGTCGGGCAGGTCGTCGGCGTCCTGTTCGTCGGCGGCCACGCGGAATTTTTCGGTGGCCCATGCGCCCAGATCGTTCGTCTTGCAACGCTCTGAACAGAACGGACGCCAACGATTTTCCGGCCTCCATTCCACGGCCGCCTTGCAGCGTGGACAGACAACGATTCGAAGTGGACTCGCCACAATATATCGTTCGGTCAGACCAACTGGTCAATAGCCGCCTGGTCGCTGTTTCGGCAGCTCCGGATCCTATGCCGCCAGGGCACGGGTGCTTTCCGATAGCCCCATGTATTGCTTGTCGGTGAGGCTCTGGAGCGTCGGCGCCACTTCCAGGCAGAACCGCCGGATATTCTGTTCGGTCAGGTCGCGGGGCAATGTGCCGAACTGCAGCAGCGCCAGAAAATTCTGGAATCCGATCAGCCGGTGCGCTTCCTGCAGTTTTTTTCTGACGGTATCGGGCGTTCCGATCAGCGCAATACCTTCCGCTATCAGGTGATCGACAGTGACGCCGCCGCGCAACTGCTTTTTGTGAGTGGCCATGCGGCGCGCTGTTTCAAGCGACACGTAGCCTGGCGGAAACATCATCTCGAAGGTGAGGTTGAGGAACTTGTTGAACATGGCCTCGATGTGCGGCTTGGCCAGTTCGCGGGCTTTCTCGTCGGTGTCTGCAATGAAGATCGGCGCGGCCCATCCGACCTTGCGCGAGTCGGCTTCATAGCCGTATTTGATCTTCGCAGTCTCTCGATACTGGTTAAGGAATTTGGCAACCGACTTCACCGGGCTGTAGGTCTGGAGATAGACATACTTGCGATCGGGATGCGCGGCCCATTCTATGGTTTCGGTGCTGCCCGTGGAGGGGCACCAGATCGGCGGGTGCGGTTTCTGGAACGGGCGCGGCCAGGGGTTCACGTACTCGAAGTGATAGTGATTGCCGTGGAATTCGAACGGCCCGGGCCGCGTCCAGGCCTGCACCACCAGATCATGCGCTTCGTGGAATCGTTCGTGCGACATGGCCGGATTCACGCCCATGGAGTGATACTCCGCGCCGATGCCGCGCACCATCCCCGTGATCATGCGACCGGCGGTGATGTTGTCTATCATGGCGTGCTCCTCCGCGAGAGTGAGCGGATGCTCGCGCAGGCAGAACGCGTTGCCGAGAATGGCGATCTTCGCTTTCTTGACGCGGCGCGAAAGCGCTGCCGCCATGACTACGGGCGAAGGCATCAGGCCATAGGCAGTCTGGTGGTGTTCGTTTACCGCCAGCCCGTCCAGGCCGAGTTCCGCGGCCAGTTCCAGTTCATCGAGGTAGCGGTTGTACAGCTCGTGGCCCTTGACCGGATCGTATTCGGAATTGGGCATCACCACCCAGGACGAGCGCCACTTTTTCTCGTAGTTCAGGTCCATGTGGGCGTAGGGCATGAGGTGAAAAATGAATACCTGCATGATCGGCTCCTGTCTGCTATTGGATGATGAACGAGCGCAGTTTTTCGGCACACTCGGCCGGCCGTTCGACATGAACATAATGACCGGTATCCGGAATCACCGATATCGGCGCCTTCAGCGCTTGCGCCAGACCGGCGCCGTACGCCGCGGGCAGCACGCGGTTGTTCCCGCCCCAGAGGATCTGCACCGGAACACGGATGCGGCGCAGCCACTTCACCAGGTTCGGATCGAACAGCCGCGGACTCCAGGCGAGCTTGGCCGCCATCAGGCGGTTCTGGAACACCGCAGTCTCGAACTCGCCTTCACCCTCGGCCGCAAAATAAGCCCGTCCCAGGCTTGCATCGTCGAACATCAACTCCGGGAATTCTTCCGGAGACGCAATGAAGAAATCGCCCTTCTTCGCGCCGTCCACATGGATGCCGGCCGAATTGATCAGCGTCAGCGAAGCGAGCTTCGGCGATCGTATGGCCAGCTCCATGGCGAGCCAGCCGCCGATGCAGTGGCCCGCCACATGCACCTGGTCGAGTTTGAGCATGTCCAGCAGGTCCAGGGTGATACGGGCGAGGTCGGGCACGCTGGTGACCGATTGCGATGCGTCCGAGCGGCCGAAACCCGGGAGGTCGGGCGCAATGACCTCGGCGTACTCCGCCAACCGGTCGAGGAACGCCGGCCAGACATTCATCCCCTGCGCCCCGTGCAGGAACAGGAGTGGCTTGCCGCTTCCCTGTCGCCTCACCCGAAGTTTTCCGCTTTCGACGTTTATCCATTGTTCGCTGATGGCAGTGCTCATCGCGTGCGCCTTGTCCAGTTGTTGTTCGTATTGCTGCCCGCCGGCACGATGTTATTCCCGGTGTGCGTCGTGACCTGGCTGTCGGACCTTCTACCAGCCTGCAGGTGCGCCCGCGAGGGTTGCCGCGGCCGCCGTGCCCAGCGACGCGTCCCACAACTGCGCGATAAAACGCCGGCCGGTGACGCCGTTGGACTGATCGGATGCCAGCCACACGACCGGCGCGATCATCTGGGGCGGCTGCACCAGCTTGCTGCGGTCAGGCCACATCAGGTCGTCGGTCACCATTCCCGTATTGGCGGGGCCGCCCGGAATCAGCACGTTCGCGGTCACGCCGGTCTTGGCGAGATCCCGCGACATGATCACGGTATTGGCTTCCGCCGCGGCTTTGGATGGCCCGTACGGGCTGAAGCCCACCATGTGCATCGTAAAGAAACTGGTGGTGATGTTGATGATGCGCCCCCAATCCTGCCGTATCAGGTGCGCTGCGCTGGCGCGCGCCATCAGGAACTGGGACGTTGTATTGGTCTCGATCACGCCCCGCCATTGCGCCGGCGTCAGTTCCCAGAAACGGGTCGGGTTGGAAGCAAACCGGGGATTGATGTTCTGCATGCCCACCCCGGCATTGTTGACGAGCACGTGCAGCCCGCCCGCCTTGCGCACCGCGTGTTCCACTGCCGCGGCACACTCTTCTTCATTGCAGATGTTGGCGGCAAAGGGCAGAAAATTCGAGCCCAGTTCGCGCGCCAGGTCATCGAGCCCGGTGCCGCCAGGCAGGTCCACGCCTACCACGCGCGCCCCTGCTGCGATCAGCCCGCCCGCCATGGCGCGCCCCAGACCACCTGCTGCTCCCGTCACAATCACGACTTTCGAATCGAGTAATCCCATCTGTGCCTCCGGTCGGTTCAACGAGTACTCCAGTCAATGCATCGTACCGCAGGTAGCGCGCGAGAAGCGGTCGGGCATGCCGGTGCTGCGGGCGATGATAGCGGCACGCCGCTTTGGGGGAGACCCCTTTCCGGGCACCGCTGCTAGACACCAAGATAGCGCGCTTTCGTCTCCGCATCCGCTGCCAGTTCAGCCGGCGTGCAGTGGTGGACGATGCGACCCTTGCTCATGATGAATACGGTGTCTGCATGGCGCAGTGCGAACGCGAGCTGCTGCTCGACCAGCAGGATGGACGTGCCTGCGGCCTTGAGCGACTCGATGGCGCGGCCTAGATCGCGCACCGTCAGCGGCGCCAGTCCCTCGGTCGGTTCGTCCATCAGCAGCAGCGCCGGATTCCCCACCAGTGCGCGCGCCGCCGCCAGCATCTGCTGCTCGCCGCCGCTCAGTTTGCCCCCCTGGCTGCGCAGCCGCGTGCCGAGGTTGGGGAACAGGCCGATGATCTTTTCGAAGTTCCAGAGGCCCTGCCCGCGCGCGGTTACCTGCAAATGCTCTTTCACCGACAGCGACCGGAAGATGCGCCTTCCCTGCGGCACCAGGCCGATGCCCATGCGGGCAATGCGGTAAGCGGGTAGCCGCGTGATATCGGTATCCTTGAAAACTATCCTGCCGCGTTGCGCCGGGGTGAGGCCGATGATGGAGCGCACCAGCGTCGTCTTGCCTACGCCGTTGCGGCCCAGCAACGCCACCACCTGCCCGGGTTTCAGGGCGAGCGTCACGCCCTGCAGGATGTAGCTGTCCCCGTAATAGGTATGGACGTCTTCTATGGTCAGCATCGCTGCTACTCGACACCAAGGTAGATTTCGCTGACCTGCGGATTGCCGCGTATGGCTTCGCTGTCGCCCTCTGCAATCAGCTGACCCTGGTGCAGTACGGTGATGCGGTCCGCGAGGCTGAAGGCGACGTCCATGTCGTGTTCTATCATCAGTATGGTCATCTCCCGCGGCAGGCTGCGAACCATTCCGACCACGCGGACGACCTCGGCGGCAGACAGGCCCGCGGTCGGCTCGTCGAGCAGCAGCACCCTGGGCTGAACCGCCATCGCCAGGATCAGGTCGACCTGGCGCTGTTCCCCGTAGGAAATGTCTCTTGTCGGTTGTCCCGAAATTGTGGCGAGCCCCCACTCCTGCAGCAGCGATTCAGCCCTGCGATACAGGTGCTGGCTGGCCCGCATCGGGCGGTGCAGGGCAAAGGCGTCGCCGTCCGCTGCCTGCAAGGCGAGCAGCACGTTGTCGAAAACCGTGAGGCGCGGGAAAAGATTGGTTATCTGGAAGGTACGGGCAAGCCCCATGCGCGCCCGCTCATAGGGAGGCAGCCGCGTGATGTCGCGATCGAACAGCATGATGCTACCGTTGGAAACAGCGAAAGTGCCCGAAAGCATGTTGAACAAGGTAGTCTTGCCGGCGCCGTTCGGCCCGATGATCAGGCGGCGCTCACCAGGCTCCACCGTGAACGACACGTCGGACAAGGCCTGTACGCCGCCGAAATTCCGGGACAGCCCCTGAACCGCGAGCGCGCTCATCGGATGGCCCGCCGTTTGCGAAAATCCTGCACCAGTCCCGTGAGACCGCGCGGAGCGAACAGCGTAACGAAGACGTAGACGAAACCGAGCACCATCAGCCAGCGCTGGGTGTGCGTGCTGACCACATTCTCGAACAACACGATGAGCGCCGCGCCGATCGCCGGCCCGATCAGGCTGCCGGCGCCTCCCAGAATAACCATCAGCAGCACTTCGGCGGAGCGCACCACGTGAATGTAATCGGGGCTGACGAAGCGGTTGAAGTAGACGTAGAGACAGCCCGCCAGCCCTGCGAACACGCCCGCCAGCACGAAGGAAACGTACTTGTACCGCCAGACGTTGTAGCCCAGCGCCAGCATGCGCGACTCGCTCTCGCGTATGCCACGCAGCGCGTAGCCGAACGGGGAATTCACGATGCGCAGGAGCAGAAATGCCGCGACGCAGGCGATGGCCAGCACGAAGTAATAGAAAGGCGTGTTGTCGGCGAGCGACCACGGCAGCCTCAGGTCCGGTCGCGGCACGTCGGGCAATCCGTCGTCGCCTCCAGTGAGCGTGCGCCAGCCGAAGGCGATTCCCCAGAGCACCTGCGACAGCGCCAGGGTGATCATCAGGAAGTAACTGCCGCGCGCGCGTAGCGCCAGAAGACCGAACAGCGCAGCGGTCAGGGCAGCCATCAGCAGGCCAGCCGGAAGGGCGAGCCAGACATTCCAGCCCAGGCGCAGCGCGACCAGTCCGGTCGTGTAGGCGGCGACGCCGAAATAGGCTGCGTGCCCCAGCGAGGCGAGCCCGGTGTAGCCGATGAGGAGGTCGAGGCTCATCGCAAACAAGGCAAAGATCACCATCTTGATGACCAGTCCGAGGTAGTACGAGGAGAGGAAATACGGCAGCGTCAGCACCAGCAGGATGCCGGCCAGTGAACTCGCGACGGACCAGGATCTGTGATTCAGCGCGTCCATCTCATTCGCGTCCGAACAGTCCGGTGGGCCGCACCGCCAGGATCAGGGCCATCGGCACGAAGATCGTGAACAGCGCGAACTCGGGAAAGAAAACCTTGCCGAAGTTGTCGAGAAGGCCCACCACCAGGCCGCCGACCAGCGCCCCTTTCAGGCTTCCCAGACCGCCGATGATGACCACCACGAAGCCGAGCAGCAGCACTTCGAAGTCGGCACCCGGAAAAACGCCCATGATGGGCCCGCCCAGCACGCCGCCCAGTGCGGCGAGAAAAGCGCCCAGTGCGAACACCAGGGTGAAAAGCAGCGACACGTTGATGCCGAGGGCGCGAGCGATCTCTTCATCATCGACGCCGGCGCGCAGCATGGCACCCATGCGCGTGCCTTCCTGGAACCACCAGAGAAGCGCACCCACCGCAAGCCCGACGCCGATGATGAACAGGCGATAGGACGGGTAGGTAATGGAGCCGAGTTGCACCGAGAGCCCGAACAGCTCGGGTTTGGGCATGGTCTGAGGATTGCCGCCCCAGATCCACATGGCGAGGTCCGCGAATATGAAAAGGAAGCCGAAGGTAAGCAGGGTCTGGGGCAGTTCCTGCAGGTGAAAGCGCCGCAGGAAGAAGCGTTCCATCAGCGCGCCGATGACAGCGACAGAGAAGCTCGCGACCAGTACCGCGAGCAGGAAGCTTCCGGTGCTGCGCACCACCGTCAGCCCGATGTAGCTGCCCAGCAGGTAGTACGAGCCGTGCGTGAGATTCAGGATCTTCATCAGGCCATAGATCAGGGACAGCCCGGCGGCAAGCAGGAACAACAGCATGCCGAAGGAGATGCCGTTCAGCGTGTGGATGGCCCAGTAGTTCATGCAACCCCTGGGGCACGTGAGCGGCGTTCACACGCGCATTGCGGATCGCGTGACGGTACGCGCCGCGCAGAGTCGAGGGGGTATGCCTTGGAGAGGTCGGTGCGAACCACGGAGATTGGCGTTCCGGATCAGTGCGTGCAAGCCGCTGAAGAATAGCACTTGCCGTTCGGCGCGCGCTACAAGTATCGGCGCCAGGCCGTACAATCGTGTGCAAGGGCAGCGCTGTTTTCCCGGCGTGGCCAACGGCGGATTCATCGGCCGGATTTTCATTTCATGCACAGGCCGGTTCGTGTACAGGCCGGTTCGAGTCTTTTCCAAATCAGGTTTGAGCCTGGAGCGGTCTGAGAACAGGGGCGCGAAGTGAATCGATCTGTTGAAGAAGGTCGCAGTATAGCGGGGGTATTGGTCAAGCCAGTTTTGATCGGCAATGGAGTTGTTGCGGCGGCGTCATTGG
>SHXF01000087.1 GCA_009693435.1 Betaproteobacteria bacterium | reverse complement strand
CAATGACGCCGCCGCAACAACTCCATTGCCGATCAAAACTGGCTTGACCAATACCCCCGCTATACTGCGACCTTCTTCAACAGATCGATTCACTTCGCGCCCCTGTTCTCAGACCGCTCCAGGCTCAAACCTGATTTGGAAAAGACTATATTTCAGTGATCTACAGCAATGCTTTAATCTCGTTTGTCAGTATTTTGCAACAAGCCCAATCTTTGCAGCCCTATCACTTTCACTCCCGCGAGCGGTTATGTTCAAGGAAAATTTCGAGCACAAGTTCACGGAGACTAGCAGATTTTGTAAAAATGAACACTGCTTCTGCCCTTTCCTTGTTGTGCGGGCGCAACATTCTGACGAAATACCAACCAAGTTGACGCGGTATAAGCGTTCGGAAGCGCGCTCGCAAGAACGACGGAAGGTCTTGTTGCTTCGTGCGCGTGGCGCACGCTACGTTTCATCCACTTATTGGCGAACGAGGATACCGAACGGATACCGACGCCATTTTCAAGGCACCTTGCCGTCTTGCTCCAGCATCTTCAACAGCTCGTCGGCCTGCGCTATTCCATGCTCGCGCGCTTTGAGCGCCAATTGACGTGACGCCGCGATGTCCTTCTCGCCGCCGGTGCCAAAACCCAGCATCCTGGCAAGGTTGAATTGTCCGGGGCCGAAACCCTGGTCGGCGCTGAGGCGGTACCAGCGGCGGGCTTGTGGGAGGTCCCGCGGCACACCACGCCCGGTTTCGTATAATTCGCCGTAATTGCTTTGCGCCGCCGGGTCCCCGGCCGCCGCCGCTTTTTCATAGAGTTGAACCGCCCGGGAGAGGGACTCTTCGGCCGGCTCCTGCGCGTACAGCCAGGCAAGCACGCTCATCGCACTGACGCGCCCGCGTTCTGCGGCGGGCTCCAGCCATTTCTTGGCGCACGCGACATCGACCGCCCCTCCTTCTATGCAGGCCCGACCCATTACCTCCTGCGCGACGAGGTGGCCGCCCAACGCGGCCTTTTCGAGCAACTGCTTCGCCTGGCCCGGATCGGGCTTCTGGCGACATTGGTAAGCGCGGTAGGCCGCCGCAGCGTGGCCGAGTCCGCCGGCCTGCACGAAATGCTGACAGCCCCGTTCGGCGTCCTTCTGCACCAGGATGCCTTCGCTGAAGTACAACCCAAGCGCAGCCTGGGCGCGAGCCGGCTCGCTCTTGACCGACTGACCGATCCGCCAGAAGGTGTCGGCAAGCTGATCGCGAACCAGCAGTGCATAGAACCGGGCTTCGGGCGTCGCCATCGTTTCCTGTTCCAGAATGCGGTTGGCGGCTTCAACGGAGATCCACCCCAGATTCTGGCGCGCTGTTTCAGCGCGAGGATTGAACTTAAGCACCCGCCGCGCGTCGGCGACGAGCACTTCAAGATCCTGCGCTGACTTCGGCGTCAGATCCTGGAGTGTCAGGGCCGTGATATCGGACGCTACTTTTTCCGGCGCCGGCGGTGCTGGTCGGGCCTTTTTCGCGGCGGCTGACTTTGCGGGGCGGGTGCTGGCCGCGAGCAGTTCGCTCTGGCTTGTGGCTGCAGTGGCGGACACGGTTAGCGCCATGGCGAGGCCTGCAACTACGCCTTTTGCATGAACGCACCAGCAAAGATTTCGCAATCTCATTGGCAACATTGTGGCAACCGGGTTGGCAACCTATTTGACAAATGAGCGACGTCCAGGAGAGATAATTTTTGGTGGCCAAGGGCGGAATCGAACCACCGACACACGGATTTTCAGTCCGCTGCTCTACCGACTGAGCTACTTGGCCCCGGGGCGTCCGCGGAAAGAACGGCCGCGAAATGAGGCCGGATTATAAGGGTAATCTGCAGGCCCGCCAAGAATCGCCGATAGAGCCTGGAGGCAACCAAGATACGCAGGGCTGGAGGCAAACGGGTTTGGAGTGCGCCAGTCGGGCTGGCATACTTGCGTCATTCTGCAAAGCAAGCCATTACGATGCGGCCAAGACCGACGTTTCGAATTTTTTTGCTTTGCGCACAGGCATTTGCGTTCTGGCTTGCCCCTGTAACCGGTTCGGCGCAATCGCTGCCAGGATCGGTGGCCTCATCACTTGCAGCGGCAGGCATCCCGTTGGCAAGCGTGGCGATACTGGTTCAGGAGGTCGGCAGCCTGAAACCCGGACTCACGCACAACGCCGGGCAAACGATGAATCCGGCATCCACGATGAAGCTGGTCACCTCGTTCGCCGCGCTCGAGATTCTTGGCCCGGCATTCACGTGGCGGACGGAGGCCTACGCGAACGGTCGCCTCGCCGGCGACGCGCTGGAGGGTGATCTGGTCATCCGCGGCACGGGGGACCCGAAACTGACCCTGGAGAATTTCTGGTTGTTGCTGCGCGCACTGCGCGCGCGCGGCCTGCGCGACATCCAGGGCGACCTGGTGCTGGACCGAAGCTATTTCGAGGCTCAGGAGGATGACGCGGGCCGGTTCGACAGTGAACCCTTGCGGCCCTACAACGTCAGTCCGGACGCGCTGCTGCTGAACTTCAAGACAGTCCGTTTCACGTTCGTGCCCGATGAGGACGGCCGACGGGTAATGGTCATGGCAGAACCGCGGCCGGCGCAACTCGAATTGACCTCGTCGATCCGCCCGGTCGAAGGACCGTGCGGCGACTGGCGCGCGCGCCTCAAGGCCGACCTGTTCAGCAGCGCCGCAAGTGCTCGCGCGAACTTCAGCGGCGCCTATCCGTCGAGTTGCGCGGAAAAGACCTGGAACATCGCGCTCCTGGGCCATCGCGCCTACATCTCCGGCATGTTTCGCCAGATCTGGGAGGAACTGGGGGGGACCATCAAAGGCGGTGTGCGCGACGGCACCGCGTCGCCCACCGCGCGACTGCTGTTCGCAGCGGAATCGCCTTCGCTCGCAGATGTGGTGCGCGACATCAACAAGCATTCGAACAACGTCATGGCGCGGCAATTGTTCCTTACCTTGTCCGCGGAAGTCCTGAAGCTGCCGGGGAGCAACGAGCGTTCCGCGCAAGTGGTGCAGTCGTGGCTGACGCAAAAGTCCATCGCCGCACCGGAACTGGTCATGGAAAACGGGTCCGGCCTGTCGAGAAGGGAGCGCATCAGTGCGGCGAGCATGGGGAAAATCCTGGCCGCAGCGTGGCAGAGCGCGGTCATGCCGGAATTCATCGCCTCGATGCCGCTGGTGGCCTACGACGGCACAATGCGGCGCCGGCTCAGGTACGACAGCGTGGCCGGCCAGGCCCATATCAAGACCGGGTCGCTTGCCGATGTGCGCGCCGTCGCCGGTTACGTTCGCGATACCCATGGCCGGCGATTCGCAGTCGTATTCATCGTCAATCACGCGAATGCGGCTGCGGCGCAACCGGCGCAGGACGCGCTGCTGCGCTGGGTCTACGGCGGCGCTTCGGGCAAGTAACTGCAGTATCCGGCGATGCCCGGCGCGCCGTCAAACCGGCATGGGCTTGCCGTCGTTGAGCAACATCCAGCCTCGCACCACGCGGTAAATCACCCAGATTCCCGCCGCTGCGGCAAGCGCGATTGCGATCGGTATGCCGATCAATGTCAGAAACAGCACGCCGCTCAACACGCACCACAGCAACGCAAACCAGAATGTGCGAATCTGCCAGCGGAAGTGAGATTCCAGAAACGTGCCGCGCGTCTCGTCGCGCTTGATGTAATTGAGTATCACCGCGACGATGGAGGGGAAGCCGAATACGAAGGCACCCACGATGGTCGCGGCGCTGCTGATGCCGATCAACACGGCAATCGTGTGCAGCAGGTAGATGAGATGGGCGAGCCTGGTCAGGCCGGCCAGATTGCGCGGGCCGGGCACAGGGACGGCGGTGTCGACTGGTGCGGCAGTGTTTTCGCTCATGCAAACTCCCGTCTCTTTACCGTCGCTTCCTTTTTCGCTCATGCAAACTCCCGTCTCTTTTCCGTCGCTTCCTTTTCCGTCGCTTCCTTTTCCGTCGCTTCCTTTTCCGTCGCTTCCTCTATTTGTTGGCGGCGCTGACGTTCGTGTTCAACTACCGGCCTGTCCCGTTCACAAACCCAGATCTGCCCAGATCGTGTCGATGCGGGCTTTGACTGCCGGTTCCATCGCGATTACCCGGCCCCAGTTTCGCGCCGTTTCCGCAGGCAGTTTGGCGGTGGCATCGATTCCCATCTTCGAACCCAGCCCGGCCACGGGACTGGCGAAATCCAGGTAATCGATCGGAGTGTTTTCGACGATTACCGTATCGCGGGCCGCGTCCACGCGGGTCGTCATCGCCCACACCACCTCTTTCCATTCGCGGATATCGACGTCGTCGTCCGTCACCACAATGAACTTGGTGTACATGAACTGCCGCAGGAAACTCCAGATGCCGAACATTACCCGCTTCGCGTGTCCGGGATACTGCTTTCTGATGCTGACCACGGCCAGGCGGTAGGAGCAGCCCTCCGGCGGCAGGTAAAAGTCGACGATTTCCGGAAACTGCTTTTGCAGGATCGGCACGAACACTTCATTCAGCGCAACGCCCAGCACGGCGGGCTCATCCGGCGGCTTGCCGGTATAGGTCGAGTGGTAAATCGGATCCGCTCGCATCGTCACGCGCTCGACGGTGAATACCGGAAAACGGGCCGCTTCGTTGTAGTAGCCGGTATGGTCGCCGAACGGTCCTTCCAGGGCAGTTTCATCCGGATGGATGACGCCTTCGAGCACCATCTCGGCGGTCGCGGGAACCTGGAGATCGCTGCCCATGCACTGGGTCAATTCGGTGCGCGATCCGCGCAGCAGCCCCGCAAACTGGTATTCGGACAAGGTGTCCGGAATCGGCGTTACCGCGCTGAGCAGCGTTGCCGGATCGGCGCCCAGGGCCACAGCCACGGGAAACGCTGTCCCCGGGTACGCTTCGCTGTGCTCGCGAAAATCCAGCGCGCCGCCGCGATGGGCGAGCCAGCGCATGATCAACTTGTCGGGGGCAATGACCTGCTGGCGATAGATGCCCAGGTTCTGCCGCTTCTTGTGCGGCCCCCGGGTTACCGTCAATCCCCAGGTAATCAGCGGACCGGCGTCGCCGGGCCAGCAGGTTTGCACCGGCAAGCGGGACAGATCGATATCCTTTCCCTCCCAGACCACCTGCTGGCAGGGCGCACCGGAAACCACTTTGGGCGCCATCTGCAGCACCTGCCTGCCGATCGGAATCCAGCGCTCGATGGCATCGCGAAACCCCTTGGGCGGATCGGGCTCCTTGAGAAAGGCCAGCAGCTTGCCGATGTCCCGCAATGCCGCCAGAGGCTCGGCATCCGCCGCAACGCCCATGCCGAGCGCCACGCGGCGCGTGGTGCCGAACAGGTTCCCGACGACCGGCATCGAATGCCCGGCGGGTTTTTCAAACAGCAGCGCGGGACCGCCCTTGCGCAGCACCCGATCGCAGATCTCGGTCATCTCCAGGCGCGGGGAAACCTCGGTCCGGACCCGCTTGAGTTCACCGATCGCTTCGAGTTGCGCCAGAAAATCGCGCAGGTCGCGATACGCCATGGCCGCTACACCACCATCGCGTGCGCACCACCGTCCATGCCGAGCACGACCCCGGTGACATAGCTCGCCCTGTCGGAGGCGAGGAACAGCGTCACGTCGGCGATCTCCTCGGGCCGCGCATAGCGGCCAAGCGGAATGGCCGCCTGGCTCTGCGAGAGTGCCTCCGCTTCGCTGATGTTAAGGCGCTTGGCCTCCGCCGCCACGCGGCCCTGCACGCGGCTGGTGAAGGTCACCCCGGGATTGACGGCATTGACCCGCAGGCCTTGCGGACCATACGCGCTCGCCAGTCCGGCCGAGACCAGCATCAGCGCGGCGTTGGCGCTTCCACCCGGCAGGTGGACCGCGCTCGGCGCCTTGCCGCCCGAGCCGACGATGTTCACGATATTGCCCCGCCCGCGCGCCGCCATGCCGGTCAGCACGGCCTGCATGGCGTGCACGTAAGTGAAGAACTTTGCGTCCATTGCGTCGTGCCAGGCTTGCATGTCGAGTTCCGCCGGCGCGTAGCGCTTGGCCGCGCCTGCGGAATTGACGAGGACGTCTATCGGACCGAGCCGGGCCTCGACCGCCGCCACCATGCGAAGCGCATCGCCTGGCTGGCACAGGTCCGCTGCGACTGTGACCACCTCTCCGTGCGGTCTGAGCAAGGCTGCCGCCTCATTCAGATTGCGTTGCTCGCGGGAAACGATGGCGACGCGGGCACCTTCCTTCAGGAATGCCGCCGCGCACGCAAGGCCGATGCCCTTGCTGCCACCTGTCACCAGCACCACCTTGCCCGAAAGATTCAATTCCATATGCGCCCCTGTCGTTGCCAATAATCGGCCAGCAGGCCGATGAAGATCACGCCGCCCACCCAGTTGTTGTGGTTGAACGCACGAAAGCTGCCCTCGCGGCTACGACCACGGATGAGCGTGTAGTGATACCCCATCATCCCGGCCGCAACGGCGAGGCCGGCAAAATACCAGACTCCGAGTCCGCTCACGCGGCCGATCGCGGCGAGTAAGGCCAGTGTTGCGCCGTAGCAAAGCATGATGGCGAGGACATCGTAGCGCCCGAAAGTGATTGCTGCGGTCCGGATGCCGATGCGGATGTCGTCGTCGCGGTCCACCATGGCGTATTCGGTATCGTAGGCGACGGCCCAGAAGATATTCGCGAGAAGCATCCACCAGCCCACCGCGGGCACAGTATCGCACTGCGCCGCGAATGCCATCGGAATGCCGAATCCGAACGCGATGCCAAGGTAGGCTTGCGGAATCGCGAAAAACCGCTTGAAGAACGGGTAGCTGCAGGCGATGGCGAGGGCCGCCACCGAAAGCGCCACGGTCAGCCGGTTAAGGAAAAGGACCAGCGAAAATGCCGCCAGGGCCAGCACGGCTGCGAGTATCAGCGCCTCGCGCCGACCGACTTCGCCCGTTACCAGGGGCCGCTCGCGCGTGCGCTTCACTTCGCCGTCGAAGCGCATATCGGCAAGGTCGTTGACCACGCATCCGGCGGAGCGCATCAGCACCGTGCCGAGCGTGAAAATCACGATGACCTGCCATCCGGGCCGGCCATCGGCTGCGATCCAGACGGCCCACAGCGTTGGCCACAGCAGCAGCTGTATGCCGATGGGCTTGTCCAGCCGCATCAGTCGTTCGTATTGATCGATCCGCTCCCTGATCTGAGCGATGTTCATGTCAGCCGGGCCGCCCAAGACCGCAGACCCGCGGACCGCAGACTGCATGCCCGTCGACCGCCGCGCAATGTGGTGCGGTCATGGTCGCATGGTTGGCGTGGTTGGCATGGTTGCCACGGTCCCCATGGTCGATGTGCCGCACGGTTCATGCCTTGAGGAACTCCGCTCTGCCACCGAGCCAGCGCTCCATATGCGCGGCGGCGATGTCCGGATGTTGTTCGAGGAGCATCTCGGCGCAATCACGCGCGGCCGCCACGAGATCTTCATCCCGCGTCAGATCGGCGAAGCGCAGCAGCGGCGCACCGCTTTGCCGCGCGCCCAGGTATTCGCCCGGTCCGCGCAGCAGCAGGTCCTGATGCGCGATAGCGAACCCGTCGTTGCTCTCGAAGATCACTTTCAACCGCTCCCGCGCGTTCTCTCCGAGCGGCGCCTGGTACAGCAGAATGCAGACCGACTCGGTGGCGCCCCGGCCGACCCTGCCGCGCAGTTGATGCAGCTGCGCCAGACCGAAGCGCTCGGCATGTTCGACCACCATCACGGACGCGTTCGGCACGTCCACGCCGACTTCTATGACCGTCGTGGCGACCAGCAAATCAATGCGGCCGGCGACGAATTCGGCCACGATCGCCGCCTTCTCGGCAGGCGCCATCCTCCCGTGCAGCAAGCCGACTGTCAGTTCCGTGAATTCCGCGAACAGCGCGGCATGCGTATCGATGGCCGTCTGCAATTGCAGGGCCTCGGATTCCTCGATCAGCGGGCACACCCAGTATACCTGCTGGCCCGCGGCGCAGGCGTCGCGTATCCGGCCCATCACCTCGTCGCGGCGTCCCGAGGACACCAGTTTGGTCAGGACCGGCTTGCGACCCGGCGGCAATTCGTCGATGACCGATATGTCGAGATCCGCGTAGTAGCTCATGGAAAGGGTGCGAGGTATCGGCGTGGCGCTCATCATCAATTGATGCGGCCACGTTTCCACGGTCTTGCCTGATGCTCGTTTCCCCGGGGCTTGCTGCTTTTCGCCCTTGGAGCGCAAGGCTAGGCGCTGCGCCACGCCGAAGCGATGTTGCTCGTCAACCACCGCAAGCGCCAGGGAGCGGAACGCCACGGCCCCCTGAAACAGGGCGTGCGTGCCGATTGCCAGCTGCGCTTCGCCGGAAGCGATCTGCGCGTGTACCGCGGTACGGTCTTTTTTTGCATGGCTGCCGGTCAGCCACGCAATGCGTATGCCCAACGGAGACAACCAACCCGAAAACTTGTTGAAATGCTGCTCGGCCAGTATTTCGGTGGGCGCCATCACCGCCGCCTGCTCACCGGATTCGATCGCTCGGAGACAGGCGAGCGCCGCGACGATGGTCTTGCCGCTGCCGACGTCGCCCTGCAGCAGCCGGTGCATCGGATGCGAACGCACGAGATCCGCTTCGATTTCCCGCCAGACGCGCGCCTGCGCCGCTGTGAGCCGGAACGGCAGCGACTCGAGCAACGCATCGGCGAGCCCGCTGCCGGCCACAAGCGCCTTTGCCCTGCGCGAACTGCGTTCGCGGTAGTGTTTGCGCATGGACAACTGCTGTGCGAGCAGCTCGTCGAACTTGATTCGCCTCCAGGCGTCATTGGATCGGTCGCCGAGCGCCTCGGCGTTGCTGTCCGGTTCGGGGTGATGCAGATCCAGGACCGCCCGCGAAAACGCGGTCAGGCCGAGAGACGCGCAGATGGCCGGCGGCAGGGTGTCGGTGAGATCGGCGCGGGCCAGCACCGCTTCGATCAAACGCCGCAGCACTGCCTGCGACACGCCCGCCGTGGCGGGATAGACGGGCGTCAACGCCTGTGGCAGCGGCTCGTCCTTGCGCATAACGCGGAAGCGCGGATGGACCATCTCAGCACCGAAAAATCCGCTGCGCACTTCGCCGAAGGCCCTCACGCGCAGGCCTGCCGCGAGCGCCTTTTGCTGGCTCGGATAAAAACTGAAGAACCTGAGCACGATTTCGCCGCTCGCATCGACGATGCGGCACAGCATCTGACGTCGCGGCCTGAATACGATGCGGGTGTCTTCTATCACCCCCTCGACCTGTACCGGCCTTCCCTGGGGGGCTGCGGAAGCCGGTGTAATGACGGTCTCATCCTCGTAGCGCATCGGCAAATGCAGCACCAGATCGAACTCCCGCTGAATACCCAGCTTGGCGAGCTTTTTTGCCTGCTCGTCGCTGCTCACCGGTCGCGCCTCTGTGATTGGAAATATAATGACTGCCCTTTCAGGAACCGTAACTGCGCCAGCGAAGGCATCGAATTCCAGTGCAGGTCTGCGGTTCGTACGGGCTCCAATCTTAAATGACCCACCACCCAGCCGCCACAACAGAGCGCCATGAGCACCTGATACCGGCATCGGAATCGGGGCGATGAGCCGAATTGCGGAGAACCTGGAGAAGCTCCTTGGTACATCCAGGGACAATGCGCTCCTGAGGTATTCACTCGGCGCCGAGTACTTGAAGGAAGGGGATTTCGCCAAGGCTGCAGCGCATCTCCGCGAGGCGCTGCAGCGCGACCCGGGATATTCCGCGGCGTGGAAGCTCCTTGGCAAGACGCTGGCGGAAACAGGTGATGTCGAGGGCGCGATCGACGCCTACGAAAAAGGCATTGTGGCAGCCGGGGAACGCGGCGACAGGCAGGCGGCCAAGGAAATGACCCTCTTTGCCCGCCGGCTCGCAAAGCCGCAGCCGTAACATGGCGGGTATCTCGGACATCCGCAGAAGGCTGTTCGGGGCGCCGCTCAATCCGCAGACGCGGCACAACATTGCGCTGGCGGCCTTCTTCGCCTGGGTAGGACTGGGCGCGGATGGCATTTCGTCCTCCTGTTACGGCCCCGAAGAAGCATTCCGCGCGCTCGGTGACCATCCTCATCTCGGGTTGTACCTCGCGCTTGCCACCGCAGCCACCGTGTTTCTGATTGCGCTCGCCTATAACCAGGTCATCGAACTGTTCCCCACCGGTGGCGGCGGGCTGCACGCGTTGCTCTGGGTGCAACGCCTGTTCCCCAATCATTTCGGAAATTTTGTGTTCGTCAACGCGAGAACTGTCGATTCAAAAAGCTACGGCGGGCAGGAGGACGTCGAATCGCTCAAGGTCGAGGCCAATTCTGCGCTGTCGTATTCCTTCAACTTCTGCCACAGCAAGGGCTGGGCCGCCAAGTCCTACCTGTCGTTCGGCACTGATCCGATCGAAGAATTCACGCGACTCGCCGAGCGCGTCGAGGCGCAATTTTCCAACGCCATCTTCTTTACGAGCAATCTGATATTCGAGGTCGACAACCTGTTCATACGCCTCTTGCACAATCAGGCCGCGCTCGCCTTGCAGCGGCGCTTTCACCTGCGCGGCATGCAGATGGTCATCCTGCCGATGAAACTGAACGTATGACGACGCTGGCTGCGAGCGGGAAAGTGCCTCGCGGATGACCGGGATGCAATTGGCGGCGGGTAGTTTGCAACTGCGCAGCTCGCTCATGGGACCGGATGGCAGTGGGGTGTACATCCGGTAATCAGTGGGGTGTACATCCGGTAATATAAGAAACTTTCAACGAACGTGGTCACGATAGAAAATTGGGGCAATTTGTCCACCGAATTGCTTAATTTCCGCTCCAAACTTACGCCGCTGCCCGTTGTTGGCGCACATGGGGCCACTGATAACGAACCTTCAGTCCATTGAGATGCGTCCAGGGCAATAGAGCGTCCTTTTGCATCCGTCCAACCACAATCCCTGGTGCAATTCCAATCTGTTTCGCGAATGCCTGAACGCCCTGGATGGTTCGCGGCACCGATGGGAGCCGCGCGGCGTCAGTTGACGATATCAGCCAACTACCAGCAAAGGCATCGGCCTGATCTTCATCCTCACCGTCGATACGATTATCCACTTCCACAAAAAGCAATTTCTTTCCATGAAGCAACAGGTGACCCGCTTCGTGGAAGAAAGAGAACCAGAAATGGTCGTTGGATTTGTGACGCAGACTGAGCATGAGAAGAGCTTTGTCGGCGCCGAGCCAACGCGTGGCTCCACTGACAGTGCATCCCTTCGGGGCGGGCACCAACACCACAGCCATACCCGCCCGAGCACAAGCTTCCACCAGACGCGGCACGAACACACTCGGATCATCCTCATTGGTGAGTTGACGTGCCTCACTCAATACATGCCTAAACACCGATTTATCAAACGGCTCGCATGCAATCTGTTCCGCTTCGCGTTCTCCTTGCCGCAACCATGCGGCAACCGCACCCACATCTTTGGAGTGTTTGTTGGAAGCACGGTACGCGACCAAAGGGTCGCTGTACTGCCGTTCCCACGCATCAACCGTAGCCACACCGAAAAAGCGCAGACATTCACGGACCTGGTCCCCTTTGTTCTCAAAGAGACGAATCCACCCGAATCGCACCATCTCCTTGATCGGCAGGCGCTGCAGCCATTCCGCTTTTGCCAGTAGCACCTTCCGCTCCTCCAACCGCGCGAGCGCCTCTCGATATTGCGCCTCACGTGTCATCCAGAAGCGCATGGTGCTGCCAAGGACACGTTCAAGCCTCACGGCCGTGTCCTCGGTGATGGGTGCCTTGCCGTTGATGAGCAGGCTAATGTGCTTAGTGGTGAAACCAGAACGTTGGGCAAGCGCCTGCTGAGTCCAGCCCCGCTCCTCAAGCAAGTCCGCGACCGTGCTCCCCGGCGGCGACACCCAATCTGGAGCGAATGCGCGCACAACTTCAGTCATGGTAATCACCTATAAAAACGATACGTACCTTGTTGACCTGATTCCAGGCAATCGACTTATCCGTGTTTCTGGGTATAGGGTCCTGGCTTGATTCGAATACCAACCGAACCGCGCCCTGTAAATCCACCGAAAACTGCCCCAGGCGATCACCCTTCAAAGGATGCGGCCGACCTGAGATCAACTCGGTGACAAATGCCACGGCCTCAAGATCGGCCAATCTGCTTTGCAGTTTTTTCGCGCATGGAAGACCGAATGCAGCAACCATCCGCGCTTGCGGTTCGCACAGCGCACGAAGCTTGGCGGTTGCGAAACCGATATCCATCGGACCAGGGGGAGAGTAAATAGTTTACCAAAGTGGTAAAGATAATACCAGACACTCATGTGGATGGCTCCAGGGTTTGGAATCGCGAATCACGACGCAATGCTGGCGATGCGATCCCGCGGTAATCGCCAGTTTCGCGGCGCGCCGATTTTGCCGGCCGGGGGGAATCCCCTGCTTCATTTTGCACGCACAAAAATCTGTGCTGGCGTGCGCATCGCGCCCGATGGACTGTAGAGATTTACCCGGGACTGACCAGCACTATCGGGGAGCGAGGATGACGCGGGACGCGTACCGCAGCGATGGAGAGGTCGAAGACCGTTTGACGACAGTTGCCCCAGCCTATTCCAGGAGCGTTTGAACTCGCGCCAGAACATCGTCCATCACATAGTCAGGCACATCCTCGACGAACTTGGCTCCCCGTGCCATGTAGTCAATGGTGCGGGACTGGTTGCACATCACAACTCCTTGGGTTTCCGTTCCGGTGTTCATCAGTGGCACCGCAAAGCCCGCATATCGCGACTGATTGGCTCCTTGGCTGATCGGGCAGATGAGCGCAAGCCCTGCCCGATTGAATTCCTTATCGGAAACAACGAATACCGGCCGCACGCCTTGCTGTTCTTTTCCAGCCGTCGGGTTGAGATTGGTTTGCCAGATTTCACCCCGGGCAGGAATCCGCACTATCGTTCCTCGGCTCCGAACTCACCGCCAACAGCAGGCGCGTCAAGCCATTCTCGATCTGCCGCGCTCAACGACTGCGAAAGATCGCACCGGGCCATCAATTCGGCCAAGGTATAGCGCGGTTTCATCTTCGGCTCGATGATCAACCGCCCATCCTGCACGTCAATGTTCACCTGGGAACCTGATTGAAGGTGTACCAGTTCCAGAAGGCGCTTGGGAATAGCCATCACCACGGAGCCGCCAACACTTCGAAGCGTTACGGTAGACATAAGAGGCTCCAGTTAACAGTTACACTATTGTATAACATTTACTTTTGCCGGCAAGATAGTGCAGGCTCGGTGTGTCGAGAGCACGTGAGTTGTCCGGTTCTGTAGCACCAAGCCACCCGATACGGAAGCGAAACAGATTCAACGCTGGGCCATTCATGGGCACCCCGTAATGACCGATGTGCCACCGCACCACTGCGCCCAACCACTGTCCCACGACCGGGATGGGCTGGTGCAGGCGTCGCCGAAGTTCGGCTTTCACCTCCGCGAGCTTCGACTGCAAGCGCTTGCGCATCGTCCGGCGCAGTACCGTGACGCGTGCGTTGCTCCGTTTCTTCGCGCAGATATGCGTGAAGCCCAGGAAGTTGAACGTCTCAGGCGTTCCCAGACCCGCACTCCGGCGGCGTGCGGCGGCATATGGGCCGAACGCCAACAGCCGGGTCTTCTCGGGATGCAACTCCAGGGCGAACTGACGCAACCGCGCCATCAGCTCCGCCCGGTGATGGCCAGTGCGCTGTTGCCCTCCGCCGACCATCACCGACCGGGCGGCTCACGGCGGCCGATGATGCAGTGACACCCACTCAAACGCCAGCAGCGGCAGGACAAGCGCAGCAAGTCACTCTGGGATCGCCTCGCCGCCCGGCGGCGCGGGGACACCCGGCGGAGCGGGGACATTGTGGCGGTGCCCGCGCAGTTCGGCCAGCGCTACCGGGGTCGCTCGGTGATCGATGTGCGGGCCATGCTCGAGGACAACGAGTTCGGCCTGCGCGCCTACCACATCGCCATCATGCTGCTCACTCATCCGGAGCGGCTGTCCACGGGTAGCGAGTTGTGGCTGTACGCGCCCGGCGATGAATATTCCCTTGCCGGCGACGGGCAGTTCGAATTCGCCCCGCTGTTTTATTTCCGCGGCGGTGAAATCGGCTTCGACGCCATTTTTGCCAGCGGTGCCTACGAAGTCTACGGCTCCGCCACGGGCATCCTGCCGCGCTGATCATTGGCGATTACGGCGATTGCGAACGCCTGGCCGTTCAGAACATGGCAAGCCGCATCATCGTGCAGCGGAGTCGGCGAGACGCTCGATCGCCCGCGAGTAGTCCGGCGCATCCAGCCCGTATGCGGCCGAGATGTGGGTGGCACTATCAAGCGCGTTTTGCACGCACAAATCGAGCCCGCACTCGACGGCTCAGCGCAGGTTCGCATTGCTGCGCAGTTCGTTCGCGGTGCGAAAATCTTTCTTGCATGCCTGTCCGGTTGCTTACCAAAGCGAAAAACCGGCTTAAAGCCTTGTCATAGGAACACGTCAGCGCGGACGTGAAAGCGGTGAGCAAGTCGCTTGGCAATTTCCTTGCTGATCGAGCGCTTGCCGCCCAGGATGTCCGAGATGCGGCTTTGTGGCGCACAGTCGCCCAAGTCCCCTTGCTTGAGGCCGTGTTGTTCCATCAGAAAGCGCAGCACTTCGCACGGTTCCGCTTCGGTGATCTGGAAGTTCTCGTCCTCGTAGGCTTTCACCTGATCCGCGATGTAGTCCAGTACATCCGCCAGTGGGTGATTCTCGTTGTCCCCCACTTCGTCGAGCAGCGCATCAATCGTGGCGCGGGCCTGTGCATAGTCCTTTTTGGTGCGAACAGAGGTCACACCTACGAGCTGCTTGAACGACATCCATGCCCGAAGAATGGCTTGCGGTTCCGGCACCGCCTTGAGGGCGTATCCCATCATTTTCCTCCGTTTCCAGTTGCCATGGTCATACTCAGCGTGGGTCAGTACAGCACGGATGGTATTTTATCCATTCGACCTGATGACGGCCGTCCCGGGGCTCGCGGCTCATGCGAGCACCCATCTACGACGCGCGCTCTACAGTGGTGAGTGGATTCACCCGGCGGCATGATTGGCAATCAACCGGATTGGCAGGCTTTCCTGGATAGTACTGGACCCTCTTATAGAGGGAATTGGCATAGTTTCCAGGGACATTCGGACTTCCTCAGACTTCCTGATACAAGGAAGTGGTGGGTCGAGGAGGATCGAACAGTGCCTCAAGACCCGCATGGATGCTGGAGTTCGCCTGTTCAATACACCTAGATGCCCCCAAAGTTGCCCCCATACTCATCGTGCCACCCCCACCAGACACACTCGGCGCAGCCTTTGGAATATCCGCTTGTTGACGTGCGCCGCGACACCGCGGCCGTTGGATGCCCACCATCCGTACCAAAAAATTAATGCCGCATCAAGGACGAAGGTAGCCGCGCCGACGAGTTATGTCATGCCGCGTTATGCATCGGGATGCACCAGCCAAGTACAGGCATTCTTCATACTCTTCTTCTTGCTGCGGGTCTTATTCCCGACCACATAGGCATGGTCTGCGTCATCGTCGTCCTTCCAGTAGCAAACCGCGAAACCGAGTTCGCGTAGGGCGCCGACCCGGAGAGGTACCACGCCGAAACTTGGGTACTTTTCAACTATGGCACTGGGTTGACGGCCTTGCCTGTCGATGACAACGGACATGGGTGTACGGTCCTTGCTTGAATCGTCGAAAGCGCCGGTGGTGGGCCGGCGGGCGCCATCTTCAATTTCAGTTTGACTTGGAGGGACTCTGCGCCAGGCGATTGCATAGTTCGGGATACTGGGATCATCCCGGTACTCCTCGTCATTCATACTGGAATCTAAGCGAGAACTCTCTCTAGGAGTCCAGGTAGCTCAGGCATGAATTTCTGGAATTGGGCCGGCGGATATTCGTTTTCGGAATTGGCGTCGTAGAAATACATTTCAGCGGTTCCATTGGGCCTCAATACGAGCTCGAGACCCTTATCCGCATGGTGCCAGCCGATCTGGAGGCTTCCGTCCTCCAGTGGTGAAATTTGTCCGCGCTCGCCGTATTTGTTTGGCAAGCTGCCGAGCACTTGCAGGGTAAGCCATGCACTTTCTCCACTCACACGCGTTGCCCCGTAGGTATTCCATCCCGCAGGCATGCTAAGAAGTTGGTTAAGCCGATCGACGGCCAGAACGAGCCAATCCGGGGTTACAGCAGCGGACGAGACAACTGACAAGGGCGCTGACGGAACAAGAGGAGAGGTTCTGGTGTCAACACACGCTCCGAAGACTGGTTGATAGAGAGGGCGCAAATTCCCGCCAAACACTTCGCGCCATCGCGATGCAATGCCGGTTAGTAGGCTTCCTTGATTGGCAAACGAGCGCATGACCTCATCCATAACAATCCTCCTGCAAAATAGCGATTCCAATGGCTCTAACGGATCCCCCAAGCGGCGTGCATTTCCTTCGTGGTGATCTCCGCAAAGGTCTTAACTATGACCCCCCGAGCAAAATCCATGAACTCGAACGTTCCGTCCCTACCCTGACCAAGGGGCGCGCCACGAGCAAGAAGATTTACCAGGATGAGAGGCTCGTTTTTTTGAGGGTCAAAACCCGGATCAATATCAATATGGAGTCGCCCTATCGGTTTGTCATACCCAGGCTTCAATAGCCGATAAATCAGTTTCGACGCTATTGCTTCGGGGTCGGAGCCAATAATGTGCGAGAGATCAGTAGGGGCATACAGCCGCAACACCTTGCCCATCTCGGAATGTGATTCCCATACACCTTCACGCTGAATCTGGTTCAGGTACGTGACTTCTACCTGATTCGGGGAAACACCGTTATCTGAAATCCCTTCCTTTCGCAGGACGGCTTCGAAAGCGTCCAAGATACCCTCGAACTTTTCCCGTATGTCTTCGTACCGCGGGTAAACATCTTCCACTTTGGTTCTGCGCCAATTGAAGATCAACCGATCCTGCTGAATCTGTACTAGCTCCGTCCCGTTTTCGCTTACGAACCATAATCTGGGGAACGGCATAGGTACGACATTCATCCGGATCAACATGCCGGGCGCAAACTTGGGCATCTCGAAATTTTCAAACGCAGGATCTACCGGCGAGTGGTATTCGCTTTTCGGGAACCGCGTGCGCAATTCATTCCAAAAAAGCCCAAGATGGACAACCTGCAATAAAGGCATCTGCGGAAACTGCAGGGACAGAACCACTTCCCCTACAGGAGGTTTGGAGAAGTCAGGTAATCCGGCGGGGCGTTGTCGCATCGGTAGCTTATTAGTCTACAGCATCTGTTCAGGGGACCGCTTATCAGATCGCCAACGCCTTCAGTAACGCATCGCGCGCGTCAAGGTAGTAGTGAATCGTAATCTTGGCCGCCAGATCATCGGGCAGGTCGTTCAATTGCCGCCGACTGCTGTTCGGCATCAGGATGCTTGCGGCGCCTTTCTCGATGACAGTTTCAAAGACGGCGACGGGGTTGAAGATCGTTTCGAGGGAGCCGCCCAAATTCAGGCCGCCTGTGACTGCAAGACCACCAATGGATTCTGTTGGACCAGCCTGGACAAGAAAACGCCGATTTCCCTATGGGAACTTCGGAAAACCGGCCTTTCCTGGACTGCCTTGGATGTAGATTTGGTGGTGTGCAGTTTACTACTGAACTATTCGCTCTTGGGGCCAAATAGTAATGCTGCGGGTATCAACGGTTCACGGCATCACTGCGTGCAGCGCAGGCTCTCAGAGCCTGTGAAAAATTATAAAAATATCCGTACTACCTTGTCCACGGTTAGAGCGCTGGTACGTTAAGAGAGCTATGACAACGCGAGATGGAATCGAGATGACAAGCGAAAGCGGAGAATTGTTCGAGGGGACTCTGGTGCAGGTAGCAGGCGAAGTGAGCGTGGCGGCAGCCGTGCGCGCAGCGGTA
>SHXF01000086.1 GCA_009693435.1 Betaproteobacteria bacterium | reverse complement strand
TGCACCAGAGTCCCCTCGAACAATTCTCCGCTTTCGCTTGTCATCTCGATTCCATCTCGCGTTGTCATAGCTCTCTTAACGTACCAGCGCTCTAACCGTGGACCAGGTAGTACGGATATTTTTATAATTTTTCACAGGCTCTGAGCGCCTGCTCTTCTTCGATGTCCGCCAGATTCACTACGACAGCTGATTTGGTCATGCTTTTCTCCTCTCGGGTACGACACCAGTGGGATGGATGAAAATTCAATAGTGCGGGGGGAAGTATCTCCGGCTGCGGCAGCATCAGTCAATCGGGATCTTGCGATATTGCCCGACCGGACACGGGTCGTACGGTCGCCGGAATTTGCACGTGTTCAGTTCACACAACGACAGCGTTTCGGGCGCGCGATATTGACGCGCTGCGGCAAAGGTCTGAAAAGTCTGAATTCCATAACTTTAGTCGGATCATATCGCCGTTCAGCAGGGTTATACGGGAAGAATTGGTATTTGTACTGGAACAGTATATGGCACCCCGCCGCCGGGTTTGGCGCTGCAGCCTCGATACGCTCCTCAAATCAACCCGGCTGGGTCGGCATATTCGCCGGGGTCGACCGCCTTCGCCATTGCTTTGTCGGGTTTCCGGTGCGGATCGCCTCCAGTTCTCTCCAGAACATTCTGCGCAAAAACACGATACCCGCATCCGATTTGCCCAGCAGCTCGTTCGCGCGGTCTGCGACCGTTCCTTGGGCTGCGTGCGCGACATAATCCTGGGCACTGGTGAGCTGCAGGACCGGATCTTGCGGAAACTTTCCTTCGAAGAACAGTTCATCGTGGTGGTCGGCCAGATTGTAGTTGCCGTAATCCGCGAAGAATTTCTTGAATCGCTCCGCCTCTTCGCCGACATGGGATGTGCTGTAGAGAAGAAATCGGGTTGTATTTTCATTGTCGTTCGGAACGTTCCAGATACAGATGTCCCACCATGGGCCGTTTTTGGCCAGTCCCGGCACGACGATGTGATTGTTGTTGGGGAAGGTCCAGTCGCTCTTGCGCACGTTGTCGTTCGAGCGCGTGGCAACCTGCTCGATGCCCGCATCGGTTTCAGAATATGTCAGATCTGGTATCGTCATGGTCACCGCCGCGCCTATCAGTCCGACCAAGCCTTTCCGATGGACGAAACTCACATGGGCGGCGTCCAGAGAATTTTCAACCTGCTGGAACCAGTTGCAAGGCCATTTTTCGGCTCTCGCGACGACGACGCCTTCTTTTCTCTCAAGCACGTCTTTCCGTGGAAGGTCGAATTCGGGAACGGGTTCATCGCCGAGATAAGCAAAGATGAGCCCGCTGTACTCGCGCAGCGCATATCCCGGGATCTTGATTTTGGGAATTTCCGGGTCCTTTTCGACAGGCCGCTCGATACATTGCCCCGTCCCGTCGTACTTCCAGCCGTGGTAGATACAACGGATCGCTTCGCCTTCGACCCAGCCGGTGTGCAGCAGGGTCAAGCGGTGCGCGCACCTGGCACCAACCAGATAGGGGCGCCCGCTATCGCCGCGATACAGTGTCAGGTCTTCTCCGAGAATTCGCAGGGGTTTTGCGACGCCGCACTCAATGTCGCGCGACAGCGCGACCGGCTGCCAGAACTTGCGCAGCAGGCGGCCCATCAAGCTGTCGCTCGACGTCTGCGGCAGCAACTCCATGTGGTCCGCCTTTTTCCGCTTGCGATCGGCCTGATTCATGGATTCGACTTCCTTGCTGGCATTCACCGAGGCAAACCGTCTTTCTTGACGACGTTGCCATGCTCCTCTCCGTATTTCGTCAGCTTGAGGTTCTTCATGTAGTCCTTGATGTTCACCCCGGTGAAATCTCCGGGCCGCCAGCTGGGGTACTTGAAACGCAATCCACCGTCGACGGGAATGTCTACCCCGGTCAGGAAGCTCGCTTCATCCGAGGCGAGATACACCGCTGCCCAGGCGATGTCGGACGCGCGCGGGAAGCGCTCGAGCGGGATCATTTTCAGATAGTCGTCGCGCGAGTAGAAAGACCGACGCTTCGGCGGGACGTAGTCCGGATCGAACATCTCATCGTGCATGTAGGCCCACAGATTGTGTTCCAGGCCGCATGGCGTGATGGTGTTGACCCGGATGCCGTCGTGGGCAAGGTCCATGGCGGCCGACCGGGCAAAACTGAGGGTTGCGGCCCTGGACGCGCCATAGGCCGTGGCAGAGGCTTCGCCGAAGTGCGCCGCGCTCGATAGGTTGTGTATGACGCTGCCCCGCCAGCCCCCGGCGATCATTGCCCTGGCGGCGTGTTTGGTCGTGACCATCGCTGCGGTCGGATAGCTCAGCAGGCACTCGGTCCAGTCGCGGATGTCCATGTCGACCAGCGGACTCCAATGGAGCTTCCCCACCAGATTGACCACGATATCGAGCCGGCCATGGCGCTTCACGGTCTCGGCGACGATGTGGGCGACCGGCTCCTCCTCGATGGCATTTGCGGTGAATCCGATAGCGTCGTAGCCGCGGGATTGGAGGAATGCGAGGGTATCGTCGGTGTTCTTCCGATCGGCGTCGTTGATGGTGATCCGGGCGCCTTCTCTCGCCAGAAAGTGCGCGATGGTGCCGCCAATGTCCGGGCCGGCTCCGAATACGATGGCCACTTTTCCTTCCAGTCGCTTCATATTGTCAGTCCTTTAACAAGTTTGACGCGGTTCCCCTGCGCCGTCCGCAAGCATCCGGGCCCGGGCACGTATCAATCGACCTTCAGGCCTATCTGAGGTACGAGCCGGGTGTAATAGTCATGGTCCTTGCGTATCTGCTCTCCAAATTGCTCGGGCGTCCCCGCGACCACTTCGACGCCGAATGCGGCCAATCCGGATTGGATGTCGGGTAATTTCAACGCCTTCACGAACTCGACGTTGAGACGCTCTGTGATCGCCCGCGGCGTCGCCGCGGGCACGACAAATCCCATGTTGAAACCGATGTCGAATCCTGGAAACCCGGACGCCGCGACCGTAGCGAGGTCCGGCATGAACGTCGATCGCTGCGCCGATCCAGCGGCGAGGATGCGGAGCCTGCCACTCTTCGCGTGCTGCAGCACCGACGGCAGGGTAACGAACATCACGGAAACTTCGCCCGACAACAGCGCCGGTGTTGCCTGCGCGATGCCCTTGTAAGGGACGTGTGTGAGTTTGACGCCGGCCATCAACGCGAATTGCGCCATCGCCAGGTGATGCACCAGGCCGTTGCCCGGCGAGCCATAGTTGATTCCGGGGCGCGCCTTCGCCAGCGCGATCAGTTGCTGAACCGAATCCACGCCGAGAGACGAGTTCGCGACCAGGAACAGCGTTCCGCGCAAGGCCTGGATCACCGGCGTGAAATCGCGTAGCGGGTCGTAGGTGATCTTGGAATAGAGAGCGGGGGTGATAGCGTAGATGGCTTCGGTCGTGAGCATGACCGTGTATCCATCGGGCGGTGCCTTTGCCACCATCTGGGCGGCGATTACTCCGCCTGCACCCGCTATGTTTTCTACGATCACGGGCTGTCCGATGGATTCGGATATTTTCGCGGCGACGGGGCGAGCCAGCACGTCGGGAAGACCGACGGTGGTGAACGGCACGACCAGCCGGATCGGTTTTGCCGGGAAACCCTGGCCGAACGACGCCCCGGCAAGCATCAGTGCGGCAAGCACGAAGAGTCCAGTAATGCAGCGTGACATGGCTGTTATCTCCGTGCTTCCCCGCGTTCAGTTCATGGATTCGAACTTGTAATAACGGCTCCAGCGTATCAGGCTTTCGTCGCTCATCGAAAACATCACTGTCTCGGTCTGCGCGCGGTGCTCGATGCGGGACCAGGCGGGTGCAGCGATGGCATCGCCGAAGTTCCAGTCGAAGCTGCGTTCGCCGATGGTCGAGCTGCCGCTGCCCTGCATGACCACATAGACGGTATTGACCGCATGACGGTAAGGACGATTGCGCCAACCCCCGGGCCAGTGGTGCATCTTGAGCGCGATGGTGGGCATGCTCGGAGCGGGAAGCACGATCGTCGCACCGAAATGGCCGTCGCCATCAGCCTCGGTCCGCTTCAACGCGGCGTGCGTATCGGCCCACGCAAACCGCATTGGCGAGAATTCGGTCACGGTGTCGACCGGTTGCCAACCGTCCGGATGGTCTTCGAAGAACGTCGGTTCGAGCATTTCGGTGAGCGGCACGTCGAGTCCGTCCAGCCAGTACGCCTGTTCGCTGCCTTCATGGCCGTGACCGTGCCAGGACCAGCCCGGCGTCAGGACCACGTCTCCGGTTTCCATCGGTGTCTTCTCGCCATTGACGATCGAGTACGAGCCGCGCGAATCGAGGATCACGCGGAGCGCATGCGGCGAATGACGATGCGAGCGCGCTTTTTCGCCGGGCAGGATCGACTGGTAGGCGCACACCATAGTGCGCAGGGTGGCGTCGGCGTTGCCCGCGATGGGATTGCGCATGATGAAATTGCGGCGCTCCGCTTTTTCCGCGGCGATGAGCCGGCCGGCGGACTGCATCGCCAGCCGCGCGTCCGCAAAACGCCAATGCGCCGGGACGAAGGAAGAGCGCATTTCCTTCATGCGCACAGTCGAATTCGGACGTGGCACCCAGCCCGGCGTCATGTTGCGCTCGCCGATCGCCGCGATCAGCGCGTCCATCGACTCCAGCTTGTCCAGCTCTTCGGTTCGGAATCGGTCGTTCATCATCACCCCCGGGTGTAAGGACTACGGACGGACTGAAAGGACGGCTAAAACATCACGGCCAGCGACCGCGCAGCTTTGGGAATACCTGCCAGTAGTCCTCGAATGCCTTGGGACCCGCGCGTTCGTACACGCGATGATGCACCGCCTGGTCGGCTTCGTGTTCCACCACACGTTTGGAAGTTCCATCGAGCTATGGTGGCGATAACGCTCGCCGGGGTGCGACTCCTTCGCGTACAACAGGTAGAAGTCCACTTCCTTGTCGGCGAATTGCGCATCCAGCCGGTTCATCGCCGGCACGGCGATGGAGCACATCGGGCTGGTGATTGCGCCCATCATCAATACCACGTGGCGCCGTCCCTTCAACTCGGACGGCCGCACCACGCGGCCGTCCAGCGCAGGCGCCTCAAAATCCGGAGCGGACGCGCCGGCGCGCACTGGCATGGCGTCGCCAAGCTTCGACATGTCGGGCATCTTGAGACTGAAGTCCGGGGTGTTGTACGCCAGTGCTTTGTCGTTGATGTCTTCATTGCTCATGTCGGCTTTTCTCCATAATTTAGGCCCGATGACGTCCGTTCAACGACTTTTCTGACGAAGTCCATGCATCATGGCGTCGGCTTTCTTGCCGATCAGCGGATACCCGAACTCGCCGAGCTTGCCCATGAACACCGCGTCCGTATCAACCACCAGTTCGGTGGTTTGCGGACCCTGCGAATGCAATTGCATGCTCATCTGCACGCGAATGCCACCCGCCAAGCCTCGGTTCGTCGCCTCGGAACGAAACGAGGCGCGCCAGTCTTCGCGGCGTTCTTCTTCCAGCGTCAATTTCCCGTGGAAGTCTAGTGCGGCCGGCCCGATCTTCACGCGCATCGAGCCGCTGTAGGCATTGTGTTCCATGGGAAGAATGTCCCCCGCGCCGGCAATACACTTCGCCACCTCGGGGACGTTGAGCAGAAGCGTCCACAAGTGCTCGGGTGTACCGGGCAGAACGCAACGATGCTGGAATTTCATGCTAGTTTTCCCCTGTTGGTTCGCGTGGAGGCCAGTTCCAGCGCGCGGCGGGTGAACACGACCGCCACGCTCACCGTGGGGTAGTCAGCCACGCTATGTGGTTGGAACTTAATGAAGGCGGTGCCTGTTCCATGCATGCTGTTGAACGGGGCGCCGGCATGCGCAGCCCAGATTAGCGGTGTGTCGGTGGCGAAAATCACCGACGGAAAATCGCCCTGGAAATCGAACGCCAGTTTCGAATACATGTGGGGAATGACGGTGTATTCGCCGACCGTGGCGAACAGCAGGGTGTAGCCGTCAGGCGCCGACCGTGCAACGTGCTCGCTGCCGACCACGCCGCCGCCGCCGACGCGGTTCTCGACCAGCACCGGTTGCTTCCACAGTTCGGCGAGCTTCGCCGAGAAGAGGCGCGCCGCGATGTCGGCGACGCCGCCCGGCGGATAGGGCGAGATGAAGCGCGACGGCCGGGAGGGGAAATCCTGCGCTAACGCGTGCAGGCTGGCCGCCAGGAGGAAGGCAGCGCCGGCGAGTGGCGCCAGATATCGTAGCGCGTGCGATTTCACGAATTCCACCTTGGGCTGGGGCGATGGCCAACTATACCGGACAGCCGTGGCGCGAGCAGTTCAATATCGCGGTCGGCGTGGTGCGTGCACGGCGTCGCCTTACAATTCCGCCATCGCAGACTCTGCCGCGCGCGAACAGCCAGGCAGAGCCCGCGCAAACAAGCGACGATGCGCTGCTGCAACGCGCTGCAACGCTGCGGCGCGATTCCGGGGACAGGCAATGGCTATTGCAAAACGACAGATGAAATTCGCCGTGTTCATGTCGGGCGATTCGAATTACCACATGACCGGCTGGCGTCATCCGCAGAGCTACGCCGATGCCGGGCTGAATTTCAAACGCTGGGCGGAATTCGCGCGCACCATGGAGCGCGGCAAGCTGGACATGCTGTTCATCGCCGATTCCATGGGCACTCCGGGCGCCGATGACAAGGAGCAACTCAGCCTGACCTCGCGCGTCGACCGGTTCGACCCGCAAACGGTGCTGGCCGCGTTATCGCAGGTCACGCAGCGGCTCGGCCTGGTTGCCACCGCCGACACGACTTACAACGCGCCTTATACCGTGGCCCGCATGTTTGCCTCGCTCGACCATCTGACGGAGGGACGCGCGGGCTGGAATCTGGTGACCGGGGGCAACCGGGAAGACGCGTTCAATTTCAACCTCGATGCGCATCTGGCGCACGACGAGCGTTACGCCCGCGCCGAGGAATTCGCCGATGTCGTGCGCGGCCTGTGGGACAGTTACGAAGACGACGCTTTTGTCCGGGACAAGGCCACCGGGCGTTACTTTCTTCCCGAAAAGCTTCACCTGCTCAATCACAAGGGGAAGTATTTTTCGGTGAAGGGGCCGCTCAGCGTCGCACGGCCGCCGCAGGGATATCCGGTCATCATCCAGGCCGGCGCGTCCGAGCCCTCGAAGGAACTCACCGCGCGCGTGGCCGACGTGATGTTCATGTCGCAGTCCGACCTCGGCGAGGCCAGGGCGTTCTACCAGGATGTGAAGGGCCGCATGGACAAGTTCGGCCGCAGGCCGGACGAACTCAAATTCATGCCGGGCGCGTTCATCTTCGTCGGGCGCTCGGAGGCTGAAGCCAACGAGCGCTTCGAGGAGCTGGATGCCATGGTGCCCCTGGATATGGCGATGGCGCGCCTGTCCGACAACCTGGGCGGCGTGGATCTCACGGGCTACGCGCTGGATGAGCCGATGCCTCTGGTGAAGGGAAACTCCGCGCGCATGAGCGCCCCCGACAGTTACATGAAAATCGCCCGGCGCGAGAATCTCACGCTGCGCCAAACCGCGCGCCGCGCCGCCACCGCCAAGCACCACTGGATCGTGAAGGGTACCGCCGCGCAGATCGCCGATCAGCTGGAGCATTGGTTCGTCAATTTCGGCGCCGACGGGTTCAACCTGCTGCCGCCTTATCTGCCCGGCTCGCTCAACGATTTCGTCGATCTGGTCGTTCCCGAACTCCAGCGCAGGGGACTGTTCCGCACCGAATACGAAGGCAGGACGCTGCGCGAAAATCTTGGCCTTGCGCGGCCGGCGCACCGGCTGCCGCAGGCCGCGGCGACGCGCCGGTATCCTTCCGCCGGTGCGTCTGCCAATGCTGCCTCCAGCGGGGCGGCGCGCCGATAAGCACTCGCGCGTCATCTACTCAGCGCGCCTACTCCTCGCGACTACGCCGCGCGCCTACTCCGCGCGCCTACTCCTCGCGACTACGCCGCGCGACTACGCCGCGCGGATGTTGGCAAGCTTCACCGCCCGTTCGTATTTCTTCAGGTTGTCGCGAATGACCTCGGCGTACTCCTGGGGCGTGGTCCAGCGTATGGTGCGCGTTCCCTCGGCCGACAGCTTTTCGCGGACCTCGGGGCTGTCCAGCGCGGCCTTGATCGCATTCGCGACCAGCACGATGCCGGCGCCGTCGGTGAGCATCGCGATCGGCGTGAGATCGGCCAGCGTGTTGTAGGGCAGGGCCTTGTTAGGGCAGGGCCTTGTTCAGGTAGGGCGCGATCTCGAGCTGCCCGGTCTCGCCGAGCAGCAGCGTATAGCCGTCTGCCGGGGACTTCACGACAAAGGCGGTCGCCAGCGTGCCGCCCGCGCCGGCTCTGTTCTCGACGACGAACTGCTGTCCGAGCAGCTGCGCCAGCTTGGGCGCCACGACTCTCGCGGAAAAATCCGGGCCGGTCGGTCCGGGGACATAGCCCACCAGTAATTTCACCGGCCGGTTCGGATAATCCTGGGCGTGCGCCGCGGCGACACCGCAGCAGATTCCCAGAACGCCCAGCAACCACTGCTTCACGCCTGGCTTCATGCAGCAACCCCCTTTCCGGCGATGGACTGCTCGCCGTATTTCGCGAAGAATTCGTCGAAACCCGCAATCGGGCAGATCCTGCTTATCGCCCGCACGCCGTACCAGCTGCCATGCATTGCCGCGAGCGGTTCGATTCCCTGCTGCAGTTCGCGCGCCATCTTCATCAGCCTGCGCCGCGCGGTGATGATCGCCATGTCGGAACCGATCAGGTGTTCCCGCGACCGGTCCACGATGCCCCGGGACCCGGAAACGGCGGGGCGCATGCCCTCCTGCATCGAGCGATCCTGCGCGCTCACGCCGTGTATTCCCGTGAAATTGGCGCTGCGCTGCATCTCGCGGTCGATCAGATAATCGTTGCCGCCATTGGCGTCCGGCACAAAGATGTCGATCGGATGCCCGTGGGGCAGTTGCAGCGTGGTTTTCGTCGTGCGCGGAGGAAAGTGCGCCCCGCCGGATATGAGCGACAGTTCTTCTTCGCTCAAAGGGCGGTCCACCCTGAAGCTGTAGGCGAAGGTGGTGGTGTGGAAATCATCGATGGGCACCCAGGCGCGTCCGCCGCCGCTCGTGAATGTGGCGCCAGGCGCCCTGGGGATGAGGCTGTACATCGGCGCGAGCCATTGCGAGACGCGCCAGAAGTAGTCCTCTCCCATGCGCCGCCGCGCGCCGCTGGCAAAGCCGTAACTGGTTTCCTTCACGGTAATTTCCGGTGCGCCGTCCACCGCCAGGTTTGCCCCCGTGGCCCCTATCATCGAGCGGGCCGGGTCGTGGTCCTTGTGCAGAAAGCTGATGTGCGAGGTGTCGATTTCCCCTTCGGCGCCCTGCAGCCAGTTCGACCGCTGCAGCCAGCGCGAGGTGCGGCAGTACCCTTCCGGGACTTGCGTCCATTCCAGCCCGGGAAGCTCGGGCTGCCGGTCCTTCGGACCCATGTACACCCACACCACGCCGCCCGCTTCGCGCGTCGGGTAGGCGACGATGCCGAGCTTGACTCGCACCTTCGGCGTGTCGCGGATGCCTTCGACGTTGGGGACGTCCACACAGGCGCCCTCGACGTCGAATTTCCATCCGTGATACGAACAGCGGATGCCGTCTGCTTCATTTCTGCCGAAGAAGAGCGGCGCCCCGCGATGGGAGCAATAGGCCTCGACAATCCCGGTCCGCCCGCTGCTGTCGCGAAATGCGAGCAGGTCCTCGCCCAGGATCCTCAGGCGCAGCGGCGGGGAATCCGGTGTTGCGATCTCCTCCGACAGCAGCGCCGGCAGCCAGAAGCGCCGGAACAATTCCCCCATGGGGGTGCCCGCGCCGACGCGCGTGAGGAGTTCGTTATCTTCGTGCTTGAGCATGGTGAGACCGTAGTCGCCGTTCGCTGTTTCAATCGAGCTGTTCAGTTCAGCTGGATCTTGAGGTGTTTGGTGCGCGCCACGAATCGGTCGCGATAGGCGTTGATGAACTGCGCGAATTCGTCCGGCCCCATGTAGCGCGACTCCAGGCCGACGCCCACGATGAATTTCTCGTTGAATTCCGGATTGGCGACGACGCGTCCTACGTCGGCGGCGATCCTGTCCAGCACCGCCCGGGGCGTGCCCGCGGGCGCCATCAATCCGTGGAACGGCGCGGAAGTGAAATTGGGCATGCCTGATTCGGCGAAGGTCGGCACATCGGGTATCGCCACCGATCGCTTCGATCCCGAAAAGGCGATGCCCTTTACCCGTCCCTGTTTCAGGAACGACAACGCCGGCGGCACGCCGGCCAGCGCAATATGAATCTGTCCGGTGGCCAGCGCCGGAAATACTTCGGATATCCCCTTGTAGGGAACATGCGTGAGCTTCAGGCCCCCGGCCTCGAACGCGAGGCCCTCCAGATCGAGGTGAAGAATGGTGCCGATGCCGACGCTGCCGTAGTTGAGTTCGCCCGGTTTGGAACGGGCGAGCGCGATCAGTTCGTTCAGTTTGTTGGCGGGCAGTTGCGAATTGGCCACCAGTATCAGCGGGATCAGCACCATGTTCACGACCGGCACCAGGTCGTTGGGCCCATAGGGCAGCTTGCTGTACAGGATGGGGTTGATCACCCAGGAGGAATCCGAGATGAGCATCGTGTAGCCGTCCGCAGGCGACTTTGCTACCACGTCGGTGCCGATCATCAGGCTCGCCCCTGGCCGATTCTCGACCAGCGTGGGCTGACCCCAGATCTTGCTCAACTCCAGCGCCACGGCGCGCATCAGTATGTCGGTGAGTCCGCCCGCGGTAAGCGGCACGATGAACCGCACGGGCTTGGACGGAAACGCCTGTGCAACAGCCAGGCCAGGCAGGGCCAGCAGCATCAGCGCCACGAAGGCGCGCAGGATAGTTCTCATTGAAATTCCCCCCTTTTGTACCGTGCGTTTGAAACGTGTTCATGCGCGCGCACTGCCGCCGGATGCGACGGTGCCGCCAACCGCGCGTCCAGCCTAGCACAGGGCCCACGCGCCCATCATCTCCGGCGCCCAAAGGGGTGCGATTGGGGCGCGATTGGGGTGCGATTCAAAGGGTGCGATTCAAACTGTTGTACCGTCAGCTACCGCATTGAACCAGGATGAGAGGATAGCCGCCGAGCGGTGGCATTATCATTGCCGCAGAGTGCAGCCGTAGGGCGCAGCTTCAGCGCGCCGAATACTGCTGGTCATTCCCGCGACCATGGCGCGATGAATCTGCGCCCTACAATGTTGGTGCTCGCCCGATGCGCCCGGCCGCGCTCACTCCGTGCGCCCGATCCCCCGCGCATGATCTGCAATCTGGTATGGTTGCTACCATGGCGCAACCAACCCACAACAATGCCCTGCCGATCGGCTCGCTTCGCGATTCTGGACACTGACCGCGACGGCCGCATCAGCCCGGCCGAACTCGTCGACGGCCTGCAGCAGATGCGGCCGAAGTAGTGCTGGTCTTCAAACCGTAAATGATGGAATGTCCACGATGAAAACGCTCGCAAGTTACCTGGGTGACCGGTGGGTCGAAGGCACGGGAACACCGCAGGTATTGTTGAATCCGGCCACCGAAGAACCGCTGGCCGCCGCGAGCAGCGAAGGCATCGACCTCGCCGCGGCGCTGGATCACGCGCGCAAGGTCGGTGGCGCTGCGCTGCGCGCACTGAGCTTCGCCGAGCGCGGGGCGCTGCTCAAGGCCATGGCGCAGGCCATGCAGGCGCATCGCGACGAGTTGCTCGACCTCGCGGTCGCCAACGGCGGCAATACCCGCTCGGACGCCAAGTTCGACGTTGAAGGCGCGATTTTCTCGCTTTCCACCTATGCGGAGATCGGCGAGAGCCTGGGCGCGTCGCGCGTCCTCACCGATGGCGAAGGCCTGCAACTCGGCCGTTCACCGCGCTTTCACGGCCAGCATCTGAGCGTGCCGCGCGCGGGGGTGGCGGTGCACATCAATGCCTTCAATTTTCCCACCTGGGGCTTCGCCGAGAAAGCGGCGGCGGCGCTGCTCGCGGGGATGCCCGTGGTGAGCAAGCCGGCCACCAGTTCCGCTCTGGTCGCGCACCGCGTCATGGAAATACTGGTGGAAACAAAGATCCTCCCGGCCGGCGCGTTGTCGCTGCTCTGCGGCGCGCCGCGCGACCTGACCGCGCTGCTGGGCGCGCAGGACGTACTCGCCTTCACCGGTTCGGGGGATACCGCTGCGCGCATCCGCGCCCTGCCCAATGTGATACGCGAATCGGTGCGGGTGAATGTAGAGGCGGACAGCCTGAACGCGGCGGTGCTCGGGCCGGACGTCGCGCCCGGCAGCGACATGTACGAGTTGTTCCTGAAAGACGTGCAGCGCGACATGACGCAGAAGGCCGGCCAAAAATGCACGGCCATCCGGCGCGTGATCGTCCCGGACACGATCGCCGCTGCCGTGCGCGATGATCTGATCGCGATGCTGGAAGGTGTGCGCGTGGGCAATCCCGCGCTCAGCGAGGTCCGCATGGGGCCGCTCGCCACCGCTACGCAGCTGGCCGACGCGCGCGCGGGTGTCGAGCGCCTGGCGAGCGAAGGAAAACTTGTCTTTGGCAGCGCCGCGCCATTTGCGGCAATGGGTGTTGAGGCCGGCAAGGGATATTTCATCTCGCCGGTGCTGGTTGAATTCGCGGCGGGCGCGCCCGCCGCGGCGGTACACGCGCACGAGGTCTTCGGTCCGGTGGCTTCGCTGCTCGCTTACTCGGGCGGAGCCGCCGAAGCGGCGGCTATCGTGGCGCGCGGCAACGGCGGACTGGTGTCCTCCCTGTATTCCGAGGATCTGCGCTGGATAGAGGAAATGGTCCTGGGCATTGCACCGTATAACGGCAGGGTCTACCTGGGACATCCCAAGATCGAGTTCTCACCCGGTCCGGGAACCGTGTTGCCGCAACTCGTGCACGGCGGTCCGGGGCGGGCAGGAGGCGGCGAAGAACTGGGCGGGGTGCGTGCCCTGGCGTTCTACATGCAGCGCGTGGCGCTTGAAGGATCGCGTCCGGTGATACAGCGGTTGCTGGGCGCGCAGGGTGGCTAAGTGCAAGCAGGCTGAGCGCAAGCAGGCGCGCATTGTGAAGTGTCAGGTTGGAAGCCCGCGACTTCAATTCGCGTCAAGGAGATGTGTATGGTTCTCATGGTCCTCATGGTCCTCATGGTACTGAGGCGCGCTGTCCTGGCCGCATTGCTTTGCGTCCCGCTGGTCGCATGCGCGCAAGCCTGGCCCCTCAAGCCGATCCGCCTGGTCGTTCCCTATCCCGCGGGGGGCGCGGTCGACGTTGTGGCGCGCACCGTCGGCATGAAAATGGGCGAAGCGCTCGGCCAGTCGCTGGTGATAGACAACCGCAGCGGCGGGACCGGCATCATCGGCACGGATATCGTCGCCAAGTCGGCGGCCGACGGTCACACGCTGCTCTTGACCGCCTATCCGCCGCACAACGTCTATCCGCTCTTTTACCGCAATGTGCCGTTCGACGCGGGTCGTGATTTCACCGCGATCGGCCCGGTGGTGACCGTGCCCCAGGCGCTGGTGGCGCATCCCTCGCTCAACATCAACAGCATCCGCGAACTGATCGATTACGCGAAGAAAAATCCGGGCAAGCTTTCCTACGGCAGTTCCGGGGTGGGCCTTACTTCGCATGTCGGGGTGGAACTGCTCAAGACGGCGGCCGGACTCAGCATGGAGCACATTGCCTACAAGGGCGGCGCGCCCGCCTTGAACGATGTGCTCGGCGGACAGATACCGCTCGCCTGCATCGTGCTGTCGAACGTCATCCCGCACGTGCGCGCGGGCAAGCTGCGCATGCTGGGGGTGCTGCAGCCGAAACGTGCCAGCGCCGCGCCCGACGCGCCTACCATCGTGGAGTCCGGCGTCGCCGGCTACGAGGTGCCGGAACTGTACTTCGCGCTGGTCGGCCCCGCGGGTCTGCCGGCCGCCATCGTGGCGCGCCTCAATGCCGAAGTGAACCGGGCCACCGCTGCCACCGAGGTGCGGGCGAAACTCGAAGGCGCCGGTTTCGAAGTGGCGGCGAGCACGCCGGCCGAGTTCGCCGAAACGATCGCAAAGCACACCATCGTCTACCGCAAATTCGTCGGCGACGCCGGCATCAAGCCCGAGTGACCGGTGCTGTTGCCGCCAGCGCGTCCCACGATGCGAAAATGGCATCGCTCGTCGCCACCTCGCCGTACATCATATTCATCCGCGTGAGCGCCTGCTCGTGCACTTCGCGCGTGTAGGCCCCGCAGCCATCGCCGACGATGACGCTGTAATAGTCGTGTTCGAACGCGTGGCGGACGGTGCTTTCGACGCACACCGACGTGCCGACGCCGGTGACAAGCAAGGTCCGTATGCCGTTTGCTTTCAGGCTTGCATCGAGGTCGGTGCGGTGAAACGCGCTGTAGCGGTGTTTGGTGATGACGCTATCACCGGCGCGCGGCTCGAGCCCGGCCGCGAGTTCCCAACCCCAGCTGCCTTCCACGCACACCGGAATGTTTACAAAGCGCCGGCTGGGGCTGCGGCCCGCCTGCTGCAGCCAGACGTCCGACAGATGGCGGTTATCGGCCGAGTTGTAGGTCGAGCGCACGAAGTACACCGGCACCGCGTGGCGCCGCGCCCGCGCGATCAGCCGGACGATGCATGCCAGCGCCTGCCAGCCCATGGAGATGTCCGCGCCGCTTTCGGCCCACACGCCGCCCGGTGATACGAAATCGTTCTGCATGTCGACCACCAGCACGGCGGTCCAGCGCGGGTCGATTTTTTCGGGCAGGCTGTTGAGCATCGTCGAGGACGTACGGACTCGCGCTTCGACGGTCAGATTTCTACGCTTGCGAGATAACGCAGGATGACGCGCCGGTGTTGCGTCGGGGTGACGCCGATGTTGGCATACAGCGCCTTGACTGCCCAGCACGTGTCTTCGTCCTTCGCCCGCTTGCCGGCGGTCAGGGTGTCGATGATGTCCTTGCGCTGTTGTTCGGTGAACCGGCCGCCCAGCAGATTCTGGAATGCCGCCCGCAGTTCCACCGGATGGGGCGGCGAGGGTGTGAAAGGATCATCGACAGCCGTGGCCAGCGCGAGATAGACCAGGTCGAGATAACTGCGCCCTTTTTCGGGGTCGCCCTTGCCCAATGACTCCAGGAACTCGCGCTCAGGCCCCTTTCCGCTCGAGCTCGAAGTCTTGCCCCGGACCAGCGCGCCGCAACTCTGCGGACTCATCCCGTCCAGCAACTCCGGGATCAGCCTGGCGAGGCGCACCAGCGACGCGTCGTCGAGCTTGGACATGCCCTTCTTGACCAGGGTGCCGCCTATGGTCATGGCCTGGTAGCGGTTCTTCGCCTGCTTTATTTCCGCGTCGAGCTTGGGATGGGCTTTGACTTTCGCCGTGATGTCCTCGAAGTGCTGGTACATCGCCGTGCCGGGCGCGAACGGGTTTTCCTTGTTCGATTTGCCGCAGGCCGCGAGCCCGCAGACCAGGACGACTGCAAGAATGAGACGTGCCCGCATGTGCTTGTGCATGTGCTCTCGCATGTACCCTCCTTGTCCGGTCTCAGTTCCGTCCGCATCCATTCGCGGCGTGTGAGCGCCCCGGCCCCATGGTAGACGGCGGCGCGATAGCCCGCAACGGTCGTGCCACGAAGCGCGCGCCGCATTTCGGCGAATAAACGATACGGCCCGCCGGGGAAGTTACACTAAGCGCGCTTGTCGCCGCATCCGATTTCCTGTGTACCGAGGAGACTGACATGAAGATGAGCAGGAATGGAACGCTGCTCCGCCCGTCGATCTGTGCCGTCCTGTTGCTGGCGGCGGCAGTGTTTGCCGCGACCGCCGGTGCGCAGTCCTATCCGGTCAGGCCCTCGAGAATCATCGTGGGCTATTCGCCCGGCGGGCCGAGCGACTCGGTCGCGCGCGTGCTGGCGCAAAGCCTGACCGCGTTGTGGGGCCAGCCGGTGGTGGTGGAAAATAAACCGGGCGCAGGCGGCAACATCGGCGCCGACCTGGTCGCGAAAGCCGAGCCGGACGGGTACACGATGCTGCTCACCGCAAGCGGGCCCATCGTGGTGAATGTCTCGCTGTTCGCGAAGCTGTCATTCGATCCGGTGCGCGATTTCCTGCCCGTGTCCATGATCTACGCGACGCCGACGGTGCTCATCGTTTCGGCAGCGCTGCCGGTCAACTCGGTGAGCGAACTGATCGATTACGTCAAAGCCCGTCCGGGCAAACTGAATTACTCCTCCACCGGACACGGCACGCCGCTGCACCTTGCCGCTGAACTGCTGAAGCAGCGGGCCGGACTGGATGTGGTGCACGTGACCTACAAGGGCGGACCGGAAATGGCGGTGGCGACGATCACCGGGGAGATCGCATTCAACTTCAACGGACTGTTTGTCATGCCGCAGGTGCGCGCGGGCAAACTCAAAGCGCTGGGCGTCGCGAGCCTGCAGCGCTCGCGCCTGGTGCCGGAGGTGCCGACCCTGGCGGAATCCGGCCTGCCGGGATTCGACGTCAATGCCTGGGGCGGACTGTTCCTGCCGGTGAAGACGCCCAGGGAAATCGTTGCCGTCATTCACCGCGACATGATCAGGGTGCTGGGCGACATCACGATACGCAACCGCCTGATCGGACTGGGGATAGAACCGGTGGGCAACACGCCGGAGGAATTCAGCGCTCAGATCGCCGCCGAAATTCCATATTGGGCGAAGGTGATCAAATCGGCGGGGATCACCCTGCAATGAGAGCGGGATACACGCGGGTGTGCGGGACCGGTGTGCGCGGGGCGCGAAAGCTATTGTTCAAGACAACCTGCCCCGCCTTCAAGCGGCGTGGTGCGGGGAAAGCGGCTCGGCGGCTTGCCTTCCGACCAGGACTCAAACAGGAGGCTGACGATAACGGCAACGCGAGCGCCATTGGAAATTGGGGCAGCGCCGCGGCTAAATCCTCCTATTTGGCCATCGGTTCGTGGTCGATTTCGTAGGTTTCGATCAAATCACCTACAACCGAAATCAAGGAGTAGAGTGGGTGATTGCTGTCATCCCGAACGGTATCGAGCAGGGTATTCAGCACTGCAAGGGCACGGCTGTAGTCCGACTCATTTTCAATGTGAGCGAGGGGCATGGCGGACTGGAGGGCCTGCCACGCGGGCACCAGTCGTTGAAAATCAATTTCCGCGTTCATTTCTTTCTCCATGTGTTTTTGTCGTACTCGGCGTGAGTCATGACCTGCCTCACGTATAAACGCTGCTTATCGTAATGAATTACGGCGGCGATGCGATACTTGTTTCCACCGACGTCGAAAATTGTGATTCCATCCACATAGTCCGCGGAGCCAAATGTCTGACGCAAACCCGGAAATATCGTCGCCGCGGTGTGCGAGGCATTCTTGAACCACTCTTCCAATACCGATTTCGCCTCGGGATATTGCTCCCAAAACTTCCCTGAGAGATTTCTTGGAAATAACTCGCATCGCGGCATTTTAACCGCGCATCTTCAATAGGCTGCGGTGAGTTGGTTATCGCATCCGGCCGCCGGCATCGGCTATAACGGCCGCGTTCATGCGGACTGCCGGAGGCGCGTCGTGCGTCCTGAATCCGGATCGTGATTGCATAGCGGCGTTCAGACTTCGAGCGCCAGCTCCGGAACGGCCGGTTCGCAAGAAACTCGGCTACCAGTTCGGGTCGTTACTGGCCGATCATGCCAAAGAAATGACGCGCCATCGGTGCGCAGCCTGGAGTCGGTGCGTGCGGGGAAACTCAAGGCGCTGGGCGTCGCGAGCCTGCAGCGCTCGCGCCTGGTGCCCGAGGTGCCGACCCTGGCGGAATCCGGCCTGCCGGGATTCGACGTCAATGCCTGGGGGCGGACTGTTCCTGCCCGCGAAGACGCCCAGGGAAATCGTTGCCGTCATTCACCGCGACATGATCAGGGTGCTGGGCGACATCACGATACGCAACCGCCTGACCGGACTGCGGATAGAACCGGTGGGCAACACGCCGGAGGAATTCAGCGC
>SHXF01000085.1 GCA_009693435.1 Betaproteobacteria bacterium | reverse complement strand
ACTCCCAATCCCCTCGTAAAATCGAGGGGCGATCATGTCCTGTCGTCGCCGCAGCGGCTACCGCCGACTAGTTCATCGGCTTACCGCCTACTGGGGGATTTTGAAGTGGCCATCACTGGGGGAGTTTGGGTGGCCACCGGGGCAGGGTGGCGAGAATTGCCGACATGCCGGACGACGTCGCCACACACGCCTCTGCTCCCTCAAGAGCCGCCAACCGCTCCTGAAACGCGGTTACTGTTGGGTTGGTGAAGCGCGAGTAGATGTTGCCGGCCTCGCCGCCGGTAAATCTCGCCGCCGCCTGGGCGGCGTTCTCGAATACGAAACTCGATGTCAGGTACAGAGCTTCCGAATGCTCATTGAATTGACTCCGGGCAATCCCGCTGCGCAGAGCCAGTGTTTCGATGTCCTACTTATCCATGTGATATCTCGACACCGAATCGCACGACCACGTTATTTTCGTTTATCAATCGGTTCACCCAAAATGAAAAAACCCGTCCAGCATTCGCTAAGACGGGTCGAGGCCGCGCTTTAGCCGTATTTTTGCGCCCCAAATTCACGGGCACTGCGCCCGCAAGCTGTTCATCAAATCGGCGCAAGGCGAAAGTACTATCGCTGCCAGGGATTGTCAATGTTGCTATGCCGCGTTCAGGTCGAGCTGATTGCTGTCCTGGTCGTCCTCGCTTGCGCGCGCCGATTCTCGTTGATTCTCAACCGAAGCAAGATAGTCCCTGGTAATGTCCCCCGTAATGTAGACGCCGTCGAAACAGGATGTCTCAAAATGGGTAAGTTTCGGATTCAACGCCCGCACTGCTTGCTTCAAATCCTCCAGATCCTGATAAACGACGATATTGGCGCCGATTTCACGAGCAATACCCGCTTCGTCGCGATCGGTCGCGATCAATTCCTGACGGGTGGGCATGTCGATGCCGTAGACGTTCGGGAATCTGACCGGCGGGGCGGCAGATGCGAAAAACACCTTGTTCGCTCCGGCGTCACGCGCCATCTGCACGATTTCCCGGCTGGTGGTTCCGCGCACAATTGAATCGTCGACGATCATTACATTCTTGCCTTTGAACTCCATCGCCATCACATTGAGCTTTTGTCTCACCGATTTTCTTCGAATCGCCTGTCCCGGCATAATAAACGTGCGCCCGATATAACGGTTTCTGACAAAACCTTCGCGATAGGTCACTCCAAGACCATTAGCAAGTTCCAGCGCACTGGGCCGGCTCGTGTCCGGCACAGGAATGACGACATCTACCTCCAGTTCGGGCATCTCCCTTTTGATTTTTCCTGCCAGCTGACGGCCCATGTGAAGTCGGCTCTCGTAGACCGACACTCCGTCCATAACAGAGTCAGGCCGCGCCAAGTAGACGTACTCGAATATACACGGCGCCAATGTGGATTTCGCGGCGCATTGACGGCTGAACAATTCACCGCCTTCATCGACGAAAACTGCTTCGCCCGGTACCACATCTCGAACAAGTTCGAATCCTAATGCGGTTATCGCCACACTTTCCGAAGCGACGACATGTTCAGGGCCATCAGCTGTCATGTTGCGCCCCACAACGAGGGGCCGTATCCCGTATGGATCGCGAAATGCAAGCATGCCGTATCCTGCAATCATGGCGACGACCGCATAGGCACCCCTGCATCGGCGATGAACGTTCATTACCGCAGTGAAAATTGTTTCCGGGTCAAGTTTCTGCCCGTGAGCGGCTAACTCCAGTTCGTGCGCCAGCACGTTCAGCAGCACCTCGGAATCCGAATTCGTATTGATGTGCCGCAAGTCCTGTTTGAACATCTCCTGTTTCAGAACTTCGGAATTCGTTAGATTACCGTTGTGGCCAAGGACAATGCCAAACGGAGAATTCACGTAGAAAGGCTGAGCCTCCCCGGCGCTGTACGCAGACCCCGCAGTCGGATAACGACAATGCGCAATGCCTATCTCGCCGGGCAGCGAGCGCATGTTCCGGGTGCGGAACACGTCACGCACCATTCCCTGTCCTTTGTGCATGTGAAATGCCTTGTGCTCGGCAGTGACGATGCCGGCGGCGTCCTGACCGCGGTGCTGCAACAACAGCAAGCCATCGTATAGCGGCTGATTGACCGACGTCCTGGCAACGATTCCCAGTATTCCGCACATTCCACTACCCCCGGTACTTGATGCGCTCGGCGAGCCCACCGGGCAAATAAGGGCGCAACGCTATCACAATCGTTTCCACCGGACCTGACAGCACGGCATTACGCCAGAACAGTTCCTTGGGCAACGGCGTCAGCCCCGCCAGCATGACGGCCACCACGATGATCACTACGGCCCGTGTGATGCCGAAAGCCATCCCAAGCAACCGGTCAATCAGTCCAAGTCCGGCGGCGCGAACAAGTATCGAGAGGATAAGCCCGACGAACCCTGTCGCGATCAGTATTCCTGCGAACACGAGCAAATACGCCAGCAGACCCGCGAGCATGGGGCCGAGGCTCGCGGGCAAATACGCCGCGACGTTTCCGGAGAACATGATCGACAGAACAAAAGCGGTAATCCAACCGGCCAGCGAAACGACCTCACGAATCAAGCCGCGTAGCAGACTAAGGAGCAGTGAGAGCCCGAGCACGATAAATACACCGTAATCGAACCAAGTCATTGCCGGAACCTTCCGCCGAGACGTAAATTACTACGGTCGCTAGCGAGAGGCAACCGTGCCCACGCCAGGCAAACCCATTCCCTTCAGTTTCTCTCGAGCCTGTTCCGCCGCTGCCCTACTTGGATAGGGACCGGCCCGTATGCGAATCTGCTCACCCTGCTTGGTCGCAACCGGTTCCGCATATGCCTTGACGCCCGATGCTGCGAGTCTCGCCTGCAATCGCTCAACGTTCGCCTGAATAGAAAAAGTTCCAAGCGGAACGATCCACGCTTGGTCGGTCAGCGCAGCTTGCGCGCGTTCGTTCTCTGCAATGCTCGCCGGATCCTTATCCATGCTGGCAGGGCGCTCCTTTTCCTGCCCTATCGAAGGTGACGTCACTGTAACCGACGCTCTCTCCCGATCTGCCGATGTTCCAGATGCCTCGCGGTTTGGAAGGCGCGCCTGATCGTTCCTGGAGCCGGTGCCCTCAAGTGTTCCCGGCGTCGGTGCTGCTACAGCTTGCACATCCGGTCTGGCCGCATCCGACTGTTCCGATTTGCTGCGTTCGACGGCGATCGGCTTGGGTGACACCTGTAGCGGCAATACCCGAGTATTGAATCGCCCGGCGTCCTGGCTTGGAATCTGCACGGTCAGATCCTGCCTGACGGGCTTTTCCTCGCGATCCAAGACTATTGGAAGAAAGATGACTACGAATACTACAAGTGCGATCGCGCCAACCAAACGCCGACGAGCGCGACGTTGCAGGTGAACTGCATCCTGGTTTTCTGCCAATTAGGACCCGATTCCGGAATACCCAGTCGGACGACTTCTCACGGCCATGATTTCCGCCACGGTATGGAACGATCCGAAGACGATGATTCTATCATTTTCACCGGCACGCGCGGATGCGCTCAAGTAGGCGCGCCGCGGCGAATCGAATTCCTCAATCGTGCCACCGGCTCCGGATGCCTCGATTTCCTTGCATAACTCGCCGGCAGATGAGCCGCGCGCACCTGTCAAAGACGCCGCGAGCCAGTGGTCTACCCTGCCTTTCAGTGCCAGACAAACACCGATGCGGTCTTTGTCGCTCAACATGCCGAATACAGCCCAAGTCCGGCTGAAAAATCCCATATTCGAAAGGTTTTGTGCAAGCACGGCGGCAGCGTGGGGATTGTGCGCAACATCCAGCACCACGACTGGACGCCCGGGCAGCACCTGGAAACGTGCGGGCAACTCGACTCGCGCAAAACCGTTTCGAACGTCCTGGCTGGCCACGGGAATTCGCCCTCGGAGCGCATCGAGCGCCGCCAGCGAAGCGCATGCGTTGAGAAGCTGATTCGCCCCGCGAAGGCCCGGATACGCTAGTCCCCCTCGCCTCCCACCCCTTCCCCAGAACAACCATTGTTGCGGGTCACTCTGGTAACCGAAGTCGCGGCCGAACAGTTGCAGGTCGGCCTTCACGGCTGCCGCGTGTTCCAAGACAGTAAGCGGCGGTACCGGATCTGCCACTATCGCGGGTTTGCTGCCACGAAATATCCCGGCTTTCTCCGCACCAATCTGCTCCCGCGTATCGCCAAGGAAATCGACATGATCGATATCGATGCTGGTTAGTACCGCGCAGTCGGCGTCGAATGCATTTACTGCATCCAGTCGCCCACCCAGACCAATCTCCAATATGAGGCAATCCGGTTTGGCTCCGGCGAAGTGTGCCCACGCGGCAAGGGTACCGAATTCAAAATAGGTGAGTTGTACTGAGCCCCTGGCGATCTCGACCTGCTCAAATGCATTGCAGAGCGCGGCATCATCGAGCGGCTGACCGTCGACGCGCACCCGTTCGTTGTAGCGGAGCAGGTGCGGTGACGTGTACTGGCCGACACGATAGCCGGCGGCAAGGAGAATGGCCTCAAGCATCGCGCAGGTCGACCCCTTGCCATTTGTTCCTCCCACCGTGATGATCGGTCCATCAAATTGGAACCCTAGTGCATCGCGTACCTTGACGACCCGGTCCAGGCCTAAAGCGATGGATTTTGGATGGACCCGCTCGATGTGAACGAGCCAGCCAGCAAGGGTTCGACGGCTCATTGGACGGTCAACTCACAGGAATGCAGTGGACACGGCAAAAAAATACCCCAAGAACCCGATGCGTTGTGAATCGCAGGGAATCTCCGCAGATAGCAAGTTTTCTTCGTTAGCTGCCCGCGGCTGGCAATTTCATCAGCAACGAGACCAGGGCCGTAATTTTTTCGCGCATCTGGCGGCGGTCAATAATCATGTCGATGGCGCCTTTCTCCAGCAAAAACTCCGCGCGCTGAAAACCCTCCGGAAGTTTTTCACGAACGGTTTGTTCGATAACGCGCGGACCGGCAAATCCGATCAGCGCCCTTGGTTCTGCAATTACAACATCGCCGATCATGGCAAAACTCGCCGACACACCTCCCATGGTCGGATCGGTCAACACCGAAATGAATGGAAGCCTGCGCGCCGACAGCTGAGTCAATGCAGCCGTAGTTTTTGCCATCTGCATCAATGAGAGCAGTCCCTCCTGCATTCGAGCTCCTCCGGTGGCGGTGAAGCACACGAACGGAAGGTTCTGATTCAGGCAGACATGCACACCACGTACAAAGCGCTCCCCGACAACCGACCCCATTGAGCCTCCCATGAATTCGAATTCGAATGCCGCCACGACAATCGGCATGTGGCGTATCGCGCCCTGCATCACTACGATGGCATCGGTTTCACCAGTGCCCTTCTCCGCCTCATCGAGGCGCTGAGGATACCGCTTACTGTCCTTGAACTTAAGGCTGTCGACTGGAAGGACTTCTGCGCCAATTTCGAATCTACCCTCGGGGTCAAGGAGCAGATCCAGTCTCAGCCGTGCACTGATTCGGTTATGGTACGTGCACTTCGGACAAACATTGGCGTTCTTTTCGAGGTCGGCGGCATATAGCACGGCAGCGCAAGCCGGGCACTTGCTCCAGAGTCCTTCGGGTACGTTTTTTTTCGAACCGCTGACGGTGCGATTGATCTTGGGCGGCAACAGCTTCTGCAGCCAGCTCATTGCTTCGCGTCCATCGCCTCTCGCACACTACGGACGAACGCCGCCACTCTTGCCTGCTCCTGCCCCGGAAGAGCCATCTCGAGTTCCTGAATGAGGCTTGAGCCAATGATGGCCGCATCCGCGAATTTGCAGATCGCACGCGCAGTCGCCCCATCGCGAATACCGAATCCCACACCGACAGGAAGGCCGGTCGCTCCCCTGATGCGCCGCACATTTGCCGCCACATCGCTAAGATCAAGATGGCTGGCGCCAGTGATACCGGTTAGGGAGACGTAGTAGATATACCCCGTCGCGAGCTGCGCTACAGCCGCCATTCGTGCCGACGTTGTCGTAGGCGCAAGCAGAAAGATCAGATCCATGCCGCGTCCGCGCAGCAAGTCGGCGAACTCCGAACATTCCTCCGGTGGATAATCAACGACGATGACACCGTCGACGCCGGCTGCTCCCGCGAGCTTGGTAAATTCCACCGCTCCCATCGCTTCAATAGGATTGGCGTAACCCATCAATACCACCGGTGTCTTGTCATTACGGCCGCGAAATACGCGCACCATTTCCAGCACGTGCGGCAATCCAACCCCGTGTTTCAAAGCGCGCTCTCCGGCACGCTGAATTACTGGGCCATCGGCCATGGGATCGGAGAACGGAATACCCAGTTCAACGATGTCCGCACCTGCATCTGCCATCGCATGCATGATTCCCACGGTAATGCCCGGCTCGGGATCTCCGGCAGTAAGGTACGGAATCAGGGCTTTTCGTCCCTGTCCCGCAAGGTCGGCGAAGGTTTTTGCAATTCGGGACATGGCAATCAGACCGCTGAGACCGACGGGTGCGCAGCACCGGCAGCGCCCGCACTTTCTTTCACTTGTTCCGGGCCCAGTCTGCCAATATCCGGAAAATCAAGATCGAGACGGGTCCATTCGATTCGAGACTCATGGGCCAGCGTGCAATGCGGATCATCGCAAACCGGATCAAAGCTGCTACAGGGTTCGAACTCGATGCCATATGAGCATTTTGTGCTGCGCACGTCGGTTTCCGATAAATCAGAATTCAATTCCGGACATCTCGGCGACGGTGTGCATGTCCTTGTCGCCCCGACCGGATAGGTTGACCAGCAATATTTTTTCCACAGCCAACTGTGGCGCCAGTTTCGCCGCATAGGCAAGTGCATGCGCGGACTCCAGTGCTGGAATAATGCCCTCGTAGTGGCACAGGTTATGAAATGCTTCCAGCGCCTCGTCATCATTGATGACCACGTATTCAGCGCGGCCTGTATCCTTAAGCCATGCGTGCTCCGGTCCTACGCCCGGATAATCGAGGCCTGCCGATATCGAGTGTGTTTCGATAATCTGGCCGTACTGATTCTGCAGCAGGTAGGTTCTGTTGCCATGCAGCACGCCCGGCCGGCCGGCGCTCAGCGAAGCCGCGTGCTTTCCCGAAGCGAGACCGTGTCCCCCTGCCTCGACTCCGATCAGACGCACCTGCGGGTCTGGAACATACGCATGAAAGATTCCCATCGCATTGGAGCCACCGCCTACGCACGCGATGACCGCGTCCGGATTGCGGCCAGCTATCTCCGGTACCTGCGTTAAACATTCCATGCCAATCACGGACTGGAAATCCCGGACCATCATGGGATAGGGGTGCGGCCCCGCTACTGTGCCGATGATATAGAAAGTGTCGCTGATGTTGGTAACCCAGTCCCGCATCGCCTCATTAAGCGCATCCTTGAGTGTCTTCGAGCCTGACTCTACCGGCACCACGCGTGCGCCAAGCAGTTTCATCCTATAGACATTCGCCGCCTGCCGTTTCACGTCTTCCGATCCCATATACACCACGCATTCCATGCCGTAGCGCGCGGCCACGGTCGCAGCCGCCACTCCATGCTGTCCAGCGCCGGTCTCGGCGATCACGCGAGGTTTTTGCATCCGGCGTGCCAGTAGTGCCTGACCAATTGTGTTGTTTATTTTGTGCGCACCGGTGTGATTCAGGTCCTCGCGCTTTAGGTAAATTTGCGCACCCCCAAGCAGGCCGGACCAGCGTCTAGCATGGTAGACCGGGCTCGGCCGACCGACAAAATGTTTGAGTTCGTACTTGAACTCGCGGACGAACTCCGGATCCTTTCGATAGTAATCGTAGGCGGCCTTCAACTCGTCGAGCGCATGCACCAGCGTTTCGGCGACAAAGACGCCGCCATAGGGACCGAAGTGACCCCTGCTGTCGGGCAGGGTACCTGGTAGATCATTGATCTGCATTTCTTACTCCAGCGATGAATGCTGCAATCTTCGAGACGTCCTTGACACCCTTGTCCGACTCCACGCCACTTGACACGTCAACAGCCCAGGGACGAAGTTTGCGTATCGCAATGCCAACATTCTCCGGAGTCAGTCCGCCTGACAGAAGCAACGGTCGCAACATGGTCTTCGGCAGAAGATTCCAATCGAAAGTTTCGCCTGTCCCCCCCGCCAGCCGTACGTCCCAAGTATCGAACATCCAGCCCGCAGCGTTCTTGTAAGGTTCTATGGATTCTATCAAATCCACCCCCTTTCCTACCCTGAATGCCTTGAGCCAAGGCCTGCCGAAAGCATTGCAAAAGGAAGGCGCTTCGCGCCCATGAAACTGGAGCACCGAGCAGCACTCTGCATCCAGCGCTGCTGCCACTTCTTCTGAACTCGGATCGACGAATACCCCTACCGTGGAAACGAACGGACCCACCGCGGAGCCAATACGCCTGGCCTGGTCAAAATTCACAAAGCGCGCGCTGCCGGACCAAAACACCATGCCAATCGCGTCTGCACCCAGATGCGCAGCTGCGACCGCATCTTCAACGCGAGTGATACCACATACCTTGATTCGTGTTCTCATAAGTCGATTCCAAACGGCATCATGTGAACTGGTTTAGGCAATCCCCAGATATCCTCGTAACGCACTTCAGTCAAATACAGGCCATCGGGAGAAAAAGTGGGTGCGGCCAGCTTTCGATCACGCCCGGCGAGCACATCGGCCACCCATTCGGGCGGTGCGCTGCCCTTTCCGACGTGCACAAGACACCCCATCATGTTCCTTACCATGTGATGCAGAAAAGCATTGGCGGAAAAACAGAATACGAAATAGTTGCCGCGAATACAGATACGCGCTTCCACCAAGCGCCTTACGGGGCTCATGGACTGGCATCGCGAAGAGCGAAATGCTGAGAAATCGTGCTCCCCAAGCATCATGTTCGCCGCAGCGCGCATGCGCTCGATATCGAGCGGTCGATGGAACCAGCCGACCTTGCCTGCCAAGACGGATGGTCTTACCGCATGGTTGTACAGCACATAACGATAGCTTCGCGACCTGGCTGAAAACCTGGCATGAAACTCCGGACTTACGCGTTTTGCCCACTGAACGGCAATTTGCCGCGGCAACAGCGCGTTAGTGCCGCGCACCCAGGCCGAATCCGGGCGCGCTACGTCGCAATCGAAGTGCGCGAACTGCGCCAGCGCGTGAACACGGCTATCGGTGCGGCCAGCGCCGATCAGCCGGACCGGCATGCCCGCTATCTCTTGCAACGCCGACTCCAGACGATCCTGGACCGTATTTCCTGATCGCTGGGATTGCCAGCCATCGAAATCAGTTCCGTCATAGGAGATGCCGATCGCGACTCTCATAATAAGAGGATCCGACTATCTGAAGGCGACTGTGGCAAATACGGCATAAATCTGAAGCGCACTCTTGACTTTCATAACACTTGCAAGGAAATCCGGTGACCGCATCCTTTCGGACGCACAAAAGAAAAATCGGCGCATGAGGCGCCGACTGTAAGGGGCATGCGCGATGCGTCAGGCTTCGAGCGCACCCAGCAGTGATTTTGCCTGAGTTTGCTGGGCTTGGTCCCCCTCACTCAGCACTTCATTCAGCAGTTCGCGGGCACCGTCCTTGTCGCCCATGTCCTGATACGCCTTGGCAAGATCCAGTTTAGTGGCGACTTCCTGCCAATGGGCATCCATCACCGGTGCCTCCGCGGCACCGTTCCCTGGGGTATCGAGGTCAAAGCTGATTGTTGACAAGTCCATTTCCGAGGGCTGAACTTCCGTCGGGCTGTTCGGCGTTTCTCCAAGGAGATTGAAATCTAGCCCGGAACTCGATGAATCCGATGCGGTCGCTTCCGCCGGCTTGATGTCACTGGCGGGCAAGTCGAAATCAATGTCCAGCCCGCCAGATGATTCCCCGCCAGTACTTGCCGCATCAGAACCCGCCATGCCGGTTTCGGATTTCAGCGCGACACTTGCAGAGAAATCGATCGGTTCCTCTTTAGGCTTATCGCTTCCCAGATCGAGATCAAAGTCCATGCCTGTGGAGGTCGGCTCCCCTTTTGCGATTGGTGCGATGTCGCCACCGTCCTGCGATTCGCTCGATGCCTGCCCGCCCCCGGATCCAAGATCAAGATCGAAGTCCAACCCGCTCGAGGAAGAATCGCCTTGGGCGCCAACGGCGACGTCCATGGTGGCATCCGGCCCCGAGGGAGCCTGATCAAGCCCTGCTCCAAGGTCAAGATCAAAATCCAGCCCTGAAGAGGACTCCGGCGTCGCCTCCGCTGCAGTGTGATCGAGTGTGAGATCGGGCGCGGCCGGGGGAGACGCGGGTGCAAGGTCTGCTGTGTCCAGTATCTGGGTGCTAGCCATGTCCATCTCGGTCGATGATGCGGAACCAGCGCCATACAAAGGGTTGCCCGGATCCAGCACCGCTCCCATGGCAGCAGCCTTTTCCCAATCCGCACCTACACCGCCTGTTGCCTCGTGCAGATCCCTGGCTACCAGATCAAAGGAGGCACTATCTTTGCGATTGGCATAAATTTCAAGCAATTTCACCTTGATCGCCTGCCGGCTTGAGTCCCTCGCCAACGCATCCTTCAGAATATCTTCAGCCTGTGAATCACGCCCATACTGCATGTAGACATCGGCCTCGGCGATGGGATCAATCTCATCGGCCTCCGCCTCAATCGCACCGGCAGGACTGATATCGCTCTGAATGGCTGATGTGTCGATATGGTGCTCGCCTTCGGGGGCGAGCACAGATGAAGCACCCATTGCCGACGGTGGCAGCGCAGCGATTTCCGCACTTGCCGCCGCACTGCTCGCGTTGGCCGCCTGTGCTTTGCGCTTCTTGCGCAGCGCATAGAAACCATAGCCGAACAGACCCACTATTACAGCACCGCCGGCACCCATGGCGATGGGGTCATCCAGCAACTCATCGACAAAACTGGGAGGTGGTGTGGGAGGCGGGGGCGGAGTTATAGCTTTCGCCGGCGGTTTGGGAGCGGGCTTGACAGCATCCGGCGCAGGTTTTGATACATCCGCCACAGCTGGTGGCGGTGTAGGATTACCCGGGTCCCCCTTGACGGAATCCCCTTTTTGAGCGTCGCCTTTGGCAACTTCCCCCTTAATCGGCTCGGCTTTCGCAGCAGCAGCCGCTTTTCCTGCGTCTCCAGTTGGGGCTGGAGCTGGAGCAGGCGCTGGTGTAGCCACGGGTGCGGGTGCCGGTATTGGCGCAACCACAGCCGCCGGTGCAGGGGACGGCGCAGGTTTCGGCGTGTCGGCCTTGCCTGCCACGGCTGCTTTCGCAGACTCCTGCACCTGTGCTGCGGCTCCGCTCTTTAACTGCGCAAGTTGCGGCAGTTGCTGCAGATTCTTTTCAAGGAGTGCAATTCGTTCGTTTGCTTCCTTGAGCGCCTTGTCCTTTGCGGCAATGTCGTCCGCCTTTCCTGCGCCGCCGGCGCGAGCGCCGGATTTTCCATCATCGGGACGTGACAATCGCAGCTGGTCTTTACTGGCATCCGCACTTGGCGCCGGCTTATCCTCGCGCGGCGCGGTAATGCGCCCCGCGGATTGCCGCCCGGTTTCAGATCGGGCCGGGGCCGCGGCTACCACTGCGCCAATCTTGGTGCGGTATACCTGATAGTCCGCACTCTGCGCATTGACGAAATTCCTTGCCTCCTCCTGCGTTACCGCCGCAGCGACTTCCCTTCCCGGGATATTCAGAATCTTGCCCGCCCTAAGGCGATTCATGTTGTTGCCGTCGAACGCATCCGTGTTGCCACGGTAAAGAGCAGTTAATGATTGCTGCAGCGTTACGCCTTCATACTTGGTCTGCAGTGCAATTTTTGCCAAAGTGTCGCCGCGCTTGACGGTGTAAGTTGCTTCTGCGTTCTGCGCGGCCTGCAGGGGCGATCGTGCCGGTGCGGGTACGCTTGGAGCGGCGACAGCAGCAGGTTTGGTTACATCCGCCGCTAGCGGTCGCGCCTCGGGTGCCGCCGGTGCCGCTGGCGTTTGGGCAGGGACACTAACCGGAGCAGGCAAGGCTTCTGCGATCGGCGGCGTCACCGGCGGCGCAGGGCTTGCGACTGACGGACCTTTGTATTCTGGAGGGTCAAGCAGGAATGTGTACTCCCGCGTCAACCTGCCGTTGGCCCAGTTCAATTCGACCAGCATATCGATGAAAGGCTCGCTTATCGGCTGGCTCGACGTCATGCTGACAACATGTTGGCCGTTTGGGCGGCGCTCGACAGCAAATTTGACGTTCAGCAATGCCCCATTGAATTCGATGCCCGCCTGGCGGAAAGAATCAACCGCGGCCAAACGAGCCGACAGCGTCTCCCCTTCACCCGGCTGAAGCGCGACAATCTCAATCTCGGCTTTGAGCGGCTGGCCAAGCGCCGAAAGTACCGTAATTTTGCCCAAGCCGGCAGCAATCGCAACGGAACACGGCAAAAGCAACGCCGTGAGCGCCAACAACATCCTGTTCAAGGAACTCTTTGCCACTCTTGCACCCTCAGAATCGTACGGGAGAAAAATGAAAATACCATCATGGCCTTAGCCTTGCAAGCTAATCTTTCCTCTTGTAAACAGCGTTAAGTCTGTCTTTTTGGACCACTTTTACCTGTTTAGCACTGTCGAAAAAAGGTCAAGCTAGGCGGCTTCAGCGTGGCACATTATCGAGCGCACACTATAACCGTATATCGACCGGATCGGTGCAAAGCTGCCCGGGGGATCACCTGTCAGTCCAGCAACATACGCAGCATACGCCGCAGAGGCTCGGCGGCACCCCACAGCAACTGGTCACCCACTGTGAATGCGGACAGGTATTCAGGGCCCATGGGAAGCTTGCGCAGGCGACCGATGGGCACAGACAAGCCTCCGGTGACGGCTGCCGGGGTCAGCTCCCGCAACGAATCGTCCCGCCGATTGGGCACAACCTTCACCCAGTCATTGGCGGAAGCCAGAAGCCCCTCAATCTCCTCCATGGGCAGATCGCGTCTCAGCTTGATTGTCAGCGCCTGGCTGTGACAACGCATTGCACCCACCCTGACGCATATGCCATCCATCGGGATGGGATCGGATTCCCGCCCGAGAATCTTGTTGCCTTCTGCTTGCGCCTTCCATTCTTCCCTGCTCTGGCCGTTACCCAGATCCTTGTCGATCCATGGCAAAAGACTGCCAGCCAGCGGTCCACCGAAACGGTTTGCAGGCAACTCGGAACTTCGCAGTGCGGCGGCCACCCGGCCGTCCAGATCGAGGATGGCGGAACGAGAATCTGCAAGCAGGTCTTTCGCCTTGTCGTGCACGAACCCCATCTGCTCGATAAGTTCGCGCATATTTTCCGCTCCAGCACCGGACGCGGCTTGATAGGTCATGGCGGTCACCCATTCGACCAACCCTGCCTTGAACAAGCCATGCATGCCCATCAGCATCAGGCTCACGGTACAGTTACCGCCTATGTAGTTGCGCACTCCTTTCCCGAGCGCGCTCTTGATGAAGTCGAGGTTGACCGGATCGAGAACGATCACTGCGTCCAGGTTCATGCGCAACGCGCTTGCTGCATCTATCCAGTAGCCATTCCAGCCACTGGCGCGCAGTCCGGGAAATACCTGGTTGGTATAGTCGCCACCCTGGCATGAAATCACGACATCCATCGATTTCAAATCGGCGACACTATTCGCATCCCGCAAAGGCGCGGCCTCCTTGCCGATGAATGGTCCCATCGCACCCGCCTGGGAGGTGGAAAAAAACACCGGTTCCATCAGCGCAAAATCCCGCTCGGCGTGCATCCGCTGCATCAGCACCGATCCGACCATTCCGCGCCAACCGACAAAACCGACTCGTTTCATGAATTCACCTCGCCCTCATTCACTTGATTCGCGTCAACGACACCGCGACCGTTTGCACCGACAGAGGCAATCCTTTCAGGAAGTCAGCGCTCTGACAACCGCTCCTCCCATCTCTCGGGTACCGATTTTCCACTTGCCGGGCTGATAAATGTCAGCGGTACGAAGTCCGCTTGCGAGCACTTTCTTCACTGCCGCCTCTATCCTGTCTGCGGCAGCATCCTGTGAGAAGCTGTATCGCAGCATCATCGCGACGGAAAGTATGGTCGCCAGCGGATTTGCGATGTCCTTGCCCGCGATGTCGGGGGCAGACCCGTGTATTGGCTCGTACAAACCTTTGTTGTTTTCGTCCAGAGAGGCCGAAGGCAACATGCCGATCGACCCGGTCAGCATCGATGCTTCGTCCGATAAGATGTCACCGAACAGATTGCCGGTCACGATCACATCGAATTGCTTGGGATTTCGAATCAGCTGCATCGCCGCGTTGTCCACATACATGTGCGACAACGCCACATCGGCATATTCCTTCGCGACCCCGATCACGACGTCGCGCCACAATTGCGACGTTTCGAGAACATTCGACTTGTCGACAGAGCACAGCCGCCGGCCGCGCTTGCGCGCAGCGCGAAACGCAACGTGCGCGATCCGCCGAATCTCCGGAGCGCTGTAGCGCATCGTGTCAAAACCCTCAAGCTCACCGCTGGCCAGCGTCCGAATGCCACGCGGTTCGCCAAAATAGATGTCCCCAGTCAACTCCCGCAGAATGAGGATGTCCAGTCCGGCCACGACTTCCGGTTTTACGCTCGAAGCGTCCGCAAGCTCGGGAAACACCGTCGCCGGGCGCAGATTCGCGAACAGGTTGAGTTCCTTTCGCAATCCCAGAATCGCCTGTTCCGGACGCTTCGCCCGCGGCAACTGATCGTATTGCCAGCCGCCGACAGCGCCAAATAGAATGGCGTCGGCACTTGCGGCCAGTTTCAGTGTCGCCGCCGGCAGGGGTTCGCCGCTCGCGTCGTAACCCGCGCCGCCAACCGGCGCGATCTCCGTCTCGAACTTGAGATCCAGGGCACTCATCACATTGAGCGCCTGTTCCATGATTTCGGGGCCGATGCCATCGCCCGGCAGCACTGCAATTTTCATATTTTGCGTCGAACTATTTTTCAATCACTAGTGGGTTATATGCAATTGGGCTTCGCCCATGTTGTTCGGTATTTCCCTAGAAGAGCCAGGGCTGTTCAGTCTTGCGTTTCGTTTCGTAGGCGCGAATCTTGTCTGCGTGACGCAACGTCAGTCCAATGTCATCCAGCCCGTTCAGCAGGCAGTATTTGCGGAAGGGATCCATTTGAAAATCGATGGCATTGCTGCCGTCCAGGTACAGGACCTGCTGCTTCTCGAGATCGATCGTCAGGCGAAACCCGGGGAACGCCGCCACATCGTGAAACAACCGGTCCACGATGGATTCGGAGAGAATTATCGGAAGGAATCCGGTCTTGAATGAATTATTGAAGAAAATATCGCCAAACGACGGTGCAATGACCGCGCGAAAGCCGTATTGCGCGAGGGCCCAAGGCGCATGTTCTCGGGAAGAGCCGCAACCAAAATTCGTGCGCGCAATCAGAATAGATGCGTCTTTGTAGCGCGGCTGATTAAGGACGAAGTCCTCCTTCAGTGGACGGCCGCGAACATCCATCCCGGGCTGACCCTCGTCCTTGTAGCGCCAGGCATCGAACAAATGCGGGCCGAAGCCGGTGCGGCGGATTGACTTGAGGAATTGCTTCGGGATGATTGCATCGGTATCGACATTGGCCCGATCCATCGGCATCACGATACCCGTGTGAGTCGTAAATTTATCCATATTCAGCGCCAGTTCCGCACATCGACAAAATGACCCGCTATGGCTGCGGCTGCCGCCATCTCCGGGCTGACCAGATGGGTACGCCCGCCGGTCCCCTGGCGACCCTCGAAATTACGGTTTGAAGTGGAAGCCGAGCGCTCACCCGGCTCCAGCGAGTCGGCATTCATCGCCAGACACATCGAGCAGCCGGGTTCCCGCCATTCGAAACCCGCATCGGTGAATATCCGGTCCAGCCCTTCTTTCTCCGCCTGAACCTTTACCAGGCCGGAGCCCGGCACCACGAGCGCCAGCCTGACGTTCGGCGCCTTGCGCTTGCCTCGAACCACCACTGCGGCCGCACGCAGATCCTCGATCCGCGAGTTGGTACACGAGCCGATGAATACCTTATCGACATGGATGTCGGTTATCGGGGTGTTCGGTTTGAGCCCCATATAAATAAGTGCCCGCTCCATGCCTTCACGCTTGGTGGAATCCTTTTCCTTGTCCGGATCCGGCACCCGGTCTTCGATGTTGACTACCATCTCGGGAGACGTGCCCCAGGTAACCTGGGGCTTTATCTGACGGGCGTCGATGTTGAGCACGCGTTCGAACTTCGCTCCTGCGTCGCTCTTCAGCATTATCCAGTGCGCGACAGCCCGGTTCCATACCTCGCCGCCCGGCGCGAACGGACGTCCTTTCAGGTAAGCGATGGTTACCTCATCGACGCCAACCATGCCGGTGCGCGCGCCCGCTTCGATAGACATGTTGCACAGTGTCATGCGTCCTTCCATCGACAGGGCGCGCACCGCCGATCCGGTATACTCAATCGCATAGCCGGTGCCTCCGGCCGTGCCGATTTCCCCAATCATCGCGAGGGCGATGTCCTTGGCGGTGATGCCGCGCGGAATCGGCCCCTCGATATTCACCAGCATGCTGCGCATCCTCTTCGCCATCAGGCACTGCGTCGCAAGCGCATGCTCGACTTCCGAGGTGCCAATGCCAAATGCGAGGCAGGCAAACGCGCCGTGCGTGCTGGTATGCGAATCACCGCAGACCACAGTCATGCCGGGCAAAGTCGCGCCCTGTTCCGGGCCGATTACGTGGACGATGCCCTGCCTGGGGTCGTTCATCTTGAATTCAACGATGCCGAATTCGGCGCAATTGCTGTCGAGCGTATCAACCTGCAGTTTCGAAACGGGATCGGAAATCCCTTCCAGCCTGTTGGTCGTCGGCACGTTGTGGTCGGCGACTGCCAGATTCGCCCTCGCGCGCCACAACTTGCGGTTCGCGAGCCTCAGTCCCTCGAACGCCTGCGGGCTGGTGACTTCGTGCACGAGGTGACGATCGATATAGAGGAGCGTCGTGCCGTCTTCTTCGACGTGCACGACGTGGCTTTCCCAAAGCTTGTCGTAGAGAGTTTGTGGCGCCATTGTGTCTGAATTCCGGAAAGGGTCGAAAAGGACTCGAAATTATACAGATACATGCCGCTTTCGGTGCTGCCATGCGGTGCGGGGGCGCGCACTGCCCAGACCGAAGACCAGTTTTCCGGAAGCTGTCGCCGACCGTGCGGTTTATCGTGCTATTTCGGCTGAAACAGATCACTTCGCTCAGTTCCGGTTGCGCGGTCCGGATCCTTCGCCTGGCGGCGGAGTGCTCCGCACCACCGCCGCTATTTCTTCTTCGAAGCTAGACGCTATTTCTTCTTCGATGCTAAATAGAGCGGATGCACCCGCTCCGCATAAACTTCCAGGTCCTTGATGCGCGCCGAATTTTCCGGGTGGGTGGACAGCCATTTCGGTGGCTCGCTGCCGCTCTGCTTCGACATCTTGTGCCAGAGGCCGATTGCGGCGTGCGGATCGTAGCCGGCGCGCGCGGCAAGTTCGACGCCTATGCGGTCTGCTTCCGTCTCCGCGGTCCGGGAGTTAGGCAGGTTGAAGGTCACATCCAGCAACATCCGGGTCACGTCCTGAGCCAGACCCCCTATTCCCAAGGCAGCGCCGATCACCCCTACGGCGATGCCTTGCTCCATCTTCTGCGAGACCTGTTCCCTGCTGTGCTCACGCAGCGCGTGTGCCATTTCGTGGCCCATCACCGCTGCCGCCTCGTCGTCCGTGAGACCCAGCTTGCCGAGGATACCGCTGTAGACGGCAATTTTCCCGCCCGGCATGCACCACGCGTTGATCTGTTCCGACGAAATCACATTCACTTCCCACTTCCAGCCTGGCGCGTCCGGCCGAAACGCTGCGGTATGCGGAATCAAACGATAGGCGATGGTACGGACGCGCGCCACTTGCTGCGGATCGCGATTCAGTTGTCCCTTGGAAGCGACCTCCTGCGAGATTTGCTGATAGGCCTTGGCTGCGCTGTCGTTCACCTGCGCCGAGGACACAAGCATGTTCTGTTTGCGTTCCACACCGACCGCGCCGGCCTGAGAGGCTGTGATTTTTTCAATTTTAGCAGTTGGCATTTGAGCACAGAGGTGATTCACTCCACTGCGGAATGAAATATGCGATAGGCATGAAATTACTCGCTACCGACCGTTTAT
>SHXF01000084.1 GCA_009693435.1 Betaproteobacteria bacterium | reverse complement strand
ATGCGCAGCATCCGATCGGTGAAGAACCCCATGAGCCCCAGGGTAATGATGCCCACGAAGATCCACTCCGTCAGCAGGAACAGGCGGGAATTGAAGATGAGGTAGCCGACACCGGATTTCGCGGCAACCATCTCGGCCGAGACGACTGTCATGAAACTGTTGCCCATGGCGATCTTCATTCCGATCGCGATGCTCGGGATCGCGGCCGGGATGATGACGTGGAGGAACACCTGACGCTCGGAGGCGCCGAGGCAGCGCGCGGCGAAGCGCTTGTCCGGATCGACTCCGAGCACGCCTATCATGGTGTTGATCGCCACCATGAAGACCGTGGTGTATACGATGAGCACGATCTTCGAAGTCTCGCCCAGGCCAAACCAGATCACCGCAAGCGTCACAAACGCAATCGGCGGAACAAAGCGGAAAAATTCGACGTAGGGATCCAGGAAGGTGCGCACGAACGGGCTCACGCCCATCAGCAATCCGACCGGGACACCGATCAAGGTGCCGATGAAGAAACCAATCATGATGCGCGCGAAGCTCGCCGCGACGGCTGAGTACAGGTCGCCGTTCTCGATCAATTCGAATGCGCCTTCCAGGGTCTTTTGCGGGGAGGGCAGGAAAGCGGGCTTGCCCACCCACAAGGCCAGAACCGTCCAGACGATGAAGGCGCAGACCAGCGAGGCCGCGAAAACCAGCATGCGGCGGAACGAATCGCTGTCCCATGTCCGGCGCCACCATTGGGTACGATCACGCGTCGGGGCTGTTTCCATCACTCACCTGTCTCATCGATTTCATGACCTCTTCCTCTATCACCGCCTTGATTTCCTTGCGCAGCCGAAGAAATTCATCGTCCGTTTCGCGCGGACGTGGCAGCGGCACCTCGAACACCGTCTTGATCGTGGCAGCGGGACCGGCGCTCATCACCGCCACCCGGTAAGCCAGGAGCAGCGACTCTTCAATGTCGTGGGTGATGAATAACACGGTCTTCTTGCGGGAGCTCCAGATGCGCGACAACTCCTGCTGCATGATGCCGCGCGTCTGCGCGTCGAGCGCACCGAAAGGCTCGTCCATCAGCAGTATTGCGGGGTCGTTGGCGAGTACGCGCGCGATCTGAAGTCGCTGGCGCATGCCTCCGGAAAGTTGATTGGGATGATGGTGCTCGAACGCTTCCAGTCCCACCAGACGAATGTTCTCGGCAACGATCCGGCGGCGTTCGGTCTCGGGAACGCCACGCATACGCAGCCCGAATTCCGTGTTCTCCTCCGTGGTAAGCCAGTTGAATAGCGCCGCATCGCCCTGAAACACGACCGCGCGATCCACGGACGGACCATTGACAGGCTGCCCACGCACCAGGATTTCTCCGGAAGAGGCCGCCAAAAAACCGGCAATCATCCGCAGTACCGTGGACTTGCCGCATCCGCTTGGACCGAGAAGACAGAAAAATTCGCCAGGACTTATCGTGAAATTGATGCCTTTGAGAGCGACATACTCGCGAGCCCGGTCGGGACCGGCTTTCTTCGGAAACACGCGGGAGGCATTTCGGACTTCGACATCAGGCATTTCCAAAGCAGTCCGCCCTCGCTTCCGATTGCTTCGCGATCACCTGATCGCCATAGCGCGCTCGAAAAGGCGGCGGTCAATGGCCTTGCTCCAATCGATCGGCTCGCCCTTCAAGCGCTCCTTGCTGCGCATCCAGGCCTCTTCGGTCTTCGACGCGGTTACCATATCTTCGGTGATGGACATTGAAAACTTGTATAGATTAATGACCGCCGCGGCAGCCTCGGGCTTGAGTTTATTCTTCTCACCGCCGATCCGTGCCGCCTCGGCAGGATTCTTGTTCTGAAAATCGACGGCATCGCGAATCGCGGCCACGATGCGGGTCGCAACCTCGGGCTTCGCATCGACGAATTTCTTGTTCGCCGCGATCACGAAGTTCAACAGGTAACCCACATCGCCGCTATTTGCCAGGATGTGCACGTTGCTCTTGCCCGAGACTTCGACTCCCCGGGTCGCCCAAGGCTCCCATACGAAGTACGCTTGAATGTCGCCACGGTCGAGAGACGGCACGAGTTCCGGCGGCGGCATCCCGACGACTTCAATCGCGCCCTCCGGGATATTCAGTTTTCTGGTAGCCAGCACCCACAGGTAATCGGTGGAACTGCCACCGACGGAACCGACTTTTTTCCCCTTCAGATCGGCAAGGGACTTGATCGATGTACGGGCGGCCATTTTGGAGGCATCGGGGGATGCGTCGGGGGATGTCGCCATTGTCCCCAGTATTACTATACCGCCACGCACGATGCGCGGCATCCAGCTGGCCGTTCCGGCGGACCCTACGTCCGTTTCTCCCGCCATGGTCGCATCCGCCACCGTAGGCCCGCTGGAAAACTGGGTAAGCTCGGGGGTGATGTTGTGTTTCTTGAAAAATCCCTTTTCCTGCGCGATCTACCAGGGCGTGTATATCGGATCGACGCCCACCGCCACCCGGACCCTGTCTTGCGCCTGCGCGATGGGCATGAACAATCCCGAAAGCAATCCGACGATCGCGGCCGCACGAGTCACGCGGGAAGGAATGGCTGAATATCGGGATGTCATGGTCATGTTCCTCGTAGCTGTGTCGAAATGGAGCCGAACGGTCTTTCTCATGCGAAGTCAGAATTTGGCGGATAACCGCCGAACCCGCAAACTCACGGTAGACTTTTCTTCAGGACTGATTGGCAATCGAAACGAATCGTTGCTTGTGCCAGCCCGATTCGAAAGGCGTGCAGAAGATGCCTTCGAAGCGAAGGGTACGTACCTTCCATTCCTCTCCCACGCGCCGGAATTCGGCTAGATAGCGGGCCATGATCCACACGGCTTCCTGTTTGCCATCCGTTCCGTTCAGAGTCGTAGGCTCGAAACACAGCCAGGTACCGTCGGCCGAATCGCCATCGACTGTGATTGATTCGGTCCCGAGCAGATGGCTCGATTCGGTGATGCGCGTGCCGGTGGTGAACTTCTTGATCAGCGCCTTGGTGCCGCGTTCGCTCATTGCCACATCGGCAAACCCCGACCCGCTCACCCACTGTCCGTCATCGGTGTAATACTCGACCAGACGCTCACCCCAGCGCGGGTTATCGCGCTCGTCGGCCTTCTTCATCATCTCGGCCATCAGCCGCCTGATGGTGGACTCGTCTTCCAGTCGCCGCAGGCGGTGCTTCAGATCCTGAATATCCTGTTCCAATGACATGCTTCGCTTTCCTTCAGTGACGTGCTTCGCTTTCCCTTTCCTCGTAGCGGCCGGGTGCAATGCAGCACCCGTTTCAGATGCACCCTTGGACGCTACGGAGTGCTTTCGGCCTCCACCTCGCCCCATTTCCAATCCGGACGATCGAGAATTTCAGGCAGATTGGTGTCGCTCGGCACGATGACCATGCGCGAATCGATGTCGGGATAGGAGAACCCGCCTGCAAGTCCCGCAGCTTGCTTGCCCTGCATGTGCTCGCGGACTATTTTCAGCAGGTAACTGCGCAACTGGATCACCAGGATGTCCCCCGAGGTGAGGTTTTCCCGGCTGCGGTCGACGATGGTTCCCATGCTTTGCGAAATCGCGACGTCTTGCGCCGCGATCCCGCGGATGCCGGTAAAGTTCTCTGTCCTCTGGCGTCCGCGATCAAGCAGGTGCATGTTCTTTCTGTTTCCCCGTGACTTGTAGTCATTGTCCGGATCGATCAGGTCGTGCCCGAAGGTCCGCTCTAGGTTGCTTCGCTCCTCAGGCCCCGGATTGATTTCAGGGTCGTAGTGCACGTAATACAGCCAGTGGCTGTGATCGTCGATCGGAACCCAGGCGTGCCAGATCCAGCGCAACTCGGTGCGCGAGGCGGGCACCATGGTGTGAAACGGAACGACGAAGGGATCGACCCAGAAAAGCGATTTGGCCGGGTCGTCGGTCCTCCAGCCCCATACGGTCTGGAAACCGAATGGCTGCTCGCGGGCATACGCTCGCGGGCGTTTATCGGCAACGAATGCACGGCGCGTCGCATCGAGCAGCGGATTGACCGCGTGGGCGTGCAGATAGGCAGGATGGGTGATGTCCAGGTCCGCTTCCATCCCTTGCAGGAAATTGCACTCCTGGTGGTAATGCCATCCCATGACGCGGTTGGCAGGCTGCTTGGTAAACAGGAAATCCGGAAATGGCGGCGGCTCGCTGCGCGTACCGAGGTAGGTCCAGACGATGCCGCCCGCTTCCCTAACCGGATAGCCGATCGGCTTGATCGACTGCGCGAGCCGCGAATTGGGTAGCTCCGAGGGAATGTCGATGATGCGCCCGGTCACATCGAACTTCCAGGCGTGGTACACGCAGCGCAGCCCGCCGTCCTCATTTCGGCCGTACACGAGCGAAGCGCGGCGGTGCGGGCAGTATTCGTCGAGGATGCCGACCCGTCCCTGCGTGTCACGGAAGGCCACCAGCCGCTCACCCATCAATTGGATCGCTATCGGCGCACAGTCGGGTCCTGGCAGGCGCTCGGACATCATTGCAGGTATCCAGTACTCGCGGAACAACCGCCCCATGGGCGTGCCCGGACCGGTCTGGGTCAGCAGTTCATTCTCCTCTTGCGTCAGGCCTGCCATGCGCAGCCTCGTTCGAATTGCGCCCTGTCCGGATTCTGAATTTCTTCGGGCATTGTTACCTCCCTCACACGCTGGAAAACAGCTTGGATAAGTATATTCGCGGCACCTTAACGCCGCAAGAACTGCTCCCGACGGAACTGCTCCGGTCAGCCCTCGTTTCTCAGGTTTCGGATAGCAAGCGCCACTTGCGATCGGGCGCCCACTGCGCGATCTTGCGCAGTTCGGTATCCGTCTCGGCCGTCTGCGTCATGATCTCGATCACGTTGCCGTCCGGATCCTCGAGGTAAACGTGGTAGGTCATGTCCTCGGCATGAACGCCCGGGCCGCGGACGATTTTCACGCCCTGCTCCTTCAGCGCCGCGCCGATTTCGTCGACGTCCTTGATGGAATCCACCTCCAGGGCGAAGTGGTTGAGACCGCTCCTGTCCCAGTACAGGTCGTTGCGCTCGGATACCTGCGTCAATGCGAGGTTGTGCAGCCAGCGCTTTTCCTCCGCGCCGTACTGGCCGAAGTTGAGCCATGCCTTGTCCGGCTCCTTGCGGCCGGCAACCTGGAAGCCCAGCACCTCGGTGTAAAAGGCGATGGAACGCTTGATGTCGGTCACGTTGATGTGGACGTGGTTGACGCCTTTGTAGTTGAAGCGCTTCATGGATCGCCTCCCGCGAATCGGACTTGAGGAAAATCTGAATCGGACTGCTTTCCGCGCAATAGTCCTTCGCGACTCACTTCAACACCATGGCGCGATCCAGGTACTTCTGCTCGATCGTTTTGCTCCAGTGGATCGGATCGCCCTTCAACGGCACTTTGCTTCGCTGCCATTCTTACTCGCGTTTTGCCGCGTTCACCATGTCATCCGTGACAATCCCGGAAACTTTACTCAGTACCTGAACATAACCGGGGAGACCCGGCTCGGTCCTTGAGAGCCCGGCCGGGAGGTGCTGCGCCAATGCCGGATCAATGAATTGGCGATGAGCTCGTGTTGGAAACATTGTGTACTTTTCTATGTAAAATCCAAACGAACTTCGGAGCGAACACCGTGACGGACAAGAACTCGAAGATACCCGATTACGCAGAACTCCTTAAACGCACGGATCGCCCTGCGGGTTCGTCATGGGGCGTGTTTGGCGATGACGACGAACTGGGGATGCTTAATTTTCTGACGCCTGAGCGCATCGTCGCAGCCTCCAGTTGCATACGCCGCGGCGCCACCTTCAACCTCGATTGCACCCTGGATGCGTTCCGCACGCCGGTCATACCGCTGCGCAAGCTGGTGCGCCATCGGATCTTCGGCAACAGCGTACACCAGCGCGATGACTATCTTGACGGGTTCTACCTGCAGTCCGCAACTCAGGTCGACGGACTTCGCCATTTCCGCCATCCGGTTCACGGGTTCTACAACGGGACGCCTGACGACAGGATAGCCGAGGGCACGCCCTGGCTGGGAATGAACCGGTTTGCCGAGCGCGCCATTGCCGGGCGCGGTGTCCTCATCGACGTGGAGCGCCACCTGGCGAAGCGTGGCGAACGCATGGACTATCGCTCCGCGCACGCGATTTCAGGCGCCCTTGTCGACGAAATCGCGAAGGCTCAGGGCGTCGAATTCCGGCCGGGCGACATCCTGCTGTTGCGCACCGGCTGGATGAAAGTGTATTTCGAGGAGTTCTCGGAGGACGAGCGCGCGACTTTTCCGAAGACCGAAATGCGCTCGCCCGGCCTCGCCCAGAGCCATGACACCCTCGCCTGGATCTGGGACCACCAGTTCGGCGCATGCGCCTCGGACAATTTCGCCCTGGAGTGCCACCCCGCAACCGCCGGTTCCACGTTCGGCGCCGAACTGCGCGCCACGCCGGGCGTGCTGCCGCGCCATGTCGGATTGATGCACCCGTTCATGATTGCCATGCTCGGGCTGATGGTGGGCGAGCTGTGGTCGCTGGATGCACTCGCCGAGGACTGTGCCCGGGATGGCGTGTGGGAGTGTTTCGTCACCGTGAAACCGCTCAATCTGGTCGGCGGCGTCGGCTCGCCGGCCAATGCGCTGGCTATCAAGTAATCGGGAAATTCACAGAGATTTACTCACGCACAAGGCTATGGGATGGGCTTCTTTAAGTCATCACTTTATCGTTCTTGATATGCCGCCATCGCGTCATTCGCGAATTCCCGGGGAATAACGCGGCAGTTACGACCGACACGGCGCAGAATCCGGTTGAAAAAAACTTCCGCTGGCACATCGCGCTTTACGAGTCCGGTTTGCAGCGCAAGATCGGTCCAGTCTGACAAAAATTAATGACGCAGCGTAGGGAGCGGCTTCAGCGCGCCGAAACGCGGGCGGAACGGACACCGCACCGTAGGGCGCGGCTTCAGCGCGCCGAAATAGTGGCAGACAAGGCACCGACAAAGAAAGCACAGCGCGCATAACACAGATGAAGTTATTTCAAAAACAATAAGCCAACTGCCCGCTGATGTCCGCAGTAGGGCCTGCTCGCCACATAAAAGTTCCGAATTATCCCGCCAGCCGCGGAAACAGCCGCAGCGCATTCCCGCGCTCGATGTCGGCAATGTCCGCAGCGCTGAACCCATACGCCGCCACCGCCTCCACGGTCTCGGTGATCTTCGTCGCCGTCCACGGAAAGTCGCTCCCCAGCATCACGCTTTTCGCGGTAACCAGTTGCATCAGCGGCGCGATCGATTCGGGCCCGCGCGTCTGGGCGAGTTCGTAGTGCAGCTTCTTCAGCTCGTAGAGCGGCCCGTTCGGCAACAGCGCGGCGAGCTTCGGATTGGCCGCCGCCAGTCGGCAGATGCGCGCCGCGAACAAGGGCACGGCGCTGCCGGCGTGGGAGAAGATGAAACGGATATCGGGACAGCGGGAGAAGGTGCCGCTGTAGAGCAGGCTGGTCACCGCGCGCACCGTGTCGAACAGGAATTCGATGGTCGCATCCGGCACGTTGTCGATCAGGCCGGTGCAACAGGGGGCGACGGTGGGATGGAAATACACCACGGCCTTCCGCCGGTTCAATTCATCGAACACCGGCGCGAATCCCGCGTCGCCGGGCCACTGGTCGCCGTAGCTGGTCATCAGCACGATGCCATCGCACTTGAGCACGTCCAGCGCGTATTCGATTTCCCGCAGGCTCCCGTCGATGTCGGGAAGCGGTATCGAGGCGAACGCACCGAAGCGCCCCGGATAATCGCCCATAAGCCGCGCGCCGTACTCGTTGCTGTCCCGGGCGACGCGCCGGCCTTCGGCGACATCGCCGAACCAGACCCCCGGCGCCGACACCGAGGTGATCGATGTGGCGACGCCGCTGCGATCCATTTCCTCTATCGATTTCGCGGGCGTCCATGCCTGCACCTGCCGGAACAGCGAGGCCACCGCCTGGCGCGCGATGCGGGCGCTGCCGGGTTCCTCGCTCATGTAGCGCGGCGGCATGATGTGATGATGAACGTCGATGCGGTGCGCGGCACCCGGCGCCGCCTTCGCGACATCGCCTGACGTGGGCGACACACTGGTCGCGCTGCCTGTCGAGGCTGCCGCGCCGACCGCGGATCGGCTGCTTGCATGCACTCTGGCTGTGTTGACGCTCGTCTGACGCACGGGCAGCCGGGCAGGATACGCGGCACTCCAAGGTGCAGCTGCGCCCTGCAGCAACGGCGTGGCATCGCAGTGCCGGCATGCAATGCCGTGATAACTGCCGGGCGGCAGGCGTAAGTGTGCGGTCCGCTGTCCAGCCGTGCCTTCAGTGCGCGTCCACAGGCTCATCGTCGTTTCTCCAGGGTTTGTTATCGGGGTTGTGATTCGGCTCAGTGATCTTTTCATGCCAAGCGGACAAATCGATTCCGTTCGTCCTGAGCTTGTCCAGTGATCCGTTCGTCCTGAGCTTGTCGAAGGACTGAGGGGCTTCGACAAGCTCAGCCCGAACGGTAGTAACGAGGTTTGATAGTCTCACCGCAAACGGTGTAACGAGGTTCGTCAAGCTCAGCCCGAACGGTAGTCACGAGTTCCGACAAGCTCAGCCCGAACTGTGGTAACGAATTCCGACAGGCTCAGCCCGAACGGTGGTAACGAGGTTTGATAGTCTCACCTCGAACGGTAGTAACGAGTTTTGACGAGCTCAACCTGCTCTGGCGCGTTGCAGCGCTTCCCAGACGCGCGCCGGCGTTGCCGGCATCGCCATCTCGACTACACCGAGCGGGCGCAGCGCGTCCAGCACCGCGTTGATCACTGCCGCGGTCGAGCCGACGGTGCCGGCTTCACCTATGCCCTTGATGCCGAGCGGATTGGTGGTGGCGGGAATTTCCTCGAACGCCAGCGTGAAATCGGGGAAATCATCGGCGCGCGGCATGCCGTAATCCATGAAGCTGCCGGTCAGGAGCTGACCGGTCTCGCGGTCGTAGATCACCTCCTCCAGCAGCGCCTGGCCGATGCCCTGCGCCAGGCCGCCGTGCACCTGGCCTTCGCAGATCATCGGGTTGATGACCATGCCGACATCGTCGACGACGGTGTAGCGCGCAATGGTGACGACACCCGTCGCGGAATCGACCTCGACCTCGCACACGTGGCAACCGTTGGGGTGGTTCCACGGCTCCGCCGCCCAGGAACCGCTCGCGTCCAGGCCGACGCCGAATTTGCGCGGCATGCCCACAGGGTGGAAGAACGCGCGTGCGACCTCCGCCATGGGCATGGCGCGATCGGTGCCGACGATGTGGAATTGGCCGTCGTGAAATTCAACGTCGTCCGACGCCGCTTCCATGAGATGCGCCGCCATGGGACGCGCTTTTTCTATGATGGCGTCGGCGGCGAGTTTCAGCGCGCAGCCCCCTATCATCGAACTGCGCGCGGCAAATGTGCCGCGGCCGAACGGCACTTGGTCGGTGTCGCCCTGCACGAAACGGATGTTCTCGAACGGCAGACCCAGCCAGTCGGACACCAGTTGCGCATAGGTGGTCGCGTGCCCCTGGCCGTGCGAATGCGTGCCCGCGACTATGGTCACATTTCCGCCCGGATCGAAACGCAGTTCCATGCGGTCATTGAAGCGTCCGCCCGACTCGATGTAATAGCTCAGCCCCCGCCCGCGCAGCCTGCCGTTTTTTTCAGAGGCGGCACGGCGCTGTGGAAAATCCGGCCACTTCGCGAGCGCCAGGCACTTGTCCATGACCTGTTCAAATTCTCCGCTGTCGTAGCTCATCCCGGTCGGCGTCGCGTACGGCATGGCGCTTGCCGGAATGAAATTGCGCCGCCTTATCTCCACGGGGTCAATGGCCAGGGCGTGCGCGGCCTCGTCGAGCAAGCGCTCGGTGACGAACGCCGCCTCCGGGCGCCCCGCGCCCCGATACGCGGACAAGGGCGCGGTGTTGGTAAACATGCCGCGCGATACCAGGTGCACGCAGGGCACGCGATAGACATTCGGGATCAGGGTCAGCGAAAAATCGATGGGCGACACGCCTGCTGCGAACACGTATGCGCCCAGCGCCTGCATGCCCCGGGCGCGGATGGCGAGGATGCGCCCCACCTTGTCGAGCGCCATCGCGGCATCCATGACCTGATCCCGCCCGTGGGTGTCGCCCAGCATCGATTCGGCGCGCGTCGCTATCCATTTCACGGGACGGCCACAGCGCCGCGACGCCCACAGCACCAGGCCGTCCTCCGGGCCCGGATTGGTCTTCAGGCCGAAGCCGCCGCCGACATCCGGCGAAATCACGCGCAGTTTCGTTTCGGGAATCCGGAAGATGGCCCGCGCCAGCATGGTGCGCGCGCCGTGCGGGTTCTGCGAACTGGTGTGCAGCGTGTAGCTGTCGTCGGCAGCGTGGTGATCCCCGATTGCAGCACGCGGTTCGATGGCGCTGGGTGAGAGGCGGTTGCTCGCCAGGCGCAAGGACACGGTATGCGCGGCGGCGGCAAACGCCGTGTCCGTCGCGGCCGGATCACCCATCTCCAGTTCGAACGAGACATTGCCGGCGCAATCATCCCAGAGGCGCGTTGCGTCTTCGCGCGCTGCATCCTGCAGGGTCACCGCCGCTGGCAATGTTTCGTAATCCACTTCCACCCGTTCAGCCGCGTCGCGCGCCTGCTCCAGCGTTTCAGCGACCACGAACGCGACCCGATCGCCGACGAAGCGCACGCGATCCGCCACCAGCAACGGCCGCAGGGTGCGGTAGCCGGGCGGACCGCCCTTGTCGCTGGGCATGAACAGCGGCGGATAGCCGCCCAGCCCGTCGGCTATTGCATCGGCCCCTGTCAGTACGCACAACACACCGGGTGCCGCCCGGGCCGCCGTGGTATCCACGCTCAGGATGCGCGCATGCGCGTGCGGGGACATCACCGCTACCGCATACGCCTGACGATCCAGATTGATGTCGGCCAGATAGCGGCCGCGGCCAGTGAGAAAGCGCTCGTCCTCGACGCGCCGCACCGGCTGGCCTATGCCGAAGCGGTTACCTGCAATCGCACCTTTGGACATTTATCCAGCCCCGTCCGGATGTCAGTATTGCGCTGCGCTGTATGCGTTATTCGGGCGGTATCTTCGCGTCCTGGACGATTTTCGCGTACTTCGCGATGTCGGATCGAAACGCAGTTCCATGCGGTCGTTGAACACCCCGCCCTGTTCGATATAGTAGGAAACGGCGCGGCCGCGCCGCTTGCCGTTCTTTTCGCTCGCCGCGCGCCGCGCGGCGAAAACACCAGCGGCGCCGCGGATGCGGGCGTGTGCGTGAACCGAGAGCACCGGCACGCCGTAGCACTGGCGCGGCAGGTTGATGTCGTCGACGAAACGCCCGCGTCCGGTGAGAAAACGCTGATCTTCCACCCTGCGGACTGGCTGACCGATGCCGAACTTGTTCATCTCGCTTCTCCTTGAGCAATGTGCTATGCGACAAATGGCGACGGTCGAAAAAGGCTCTTTACGTTTATGACGGGACCAGTCGCAAGTTGGCGGTGAGCGCAGCGAACCCCGACCTGGCGGTATGCGGCGCAAGACGTTCGGCATCGCTGCGCTCAGCCCAACCTGCCTGATATCGCAAAGATAGCGCCATGGGAGTCAGACTCCGGTGGTTGCGGAATGGTCCGGGGAGCGCAGTTCAGCGTACAGGTTCAGCGTACAGGTTCAGAGCACAGCTTTTGCAGCGACGCCACGTCGACATCGAGATCATCCGGGGCGCGCTTGCCGCGCTCGTGGACTTCCACCGAGAGCAAGGTGCCCGTCGCCGGACAGAACCAGGTGGTGAGCGACAGGTCGGCGTGCAACTTGATCCGGTATTCCTTCGGCAATTTGTCGAAGGTCGCGCCCACCGCGCCGGCGCGCCAGCGGGTCGAATCGGTGGCGAGTATGCAACCGGCGCGGGTGACCACGTGGGTGCCGCGCGCATCGATGGCGATGAACAGCGATTCGCTGAGCGATGCCACGGGCGCGCTGGAGCAGAAGCGTGCCGGATCGGTGACGAATTCACCCACGCGCCGGCTGCGGATCGTCTGCCTGGCTCGCACTGTAGCCTTGAGGTTTGGCTTGCCGTCCTTCAGCACCACGCCGTAGATTTTTTTCGCCGCTGCCGCCGATACCCAGTCGGCGGCGACATCGCGCGCCACCGCTTCGGGATCGCGCTCCAATGGATCACCCCAGCCGCCGCCGCCCTGCCAGGTCACCGCGAACGCATCGCGGCTGGTCATATCCATCAGCCCGGGCTTGGGTCCGAACACTTCCCATTTGCCGCTGTCGACGCGGCCCTTGCTCACGCCACCCCGCAGGAACGATTGCGTGACGGTGCTGCCCGGCCAGCCGCCGCCCAGGCCCATGGTATTGGGCACTTCGGCGCCATGCGTCATGACCAGCGCTTCGGCGCGCTCTATGCCGCCCAGGGTCAGCGAGACTTCGGCGGTCAGTCCGCCGCGGAATTTGCCGCTGCCGCCGGTGTCGCGCGCGAGGCGCCGGTGAAAATAAAACAGCGGCGAAACCTGCTCGTTGCGTTCAACGTCGGCAATCGATGCCACCGGCGAGGTGATGGGGCCGCCGGCATCCACGCCGTCTTTGGAAGCCCACGCGCCGGAGCCGGCCGCGATCGGATCCATCAGGTGCAGCCCGAACGGTTCACCGAACTGGTTGATGCCGCCCAGATTGAAGGTCGCCATGCAGCCGTCGCTGATGGTCTGGGTGCGGTGCCGGTACTTGGGCGAAGTGGCAAGCAGCTTGTTCAGCGCCAGCATGGTGGCATTCGACACGACCCAGATGGTTTCCACCGTCGCCGAACCCACCGGCGCGGGGAACTGCGCGGTGCAGATCAGCCCGTCGGGTGCAATCACTTCGGCGGTTTTGAGCACGCCCTGGTTCCACTGGATGTCCCAGGCCAGTGTCGTGAGCAGGCTGCCGCAGGCGCCCCCCATGAGTCCGGCGCGCGTGGCGTTGATGAATCCCGGCGATTGTTTCGAGGAGCCGCTGTAGTCCAGGGTCAGCGAGTCGCCGTGCTTGGTGATCTTGCAATCGACCTTGTAGAGCACGTTGTTGTGGCCGTCGTGCTCGAGAAAATCGCAGGCGTGGAACACCCCGTCCGGCAACTCCGCCAGGCGCGCCCGGGCGCGCGCCTCCGAGGAGGCGATCATGCGCTGCATGGCCCGATCGATCACGTCGGCGCCGTAGCGCTTCACCAAGTCCGAGACCCGGTTGCGCGCCACGTTGATGGTGGCGATGAAGGCGCGGATATCCAGCCCCAGCGCATCAGGCAGCCGCGAGGCGGTGGTGATCATCTCCAGCACGTCTTCGCGCAACTCGCCCCTGTCCATCAGTTTCACGCAGGGAATGCGGATGCCCTCCTGGAAAACGTTCTTCGCCTTCGGGCACCAGCTTGCAAAATCCATGCCGCCCACGTCCGTCTGATGCGCCTGCACCCCGGCCCAGGCAATGATGCGATCGCCCGCATAGATGGGCCCTATCATCTGCACGTCGTTCTGGTGCAGCGCGCCGATGAACGGGTCGTTGCCGATGAACATGTCGCCATCGCGCACGTTCAATTCGGGCTTGCCGTTGATGTGGCGTATGACCGTTCCCGACACCGGCGCCTGGAACGACACCTGAAATCCCATCGACACCACCGAGCCATCCGGCATGAAGAGCCCGGTGAAAAAGTCCGATGCCTCGGTGACCGTCGGCGAACCGGACACGCTTTGCAGCGCGATGCGCATTTCCTCGGCGATCGCGACCAGGCGGTTGCGGATGACTTCGAAGGTGACGGCATTCAATTCTGCGGGCGCGTTCATGATGCGTTCAGCCTTGCGTTCAGTTTCACATTCAGTCTTACATTCAGTCTTACATTCAGTCTTACAAGCAGGTTGCCAAAGGCATCCGCGCTCGCCGTGGCGCCGGGCGGCACCACCACGCTCTGCCCGGGAAATTCGATGATGGCCGGGCCCTCGACCGTGGAACCGGATTCGGGAAAGGACGTCTTGTAGATCGCCGTCTCCACCGGCTGCAGGGCATTGCGGAACACCACCCTGCGGCTGCCGGCGCGCGCGAGCGGCTCGCCCCGGGTGGCCTGTGCCGGCGGCGGCAACGCGCCCGTGCCCACCGCGCGCACTGAAAGAATTTCGTAGCCGGCCTTGGAGAAAGCGGCGCCGCGGCCGAACAACGTCTCGTAGTCGCTCTCGAAGCGCGCCGTGGCGCGGCGGTAGGCGGCCTCGTCATACACGTCGCCTTCCAGGGGTATGTCGAGGTGATGGGTCTGGCCGCGAAAACGCATCGATATCAGCCGCTCGATGCGCACCCTGCCCCGGGCCGCCGCCAGTTCGAGGTTGCGTTTCACTTCGGCCACGGTAAATCGAATGCCCGAGGAAACCTTGTCGAGCTGCGCCGCGCTCGGCGATGCGCCGGGACGTATGCGCACGTAGGCGGGCGACTCTATGGTGAAGCCCAGGTCCGAATTGGCGGTGCCGAAGGCCGACACCGCGGACGCGGCAGCCGGCACGATGAAGCTGTCCAGGCCCAGTTCCGCGCTCAGCACCCAGGCATGCGAGGGCCCTGCGCCGCCATTGGCGAAAAGGGAGAATTCGCGCGGATCGTGGCCCCGCTCTATGGTCATGCGCCGCAGCAGGTCGGCCATGCGCGAGTCAAGCACTTCGCGTATGCCCCACGCGGCCTCCACGATGCTCATGCCGAGCGGTCCGGCCACGTGCAGGTCGATGGCGCGGCGCGCCGCCGCCATGTCGAGTTTCATGCGCCCGCCGAGGAAGTGGTCGGGATCGAGCACCCCCAGCACCAGATCGGCGTCGGTCGCGGTCGGCAGCGTGCCGCCACGGCCATAGCAGGCGGGACCGGGATTGGCGCCGGCGCTCTTCGGCCCGACACGCAGTTCGCCGAATTGCACCGACGCAAGGCTGCCGCCGCCCGCGCCTATGGAGTCGACGTCGATCGAATGGACACGGATGTCGGCGCCGGCCAGGGCGATCTGCGAACGCATGACGGGTTTGCCATCGGCCACCATGCCGACATCGAAGCTGGTGCCGCCGATGTCGGTGGTGAGAATATTCTTCAGGCCGATTCTCTCGCCGATCGCCAGTGAGCCCATCACACCGGCCGCGGGTCCGGAAAACAGCGCGAACGCCGGCCGGTCGGTGAGCACTGCGGTCGGCAGCACGCCGCCCGAACAGGTCATCATCAGCACCGGCACGCGCATCCCCGCTTCGCGCAGGGTCGATTCCAGGCGCGACAGATAACGGCCGGCAACCGGCCCCAGCGATGCATTGGCGGCAGTGGTCGACATGCGCGCGTATTCGCCAACCGCCGGGGAGATCTCGTGCGACACGCTGACGAATGCCTCCGGCAGTTCTTCCTTCGCCAGTTCGCGCAGACGTTTTTCGTGGACCGGATTGTGCGTGGACCACAGGGTGCAGATCGCCAGCGCCTCTATACCCTCCGCCTTCAGCCGGCGCAGCGCGTCGCGCGCCTGGCTTTCATCCAGCGGTGTGATGACCTCGCCGCTGACCGCGATGCGCTCGTCGATCTCGACGACGCGGCTGCGATGCACCAGCGGCGCAAAGCGGTTGCGCAGATACGCGTCGGTGTACTCGGTCTCGTTCATGCCCGAGGTCTGGCGGCGCAGCCGGCCGATCTCCAGGGTGTCGCCAAATCCGCGCGTAGTCAGCACCGCTGTCCTGGCCGCATTGCCGGTGAGCAGTGCGTTCAGCCCCACTGTAGTCCCGTGACCAAAACGCTCGATCTGTTCGCAGAACCCGCTGAAGCTCACCTGATAGGAATCGGCCGCCATGCGCATCGCGTCCAACACCCCGCCCAGCACGTCGGCGGTGGTCGGCGACTTGAACACGCGGGCGTGGCCATCGCTCGCGGACACCCACAAGTCGGTAAAAGTGCCGCCGACATCCGTCCCAATGAAAAATCCCACTACTCAATCTCCCGTTGCTGCGGTGATATTTAACTGCTGCTTCGCGTGTTTTCCCTCATCCCCTGCCCTTCTCCCGGGGGGAGAAGGGGGCTCCTTTTGCATCCGTATTCCACTTTTGCATTCCTCTTCCACTTTTGCATCTTTCTTCCACTTTTGCATCTTTCTTCCAATGTGCGCGCAGCACCAGGGGAACCATTCCTGAATGCACAACGTCCGGTTCAGTCCGCGGGCCGGCGCGTGACGATGCTCGGTCCGACAAAATCCATGATCAATTCGTCTTTCTGGTTGTAGAGCTCGAAGGCAATGTTCACCCGGCCGCGGTCGGGCTTGCTCTTCGACAGCACCGCCTCGGTAACGCGGCACTGCGCGCGCACCGTGTCGCCGGGCCACAGCGGTTTCAGAAAGCGCACTTTGTCCACGCCGGGAGAGCCGTTGTTCGCGGTGTCCAGCAGGATGGTATCGACCGCCATGCGCATGCAGATGCACACCGTATGCCAGCCGCTCGCCACCAGTCCGCCGAACATCGAGTTCTTCGCTGCCACCTCATCGATGTGAAACGGCTGCGGATCGAACTGCCGCGCGAACGCAATGATCTCCTCCTTGCTCACCGTCCGGCCGCCGCAGGCAATGACGTCGCCGACCTTGAAATCCTCGAAATAGCGCATTCAGTCTTTCCTTCGTCCTTGATGTACGGAGTGTGTCAGGCAATCCGCGGTTGCGCCGCGGGGTGCAAGGCGCGGCGGCGGCGTGTGCACCGCTGACCCCGCCTCCCGTTTCGGGGGTAGCGAATGCACGTAGGCAGGATTGCCTACGTGGTCGATTACCTACGTGGTCGACTGCCTACGTGGTCGATTACCTACGTGGTCGATTGCCTACGCGGCCGCTCGCACCGGCGTGTGCACCACCGGCTTCAGGTTCAGCATCTGCCGTGCTTCGGCCGCCGTCGCCGGCTCGGCGCCGAGTTCGCGGATGATGCGCACGGCGCGCGCCACCAGTTGCTCGTTGGTCGCGAGCTGGCCCTTGGCATAGTAGTTGTTGTCTTCCAGGCCGACACGAATGTGGCCGCCGAGCAGAATGGCATGGGTGGTCGCCGGCAGCTGGCCGGTGCCGATGGCCGAGACGCAGAACAGCGAATCGTTCGGCAGATGATCGACCAGCATCTGCAGGATCTTCGGCGTGTACGGGTAGCCGCCCTGGAATCCATTGGCGTTCAGCACAAAATCGATCCAGTAGGGCGGCTTGTCAAAGCCCATCTGGATCAAACGCGACGTGTCCTGCAGCAGGTGCGACAGGTTGAAGCACTCCCACTCTGGCTTCACGCCGCGCTTCTGGAAGATCCCCGCCATGTCGGTGCACTGGTCGGAGTCGGTCACCATCATCAGGTGGCGGTTGTTGAACTGCGCCATGATGGTGTGGCAGTCGAAGGTCACCATCTCGCACAGCGGCGCCTCGCAGCCGCGGATACGCTCCTCGAACATGATTTCTTCCAGGCCCGGACGCAAGGTGCGCACCATGTCGCCGTTGACGCCGCCGCCGGTGGAGTTGTTGATGATGATGTCGCAGCGCTGGCGAATCAGTTCGTTGATGCGTCCGTACACCTTGGGGTCGCAGGTGGCCTCGTCGTCGGGCCGGCGCGCGTGCACGGCGACGATGCTGGCGCCCTCGTTGTAGGAACGATGCACCGATTCAGCGATCTCGTCGGGTTGCGTGGGCAGATTGTGGTTCTGCTTCTTGCCGGCCATGCCGCCGGTGGGGGCCACGGTGATAATGACTTTCGGGGTGATCATGAAAACTCTCCTTGGTGATTTGACGACTGCCTGAGGACTGCAACCGCTGGTTGAATGGTATGACACATGCTAGGGCGGTATGGCTGAAAACAATGACACAGAAAATCAGGCCGGGTTGCCGCGCCATCGCAACAACAGCCGCTCGAACACGATGATGGCGTGATTGACTGCAAAACCCATGATACCGAGCGTGACCACACCCGCATACAACTCCGGACTGCGAAACGTCCGCTGCGCGCGCAGTATGTTCTGACCCAGCCCGGGCTGCGAGGCCTGCATTTCCGTGACCACCGCGAGGATCAGTGCAATCGCGAGACTGACGGTCGCCGGCCAGAATATCAGGCAACGACATTGAGTTGTGTCGCCTGGCGGGCCTCCTCCTGGAGAGCGGCCATGCTACGCCGCCTGTCCCAAATGCGTCAATTCGGAGTCTTGTCCAACGAGGTATGAGCCTGGAGGAAGGCTCGACATTCCATTGAGGAATGAGCCTGGAAGGGCACAAGGGAGGTGGCAAGGCGGCTGACAGGCAAGCTGCGCGGGCGCGGTGGGTTGATCATCTACGGATGGTCATCGA
>SHXF01000007.1 GCA_009693435.1 Betaproteobacteria bacterium | reverse complement strand
TGTGGCTGGGCGTTATCTGCCTCTTTTAACACTGACCAGATTTCTTAGAGCGGAAATATTCGCCCTTTTGGGGAACGGGGCGCTCGCGAAAATCCTTTCTGAACAATGACATCCTTTATGCGCAGATGGCTTAGAGCGGAGTTATGGGCAAAGACGCCAATCAAGATCGGCGGCACCGGACGAGGCACGAGTCCGGAAGACACGCCCAAGATTCTGAAGGAAGCGCTGAACCTGCCCATTCAGGTGGTTTCGGGATACAAGGGCACGGCCGACGCGCGGCTGGCTGCGGAAAAGGGTGAAGTACAAGGCATTTGCTGGGATTGGGAATCGATGCGCGTTACCTGGAAGCAGGCAATCGAATCCGGGGATGCCACTGTAGTGGTGCAGATCACGTCCAAGCCGTTTCCCGAACTGCTGAACGTGCCGCTGGCATCGAGCTTCGCCAAGACCGAGGAGGCGCGAAAGCTTATGGAAGTCGGCATCCAGTACTTAGGCACCTTCACCCGTCCCTACGTATTGCCACCCGGGACGCCCAGAGATCGCGTGGCGATGTTGCGACTGGCTTTTCAGGCAACCATGAAAGATCCCGAATTCCTGGCCGACGCCGCAAAGGCGAAGCTGGACATCAGCCCGGTGTCCGCCGAGGAAGCCGAGAACATTGTGCGCGGCCTGTTCAAGATCGATCCGTCCATCGCGAGGAAACTGAAGGAAATCATTCTCTGACACGACGCGGACTGCGCACGATGGTCGGTCAGAGCGAATATTGCGCGCTGGTGCGCGGCGTCAAGCCCTCAAGGAAGTCCGCTCAGCGGGCATTGCGCGGCCAGGAATGCATTGCGAAGGGAGTATTGCGTCCCTTGGCTTCAACAATGAGGCGCGCAGCGGGTGAGTTGCACCACGCCTGGGAAGAAGAGACACCGCGGTCATCATGGATATGATTCAAGCGTTTGTCGCCGCTTTCCATCTGGTGTTCACCTGGTCGACCATGAGCCCCATGCTGGTGGGGATCGTGATCGGCTTTGTCGTCGGCATTCTGCCCGGCCTGGGCGGGCCGACAGCACTGGCACTGATGCTGCCCTTTATTTTCAAAATGACCCCCATCGAAGCGTTCGCTTTTCTGCTGGGCATGGCGGCGGTGACGGCAACGACCGGGGACATCACTTCGGTGTTATTCGGTGTTCCAGGCGAGGCGACCACGGCGTCCACAGTCGTCGATGGTCACCCGATGGCGAAGAACGGCGAGGCAGGGCGGGCACTGGGGGCGGCGCTGATGAGCTCGCTGGTCGGTGCAGTGTTCGGCGCCCTCGCGCTTGCGCTCGCCATTCCGATAGTGAGGCCGCTGGTGCTGATGTTCGGCTCACCGGAGATGTTCATGTTGTCCCTGCTGGGCGTGAGCTTCATTGTGACCATGAGCGAGAACAGCCTGATCAAGGGGTTGATCACGGCGGGTCTGGGATTCCTTCTGGCGACCGTGGGCATAGACCAGATCTCGGGCATTCAGCGCTACACATTCGGACAGCTGTTTCTCTGGGACGGGATCGGGCTGGTGCCGGTTGCGGTGGGCCTGTTCGCGATTCCGGAAATCATCGAGCTTGCCGTTCACCGCGGCAGCATCGCCAAAGGTCCAATCGGCAAATTGGGCGGTGTGATGCAAGGAGTGAAAGACACGTTCCTGCATTTCTGGCTGGTAATCCGCTGCAGTGCCATTGGCACCTATCTCGGCCTTATCCCCGGTTTCGGCGCGGGTGTCTCGCAGTGGATCGCGTATGCGCATGCGGTTCAAAGCTCACCCAACAGGGAACGCTTCGGCAAGGGCGCTGTGGAAGGGGTGCTGGGGCCGGGGGCGGCGAACAACTCATCACTGGGCGGAACCTTGATTCCCTGCATAGCCTTCGGCGTTCCGGGAAGCCTTACTATGGCGATTCTTCTGGGCGCGTTCATTGTGCAGGGCATCGTCCCCGGGCCAGACATGCTGCTACCCGAGCCGAAGGGCCGGCTGTCCCTGACCTTTTCCTTCGTCTGGATCATCGTGGTATCGAATCTGATCACGGTTGCCGTGTGTTTCATGTTCTTGCGGCAACTCGCACGTCTGACTCAGATACGAAGCGGCCTGCTGGTGCCTTTTATCCTGCTGCTGGTGTTTCTCGGCGCATTCGCCGAAAAGAACGCATTCGAGGACATGGCCATCGTCATTCTGTTTGGGGCGATAGGCTGGGTGATGGTGAAGCTGGATTGGCCGCGTCCGCCGCTGCTGCTCGGGCTGGTGCTGGGGCCGCTGATGGAGAATCGCCTGTTCCTGTCGGTCGACAATTATGGCTACGCCTGGTTGTTGCGTCCGGGCGTGCTGATCATCTTCGCGTTGCTCCTGACAGGCATTCTCTATCCGATCTGGAAAAGGAAAAGGGAAAGAATGGCGCTCGCCAGGATTGGCATGGAACCCGCTCGCGCGACCGAAAACAGGGGCGCGAAAGGAGTGAACCGCCGGGAGGTGGCATTTCTCTGTGTTCTGATCGCAATTCTGGCGGCGGCACTGTGGACCAGCCGGGCCTTTGGATATCGCGCTGGGCTGTTTCCCTGGGTAATCGGCATCCCGCTACTGGGCTTGATGGCGACCGAATTGATGCTTGCGCTGAAGGGCCGTGCGACTGGCGCGCAGGCGATTGGGGAAGGCGCCGGGAGCAATGAGGCGGAACTGCCGCCCGGCGTGGAATACCGTCGGACCGCATCCATGTCAGGCTGGATCTTCGGGGCCTTTGCCCTCATTTGGTTACTGGGGTTTCCCTGGAGTTTCCCGCTCATCCTGTTTGCGCAGCTCAAAATTGCGGCAGGAGAAAAATGGCCGACCACGCTGGTGGTAACCGCCTGCGGCTGGGCATTTTTTTACGGAGTGTTCGTCTACGGCCTGCACATACCGTTCCCCGAAGGGCTGATTTTCGAATGGCTTTCGTGAAAACGCAGACTGGGTTGCGAGCGGGCGATTCCTGGCACTTCGATGATCTGCCGCCAGACCTGCGCTGCGCGCTGCCGTGTGGATGTTCTCAACGGGATGATCCGGCAACCGGTGCAACTCCCGGATGCCGCGGAATCTGTCGACAAAAAAATAGAATACAATTTTTCAAATTGACCTCGATTGGGTGGACCTGCTAGGCTTTCAGATTCCGATTGCATCGTGACCAATCCACCGGAAGTCCGGGCGCTGAACCCCCGAGCCGCCACCGTCCAGGGCACTGCAGACATGCAAATTGCAGATCAAAGCTTGAACGAACTCGCGACCGGCGAAGTCACGGGCGGTCAACCCGGCGAGCGCTGCTTCGACCGGACGACGGATCCGCAAGGCGGGGGCAGGCGAGCATTCATCCGGTTGTGCGAAGACCAAGCGCTTGCTGCAGCCGATGAGAGCGATACGCAACGCAACGCGGGGTCCCGCCGGCACCGTTATCCGGGCTCCGGCTCTCGATCGAAGACCTGTTCGACGTCGCCGGCATGACCGACTTGGCCGGATCAAAGGCACTGGCGGACGGCCCTCCCGCGACGCCCCAGTCATCGCCCGACCGCGAGCGGCGGGAGCGGTCATTGCGGGCACGACCGATATGACCGAATCCGTCGGCCTGTCGCGGATGGCGCACATTCTGGACGACCGCCGCGTGCCCGGTATGGCCCGAAGCGCCGAAGCGGTGCTGCGCGAATCGAGGGAACAGGGTTATTCATGGCCTCAATCCGCGCCGATCTGACCGATCTTCGCAGCCTCGTGCTTTCCGATCGCGTACACCGGTCGGTGTTCACCGACCCTCGAATATTTGAATTGGAGATGGACCGTATTTACGGCAGGCTGTGGATCTACGTTGCTCATGAAAGCGAGATCCCTGGCGCCGGTTGCTACAAGACGGCGCGTATCGGCACCCAGCCGGTCATCGTGAGCCGCACCGCCAGAGGCGAACTGCGGGTGATGCTCAATGCCTGCAGGCACCGAGCGACCACGGTATGCCAGTCGGAGCGCGGCCAGGCGCGCCATTTCATCTGCCCCTATCATGGCTGGGCGTACGACCTGGAAGGCAAGCTGGTCGGGGTGCCCTGGCGCGGGAATCAGTCGCGCAATTTCAACGAAAGCGAGCTCGGCCTGGTGCAACTCCCCAAGGTGGCAAGCTACCGGGGTTTCATATTCGCCAGTTTCAATCAAGACATCGAACCTCTGGAGGACTATCTAGGCGCCACTCGCCAGTACCTCGACTACTTTGTCGATCTCGCGCCCGAGGGGCAAATAGAGTTTGCCCGCGCGCCGAACAAATACCAGTATCCGGGCAACTGGAAACAACAGATAGAGAACGCCCTGGATGGCTACCACCCTGCGGTCACCCATGCGAGTTTCTTCAAGATCGTTCAGGAACGCATCGGCGATCCGACGGCGCCGGTGATGCAGCGCTTCGGCTACGATGCCACTTCCCCCACTGAATGCCGTTACCTCGGAAAAGGCCATTCCCTGCTCGACCTGCGCCAGGTGGACCGCAGTCAGATGTTGGGGCGCGGTGTTCCGCCCGCAGACGAAAAAGAATTCCGTGCCCGGGTGAAGAAGCGTCTTGGCGAGCAAAAGGGCAGCGAATTGCTCAGATTTCGCGGCGGCGACGGCTTCAACCTGCTGGTGTACCCTAATCTGATCCTGATCAACGTCCAGATTCGCGTGGTCTTTCCGATTGCCCCTGGGCGCACGGAAGTGCATGCCTATCCGACACTGCTGAAAGGCGCACCGGACCCGGTCAATACCGCGCGTATCCGCGCGCACGAGGATTTCTACGGACCGGCAAGCCTGGGCGCACCGGATGACATGGAAATGTTCGCTCGGCAATGGGACGGGCTGCAGGCCTCGTCTATGGAATGGCTCATCTACGAGCGAGGCCTGGACAATGAATTGCAGGTGAACGATCAGCGGGTCGGGCAGTTCACCGACGAGACCGCGCACCGCGGCATGTGGGCGCGCTGGCGCGAACTGATGACAGCCGGAACGGGGACGCAGTGAGTCTTTCAGCGACACCCGAAGGCATCGATCTCGAGAATGTTTCCGAGTTTCTCTTTCGCGAGGCAGCGCTGCTGGAGGAAGGCAGGCTGGAAGACTGGGTGAACCTGTTTACGCCGGACGCGCTTTACTGGGTCCCCAGCAATTCATTTGACATTGATCCCGGGCGCGAAGTGAGCATTGCCTACGACAACATCGAAAGGATGCGCGAGCGGGTCAGTCGCCTGAAAAGCGGCAGCTTCTGGGCCCAGGATCCGCCTTCGCGGACGACACGCATGGTCGGCAACGTGCGCATTACGCGGCGGACGGCGGACGGCTGCGAGGTGGAGTCGCGCTTCATCGTAGTCGAACTCCGACGCGGCGTATCGCAGATCTTCTCGGGAAAGACTATGCACGAACTCAGGCGGGTGCACGAGAACTGGCTGATCAAGCGGAAAATCGTGCATCTCATCCAGAACAACGAACCCATAGGTAATCTGACGTTTCTGGTCTGACGCGCAGTCCGGCCAGAATTCAAGCTGCAGGAGGTAAATGATGTCGATAATGTCGCTGGGGTATGTGGGAATGGAATCTGCAGATCCCAAGGAGTGGGCGCGGTATTCCATCGACGTGCTGGGTGCTCCCGTGAGCCGGACCGAGGCGGATGGGACGATCTACATCCGGGTCGACGAGCGCTGCTTTCGCATCGCCATCCATCCGGGGACCGATGGCAGGTTGCGTTACATGGGCTGGGAACTCGCCGATGCCGCCGCGCTGGAGCAGGCAGCCCGAAACCTGGATAAGCACGGACTCAAGTACACGCGTGGCGACAAGGAGGAATGCATACGTCGCGGTGTCCTCGATTTTATCGCGGTCGACGACCCGGAAGGACTGAGAAACGAATTGTTCTTTGGCGGCAACATCAGCGCTGAACCCGTCCGTCCGACGCGGGATATTTCCGGCTTCGTCGCGCTCGGGCATCTGGTGTTGGGTGCGCGCGACATCAAGCGCTCGGAGCGCTTCTACACTGAAATTCTCGGCCTGAAGGTCAGCGACTATATCGACTTTCCCTATGGGGACGGCCACATCTCTGCAGTGTTCCTGCGCTGCCTGGACGGGCGCGAACACAGCCTGGCGATTCAAGACCTGGGTGAAGGACTGCACCATGCGTTGCTGGAGGTGCGTACCATGGATGACCTGGGCAAGACCATGGACGCGTGCATGGAGCACGGCGTAACCATCGCCGAATCGCTGGGACGGCACAGTAACGATCTGATGATTTCGTTTTACATGGTGAGTCCGAACGGCGTGCAGATCGAGTGTGGCCACGGCGGCATCAAGGTCGACGACGCCACATGGCGGGTGCGGCACATGAATGCCGGCAGCTTGTGGGGACACCGCACTGCCGCCGCCACCTGACAGGAAAAACGACATGGCCGTAGAACTGGAGTTCAGATCGGTGTCGGAATTGCGCGAGGACTTTGCCGCGCGCCGCGCCAGCCCGGTAGACCTGATGGAACGGATCCTCGATCGCATCGACAAGTTTGACGGAAGGCTGAAGGCGTTCTACACGGTCAACGAAGCGGCCCTGCAAGCTGCACGGGAGGCAGACAAGGCGATACGCAACAACCAGGCGCAGGGTCCGCTGCACGGCATTCCGTTTTCGGTGAAAGACCTGATCGTCACTGCCGGGATGCGCACCACGCGGGGTTCCGCGATATTTGAGCACTTCGTTCCCGATTTCAGCGCGCCCGCGGTGGAGCGGGCGCAAAATGCCGGTGCGATCCTCCTCGGCAAGACGTCGACGTCCGAGTTCGGATGGAAGGCGGTGACCGACAATCCGTTGTTCGGCGCAACGCTCAACCCGTGGAACCCCGGTTTTACGCCGGGCGGTTCCAGCGGCGGTGCCGCCTCGGCGGTGGCGTCTGGCATGGGGCCGCTTGCGCTTGCGACCGACGCAGCCGGTTCCACGCGTGTGCCTGCGTCGTTCTGCGGCGTTTTCGGCATGAAACCTTCGTTCGGGCGCATCCCGATCTTCCCTGCGCCCTCGGCAGACTCGCTGGTGCATGCGGGCGTAATCGCCCGGACGGTGCGCGACGCCGCACTGTTCCTGTCGGTGATCACCGGCCCCGACGAGCGTGACCGCAATACATTGCCCGATCCGGCTGATGCGAAATTCTGGGATGCCGCGCCGGGGCTCAAGGGGATGCGCGCCGCATGGTGTCCGGGATTCGCCGGACTGCTGGTGGATGCTGCCGTGATGGAGCAATGCGCCGCGGCCGTGAAGCAGTACCAGCAGGCCGGCCTGCTGGTCGACGAAGTAAAGCCGGACCTTCCCGATATCACTGCGGCATTCAACACGCTGTTTCAGGGCCTGTTCGGCGCGCAACTGGTGGATGCGTTGTCGACGTGGCGCGAGCGGATGGACCCGGGCCTGGTGGAAATGGTGGAAGCGGGCCGAAATCTCACAGCCTATGATCTGACCAAGGCCGGCATGGCACGATCCGCTTACTGGGATGTGCTGCGAAAGACGTTCCAAACCCACGATTTCCTGCTGACGCCGGTTGTCGGCACTTTGCCGTTTCCTCTGGGTCGCGACGCGTCGGGCGAGATCGCCGGTGCGCCGTCCCGTTTTCCCCAATGGCTTGGATTTCTTTACCCATTCAACCTGAGCGGCCAACCCGCCGCGAGCATTCCCTGCGGCTGGACGCAAAGCGGGCTGCCAGTAGGCTTGCAGATCGTGGGCCGCCGATTCCAGGATAGTGCGGTGCTGCGCGTGGCGGCCGCATTCGAACAGATCCGTCCCTGGGCGCATCGAATTCCGCCGTTATCTTTCTGAACCACGGTCCAAGGAGCGAAGCATGTCGAGTGTTGAATACGTGAATCCCGCAGCCCTGTGCGCCCCGCCCGGTAATTTCTCCTGGCTGACGCAGAGCGGCAAAATCATCTGGCTGTCCGGCATGGTGGCGGTCGACAAGTCCGGGGCCTTCGTCGGTGAGGGAAACGTCGAGGCCCAGACGCAGCAGATCTACGCCAACGTGGATGCAGCGCTCAGAGAGCGGGGCGGCAGCATTAGCAACCTGGTGAAGACCGTGACCTATGTCGTGGGGCGGGAGAATCTCGGACCGATGCAACGCGTGCGCGCAGCCTGGAAGCAGTCAGGCAAGATGACCAACCTGCCGGCGAGCACGCTCATCCTGGTGGCGGGCCTTGCCAGCCCGGAGTATCTGGTCGAGATGGATGCCGTCGCGGTCGTGGACTGAGAGTATTCCACTTTGTTCCCATCGCCTGAGCGATCGCGTGCCGCGATGGCGGCAGTGACCAGGTTGTCTGTGACAGGCGAGGTGCCGGACCTGGCGGCAGCGGCTGACACACTTAGACGGGATTCGGGGGGCGTGAGGAAATTTGACCGGTCCGGGTGCTTCACGTAACCTCGATTGCGGAACAACGTCCCATAAGCGAGCGGTATTTTTACCGCGTTCGGAATTCCACTGGCGGTCTGCCGGCAGCAAGTGGCGCCCGGTCCACTTGGCATGCAACATTCAAGTGTCCTACAAGGAGGAATGATGCGATTCAGAAAAGGTGTTGCGGTGTGCATGCTCTCGGTACTACCCGCGGCGGCCGCGGCAGACGTGACTATCGGCGTGTTGGCGCCGCTGACCGGCCGGCTGGCTTCGTACGGCAACCAGTTCGCAGGCTCAATACGGATGTTCGAGGAAACTCACGGGAAGCTGAATGACAACGAGAAGATCAAGCTGGTAGTGCAGGACACGCGAGGCGACCTGACCGAGACCATCAGCCTGACGCGCAAGCTGATTTCAGGCGATAAGGTGGTGATGATAGTCGGTCCGTTGCTGAGCGGTGAGGCGGAAGTGGCCTTTCCAGTGGCGGTTCAGGGCAAGACGCCCATCGTCAGCCCGACCTCCGCCAAGCCGGGAGTCGCCGCCGCCAATCGGCCCTATGGATTTCAGTTCGCCACCACATCGGACAAGATGACGGGCCAACTGATAGAGCAGTGGCTCAGTCGAGCCGCCACGCCGATCAGGAAGGTGGTAGTCATTGTCGATGCCAAAGATGCGGTGTCGAAGTCTGACGGAACCATAGTCTATCCGCAGATCCTCAAGCAGCGGGGCGTCGAGGTGCTCGACACCATATCGATTCAGACCGGGGACATCGATTACTCGGCGCCCGTGACCCGGGCGAAGAACCGCAATCCGGACGGCATTGTCATGACCACTCTGCACACCGAAGGCGGCAACGTGGTGCGCGAGTTGCGCAAGCAGGGACTTAAACAGCCGGTGCTCGGCAACGTCGGCATCCTGGATCTGCAGTTCATCGCGCTTGCGGGCCCCGCGGCGGAAGGCGTGATGGTCGCCAGCGATTTTCACGACGAGCGCAACGCCGAGGTGGCGAAGTGGGCAAGCGATTTCCGTTCGAAGAACAAGGCGCCACCGCAGAACGCTGCCGCGCTGATGTACGACGCCCTTACACTGGTGAAATCCTGCATCCAGTCGCAGAAAGTAAGCGGCAAGGAATCGGAACTGCAGGCTGACCGTGACAAGATGCAGCAATGCTTTGCCGGTCTGAAGGATCAGCCAACCCCCGTTACCGGTGCGGTCAGCATGAACCCCAGTGGCGAAGCGATTCGTCGAACACAGATCATCGTGGTGCGCGATTCTAAATTTTCCGTGCCCCGCTGACCGCTCCGCTGCCTTGCCTCAATCGGTTTTGGCACCGGACAATTTCACCGCGACGGAAAAACGCTCCAGGCCGCGGCGTATCACGCCCGCGTAGTTTTCCGGCGTGCCGCCCACCGGATCCATTCCCAGAGCGCCGAAACGAGTGATGGTGTCGGGATGCATCATAGCCTTGGCCGCTTCGCCGGACAGTTTCGTCAAGATGGCAGGCGGCGTTCCGGCCGGCGCCAACTGTCCAGCGCCAGTGCCGCCTTGATGGACTCCATGCCGATGTGGTGCACGCTGCCTATGCCGGCGGAACCGTAGCTCAGCTTGCCCGGATTCGCCCTGGCGAACGCCGCCATATCGGCAAAACTGTGGATAGTGGCCTGCGGGCTGCCGACTACGTACTGCACGTGGTGGCAATGATGCTGACGGGCGCCAGATCCCTGAGCGTGTCGTAGGGCAGCTTGCTGAACAGGTAGGGGTTGATGGCAGTGTGGGCCGGATCGGCAACCAGCAGCGTGTAGCCGTCGGCCGGGGCCTTCGCCACCGCCATCACCGCTGCAATGCCGCCACCGCCGCCACGGTTTTCGACGAGGAATTGCTGCCCCAGCGATTCCGAAAGCCGTTGCGCGACGGTGCGCGCCACCACGTCCGGCACGCCGCCCGCGGCATACGGCACGATGATGCGAACCGGTCGCTGCGGATAATCCTGAGCCCAGGTGCCGGCCGCGCACAGGGCAAGCGCGCCGGCAAGCATCATTGCGAATTGTCGCTTCACTGAAACCATTCCATAATTCGCATCGTCCGATATTAGGGTCTTGTCGAAATCAGTGTTTTGTTTGTGTCTTGCGAATGCGAGCCTTGCTTTTGCAGCAAAATAGGGCGGTACGATTACTGCGGTTTTTCCCGCCCGAAAAGGATCATAGAGGATGCAATCGAATCAGCCTATCGCGGAAGCGGCGACGCAACCGGGAATCACGGCGCAGTGGGCGCAGTTCGCCAGCGGCCTCGAATTCGAGCACCTGCCCGGCGACGTGGTGCAGGTGGTCAAGGGACTGATCCTCGATACCCTGGGCGCGGCGCTGGCAGCCAGCACCCTCGGCGATTGCTGTGCCGGCGTGGCGAAGATGGTGCGCGCCAACCCCGGTGCCCCCGAGAGTACCCTGCTTGGCTACGGGGATCGCGTTTCGGCGCTGTGGGGTGCCTTCGGCAATGGCGCGCTCGCGCATGCCCTGAACTTCGATGCTCTGGGTCGGAACGGCGGGCATCTGGGCGTGGCGGCGGTCGTAGCGCCTTTGGTGATGGCGGAGCGACAAGCGGTGCTGAACGGCGGCGCGGTGAGCGGCACGGAGTTGATCGCGGCGGTGACGGTGGCCGCGGAATTTACCGCGCGCCTTGCCGCGGCGCTCGACGCGGTGGGCGTCGACGCCAATGAAAAATTCCTCGAGGGCCAGTTGCTCGGATACCTGGGCGCCGCCGCCGGTGCGGGTCGCATCCTGCGGTTCACGCCGGAGCGCATGCGCAGCGTCATGGGGCTCGCGTTGATGCAGTCGGCGGGGACGCGCCAGGTGTCGTTCGAAGGCGGCGCGGCCAAAGCGATCTATGGCGGGTTTGCCAACCATGGGGCTCTGCTTGCCGTGATGCTGTCCGAGCAGGGCATAGACGCGCGCTGCGACGCGCTGGAGGGGCCTGCGGGCATTTACGGTCTATTCTACGGCGGCCGGTATAGCGCGGCTGCGCTGCGGGATGGACTGGGCGAGACATTTTTTGCATGCGATACGGTGTTCAAGCCATGGGCAACCAGCGGCTTCCTGCATCCGTTCATCCGCGCGAGCATGCAGCTGCGCACGCAACACCGCGTGGCATGCGGGGACATCGCGCGCATCAGGCTGCACGTAGGTGCGCATGGCAGGGTTTGGCTGGAGCCGGCCGATGAACGGCGCCGGCCGCACAATGCCGCGACCGCCGCAAACAGCATCTACTTCGGCGTCGCCAAGACGCTTGCGAACGGCAACGTTTCGCTCGCCGATTTCACGCCGCAGGGACTCGCGCAGCCGGAAGCGCTGGCCCTTGCTGCCGTGATGGATAGTTTTCCGGATGAACGGACAGACGACGGCGCGGCGGTGGAAGTGACGCTGCACGATGGCCGCGTGTTTCGTGCGGACGCCGGCAGCGACGCGCCTGTGCTCGGCTTCGATCAGCTGGTCGAGAAATTCCGCGACTGTGCACGCCACGCGGCCATGCCGGTGCGACCGGGCGCACTGGATCAGGTGATCGCGCATATTGCGGACCTGGAAAACATCGCCGATGTGTCGCTGCTGCCCGCGCTGCTGTCGGGTCGTGCTCCGCCATGACGCGCTTGCCGCATTCATGGACGGCGCAGGGTCGCGGGAATATACTTTCCGGGTCAGTGCCGGGTTGCGGCACATGAAAAACCCTGAAGCAATTCCCTTCGCAGGAGATCCAGTGATAAATGCCCAGCCACCGATCGACGTCAACACCTTGTTGCGGCTTGACAAGGGCCTGGTGCACTCCGACATCTACACCAGCCCGGAAGTGTTCGATCTGGAAATGGAGAAAATCTTTCACAATGGCTGGGTCTATGTCGGCCATGAAAGCGAAATTCCGCAGTCGGGCGATTACGTGTTGCGCTGGATCGGCAAACAGGTCGTCATCATGAGCCGGGACGACGAGCACAAGCCGCACCTGTTCATGAACCGCTGCCGCCACCGCGCCAACAGCGTGTGCCAGTTCGAGCAGGGCAATTCGTCCTACTTCCGCTGTGCTTACCACGGGTGGACGTACAAGAATTCGGGCGAACTGGTCGGAGTGCCCTACAAGGAAGGCGCCTACGGGGATGACTTCCGCAAAGAGGATTTATCGCTCGTGTCGCCGCGCATGGGCATCTATCGCGGCTTCATCTGGGGAAACCTGAGCCAGTCCGGGATCGGACTGGACGAGCACCTGGGCGTCCTCGGCAAGAAGGCCATTGATCATTTCTGCGACGCTTCTCCCGAAGGCGAAATTGTGCTGCGGCAGGGTTGCCTGAAAGGGATGATTTACGCGAACTGGAAATTCCAGGGCGGCGACGGCTATCACCCGCCGTTTACCCACCAGGCGAACTACATGTATTACCGCGCCAGGCGCAAGGACCGCAGCATGCGCAATCCGATGGCGCAGACCGGCCGGATCGATGAGGGGTATCGCTCGCGCGATTTGGGCAACGGCCATTACAGCCTCGATCTGCGCGCCGTGGCGCGCGACCGTCTGCCCGACAAGCCGTGGGCGCACGAGTACCGCGCAGCCATGTACAAGACCTACGACAGGGAGCGGGCGGATTTTCTGATCCGTACAGGCGGCAATCCGCACACGATCTTCATGCCCAATTTGCAACTGCTCAACCACGACGTGCGGGTGCTGCGGCCGATATCGGTGAACCAGTTCGAGATCCAGTTCTATTCGGCGTTCCTGAAGGGCGTGCCGCACGAATTGAATCTGATGCGCATGCGCGACACCGAGGACCGCATGGGGCCCTCCGGCTGCGTCAATCCCGATGACGTGGACATGTTCGAGCGCAACCAGCTCGGCATGAACCAGATGGTGAACCCGTGGAAGCTGATGGCCCGCGGCATGCAGCGTGAAGCCATGGACGACGACGAGGGCACACCGGAAGCCTACCGGATGAAGGGCACGCTGATGGGGCACTACATGGACGAGGTTACCCAGCGGGCGCAGTTGCGCTGGTGGGCCGAGCACCTGTCCCGAGCCTGAAAGCCCGTTTTCATCGTGCTGCTCGCCAACGAATTTGCGCAGGTGCAAATCGATCTGGATGCGTCGGGGAACGGGCCGAGGCTGCGCATCACGGACCTGAAAACAGGGCACATCGGTTTCCTCGACCCGCTGGAACTGGAGTCACTGGCGTGGGCGACCAAGCGGGAGCTGGCGCCGCTGCTCGACCCGTCGGCTTCCCGCTGGAAAATTGTGAGCGCGGAAACCATGGACGATATCGCCAATCCCGAAAGCACCGGTTGATCCGGTTACTGCAGTCCGGGACGGGATTGCGCGTTTTTTCCGCGGTGCCGGGAAGCAAATTAACGTGGAGGCATGTCGACGATGGCTGTCATTGAGATCCTGGATGTGGCGGGTGCAGTGGTCTGGACCAGCCCGGAGGGGGACGAACTGCTGTATGAAACGGTGGACAACACCGTGAAAGTGATCGAGATGAATACCGGCCAGGTGATCGCCGCCTATCACCTGAAGCCGGGCGAGCGCGTCGCGAAGGAAGGCGCCGCCGGACGCGGCGCGCGCGGGACGTGACCCTGAACGCGGCGCGCTTGCTGAAATACCTCTTCTGCTAGCTGCCTGGCCTAGTCATCACAGGGTCCTAATGAAACAAACCGATTCGCATCAGCGCGCAGTCCCGCGCGGCGTCGGACAGCGGGCGCGACGCATCGAAGACCCGGCGCTGCTCGCGGGCCGCGGGCGCTTTCTCGACGATGTGCGCATCGACGGCGTGTTGCACGCCGCATTTGCGCGCAGCCCGCACGCGCACGCACGCATTGCCGGCATCGATACCTCCGCCGCCGAAGCGCTGCCCGGTGTGGTCGCCGTGTTCACCGCGCGCTCGCTCGCGCCGGCGCTCACCCGCGCGCGCATGCCCATGGGCGTGCCCAGCACGCAGTATTCGGAAACGAGTGCGCCCTTTGTCCTGTGTCCTGATGAAACCTGCTTTGTCGGCGAAGCAGTGGCGCTGGTGGTGGCCGAATCGCGCTATCTCGCCGAGGACGGGGTGGCGGCGCTGCAGATCGACTGGGAGCCCCTCGCCGCGATTGCGGACTGCCGCGACGCGGTGAAACCCGGTGCGCCCAGGGTGCGCTCGGACGCGTCTTCCAACGTGCTGGTGAGCTTTCGCGTCGCCTACGGCGACTGCGACGCGGTGTTCGGGCGGCTTGCGGCCGGGGCCAGAATTTTTTCCGCGAAGCTGTGGCAGCACCGCGGCGCCGCGCATCCCATGGAAGGCCGCGGCGTCATTGCGCGACACGATGCCGCCGAGGACAAGCTCACCGTCTGGACATCGACGCAGATGTCGCACGAAGTATATTTCACGATTGCCGACATGCTGGGGATGCCCGAGACGCAGGTGCGCGTGATTGCACCCGACGTGGGCGGCGGCTTCGGCTCCAAGTTCCAAGTCTATCCCGAGGATATCGCCATTCCGGCCGCAGCGAGATTGCTGGGCCGCCCCGTCAAATGGGTGGAGGACCGGCAGGAACACTTTCTCTCGGCCATCCAGGCGCGCGACCAGCACTGGGACGTGGAGATCGCGGCCGGCGCCGATGGCCGCGTGCTGGGTGTGCGCGGGCGCATGATCCACGACCAGGGCGCCTACACGCTGCTTGGCATCTATACCCCGCAGAACGCCGCCATGTCCATCACCGGTCCCTATGTGGTGCCGGCGTATGCGATGGAGGTGCAGGTGGCGCAGACCAACAAGACGCCGGTGACGCCGGTGCGCGGCGCCGGTTATCCCGAGGGCGCCTTCGTCATGGAGCGGCTGCTGGACCGCGTGGCGCAGGGCTTCGGCCTGGACCGTGCCGAGGTGCGGCGGCGCAATCTCATCCCCGCCGAGAGAATGCCTTACGAAAAGCCGATGAAAAACCGCACGGGAAGCGGCATCGTCCTGGACAGCGGCGACTACCTCGCCAGCCAGAACAAGGTACTGCAGGCCATCGGCTACAGCGGTTTTGCGGAACGCCAACGCTGCGCGTTTGAACTCGGCCGCTATATCGGCATCGGCTTTGCGCATGGGGTGAAAGGCACCGGCCGCGGGCCGTTCGAATCCGGCTCGGTGCGCGTGTCACCCACCGGGCGCGTGAGCGTCGCCACCGGCGCGCTCGCCATGGGTCAGGGCCTGAAGACGGCGCTCGCGCAGATATGCGCCGAGCAGCTTGGGATCGACATCGCCGCTATCGACGTGATCGCCGGAGATACCGCTGCGGTGTCGCTGGGCATCGGTGGCGCCGGCAGCCGCCAGACCATCACTGCAGGCTCGTCGGTGCACCTGGCTGCGATCGAGGTCAGGAACAAGGCGCTGCAGGTCGCCGCGCGCGCCCTGGAAGTGGCGATCGAAGACCTCGAACTCGAAGGCGGCAAGGTCCGCGTGAAAGGCACGGACCACAGCATCGACCTGGGCGACGTGGCGAAGCGGCTGCGTGGCGCTGCGGGCTACGCGTTGCCCGATGGCGTTGCCATGGGACTGGAAGCCAGTTTCATGTGGCGCACCGAGACGCTGACCTATGCCAACGGGTTTCATGCCTGCGAAGTGGAAGTGGATGCGGAAACCGGCGCCGTGCGCGTGCTGCGTTACGTCGCGCTGCAGGACAGCGGGCGCCTGGTGAATCCGATGATGGTCGAAGGTCAGCTCCACGGCGGCATCGTCCACGGCCTGGGCAACGCCCTATCCGAATTCATGCGGTTCGATGCGGAAGGCCAGCCGACCTCGACCACGTTTGCCGACTATCTGATGACGACGGCGACGGAAGTCCCTCTGCTCGAAATCCTGTTTCAGGAAAGCCCCACGCCGCTCAATCCGCTGGGCGTGAAGGGGGTGGGTGAAAGCGGCATCATTCCGGTCGTCCCGGCGGTGCTTTCGGCCATCGAGCATGCGCTCGCGCCGTTCGGCGTGCGCATCGATCGGGCGCCCGTCACGCCGGTGTACCTGCTGGAGCTGATAGAGGCGGCACGCGCGCGGCTTGCCGCCCCGCCTTGATCGGACCTGCGCGAACCGTATTCGAACGCGCCGCCAGCCGCCCCGCCTAGTTGACCTTCGCGCCGGATACGCGCACGGCCGTCGCGTATTTCTTCATTTCTTCCTGCATCTGCGCGGCAAAACTCTCGGGGGAATTGCGCGCCGGCTCCACACCCACTCCGGCCAGCTTTTGCACCAGATCCGGGTTCTCCAGCGCGCGCGCAATGCCCGCATTCAGTCTTGCGACGATTGAGGCCGGCGTGCCGGCCGGCGCAACCACGCCGACGTGCGTGGGAAAGTCCAGGGCGGGCACGCCCTGCTCGGGAAAAGTCGGCACGCCGGGCGCCTGCGACACGCGCTTGGCGGCGATCACCGCCAGGATGCGCACGTTGCCTGCCTTCACATGCGCCGTCAGCGAGGGCAGCGAGGCCACCATCAGCGACGTCTGGCCGCTCATCAGCGCAGGCACGGATTGCCCGCTGCCCTTGTAGGGAATATGGACGACTTCCAGCCCGGTCACCGACTTGACCATTTCCATCGCCAGGTGATGGATGCTGCCGATTCCGGACGAACCGTAATTCATCTGGTTCGGCTTCGATTTACCCAGGGCGATGAGTTCCTGCAGGCTGGTCGCCGGCACCGAGGCATGAACGAAAAGAAACATCGGCGTCATGCCCATCAGCGTTACCGGCGCAAAATCCCGCAGCGGGTCATAGGGGAGCTTGGGATAGAGCGCCGGGTTGATCCCCCAGTGCGCGTTGTCCATGGCGAGCAGCGTGTAGCCGTCGGGCGCGGCGCGCGCAACCAGTTCACACGCAGCAAGGCCGCCCGCGCCGGGACGATTCTCGATGACGAAGGGCTGGCCGAGGACTTCACCGGCGCGCTGTCCGACCATTCTGGAGACGGTGTCGGGAAAGCCGCCGGCGGCATAGGGCACCACGAGCTTGATGGGTCGGGCGGGATAGGTACTGTCCTGGGCGACGGACGCAGCTGCGAACGCGCCAGTCAACGCGACGGCGCCAAGGCGAAGCAACAACAGGTTGATGCGTTTCATGCAATTCTCCCTTCGAGACATGTTGATTCCTGCGGCGTGGAAGCTATGGCGGCGGTCAGCACCGACCTTCAGTCGATTTTCATGCCCGATTTCTGCACCGCTTCGCGGTAGCGGACCACCTCGGCCTGCAGCTCCTGCACCGTGTTGGCATTCAGCGAGGCGTGCGCCAGCAGCACGTTGGGGCCGCTGAACAGGATGGATATCGGCGCGAGGTCCTTCTCCGGATCGTAGGGCAGTTTTCGATACAGCGAGGGCGCGATGCTGTTGGTGCCGGTGACGCCGTAGAGCAGGGTGTAACCGTCGGCCGGCGACTTTGCCACGAAGTCCGCGCCTAGGGTGCCGGTCGCACCCGTTCTGGTTTCGACGATCACCGGCTGGCCGATTTGCTCGGAAAGCTGTTTGGCGATGGTGCGCGCCAGGACTTCGGCCGTGCCGCCCGTGCCGAGCGGATTGATCAGGCGTACCGGACGGGAGGGATAGGCCTGCGCCAGCGCCGTTCCGGTCCAGAGCATCAGCAGCACAGCGAGCAGCGGGCGTAGCGGTCTCATCGTCATCGGCTTTTTCAGATTGATTGCGAACCCCAACTTAGCGCATGTTCGGGCGCGGGGCAATGGCGGAGTTTTCGTGCGGGGCTTCGTGAAAAGTGGACGCACGTGCATTCAACTCGCGTTTCATAGCCGGTTTGTTCCTCCGGTTTTGCGGACTTGTCTTTCGTGCAGTATGATTTAGTCATACTTATACGCGGAGGGCTTCCCATGAGTAACGCAGTCAGGAAAACCATTTCACTCCCCGCCGATCTCGCGCGCGACATCGAGGCGCTGGCCCGTGCCGAGGGCAAGACCCTGAGCGGCGTCATACAGGATGCGCTGAGGCGTGCTGGAGTGGAGCGCCGGCTTCAGGAACTGAGCGGCATTCAGGGCTACTGGAGCCGCAAGGCGCGCGACAAGGGCATCCTCACCGAGAAAGATCTCGATCGTTATCTGCGTGCCTGATTGCGGGCAAGCGTGCGCATTCGGGTCGTCTTCGATACCAACGTTCTGGTGTCCGCGCTGGTATTTCCCGGCGGTCAGGGCGATGCAGCGTTGCGGCGAATCATCGCGGAAGCCGATCAGCTGATTTTATCGCGACCCATAATTGACGAACTTCTCGATGTGCTCGGGCGCAAGTTCGCGCGCGAAGCGGAGGAACTTGCGCACGTTGCCGTGTATCTCTCGGAACTCGCCGTGCTCGTCGCGCCGAAGCGCCGGCTGAGGGTCGTGAAGGATGAACCCGACAACCGGATACTCGAATGTGCGGTCGCAGGCCGCGCCAGATTCATCGTGACCGGAGACAAGGCGCTGCTTGCGCTCGAACGTTTCTGGAATATCCAGCTGCTCACCCTGCGTGACTATCTTGATCGCGCGTGACGGGCAAGATGGCAGGTAGTCGCACCTGTGCCCGCCCCGCTGCGCTATCCTGCCGGTTCAAATGAAAATCTTCTACGGATGGCGGATCGTTGCCGCCGGCGCGGGCATACAGTTCCTGCAGGCGGGGTTGCTGCACCAGGCCTTCGGGGCGTACGTGGCGGTGCTGAGCGGCCAGTTCGGCTGGAGCAAGACCGCCATGGCCGGCGCGGCTGCGCTGCAGTCGGCGGAATCCGCGTTGATCGGCCCGGTGCTCGGCTGGATCATCGACCGCTTCGGGCCGCAGGGCATGGTGCGCGCCGGCGTGTTCACCTGCGGCATCGGCTTCATGCTGCTCAGTCAGATCGATACGCTCGTGGGTTTCTACGGCGCCTTCATGATCATCGCGCTGGGTGCCAGCCTGAGCGGATTCTTTCCGCTCAACATCGCGGTGATCCACTGGTTCGAAAAGCATCGCGCGCGCGCGCTGTCGATGTTTTCCATGGGGCTGGCGGTGGGCGGCGTGTGCGTGCCGGTAGTCGCGTGGTCGATGCAGACCTACGGCTGGCGGGTCACGGCGTTCGCCTCGGGGGTGATCATCATCATTGCGGGCTGGCCGCTCGCGCGGGTGGTGCGCCGCCGCCCTGAAGACCATGGCGATACCGTGGACGGCCTGCCAGCCGTTGTGCAGGGTGCGGAACAGGCCGAAAGCTTCGTGCAGCGGGAATTCACGGTGCGCGAGGCGTTGCGCACCCGCGCGTTCTGGCTGCTCTCGTTTGGCCACGGATCGGCCATGCTGGTGGTGTACACCGTCAGCGTGCACGCCATCACGCACATGACCATGAAGGGCGAGGGCGCACTGGGTTATTCCCTGGCCGAGGCCTCGTGGGTGATTACGCTGATGACCGTTGCGCAGGGCGTGGGCGTGATGACGGGCTGGGCCGTGGGGGATCGTTTCGACAAGCGCCACCTGGCTGCATTCTGCATGCTGCTGCACGCGGCCGGCCTGTTGATGCTCACCTACGCCGGCGGCAATGCCATGCTGGTCGCGTTCGCGCTGTTGCACGGCAGCGCCTGGGGGCTGCGCGGGCCGCTGATGCAGGCGATCCGCGCCGACTACTTCGGCCGGCGGGCGATCGGCATGATCCTCGGGCTGTCGTCGCTCATCGTGATGCTGGGTCACATCACCGGCCCGCTCATCGCCGGCGTGCTCGCCGACTGGACCGGCAACTACCGCGCCGGATTCACCGTGATCGCGGTCATGGTGGGACTGGGGTCGATGTTCTTTCTGATGGCAAGACGTCCCGTTTAAGGAGGAGAACGCATGAGAAATAAGTGGCTGGTCGCATGTTTGGCCGGGGTCCTGGGTGGCAGCGCTCTGGCGCAGACCCCGGGGCCGTCTTTCCCGACCCGGCCGATCACCGTGGTGGTGCCGTTCGCGCCGGGCGGCATCGCCGATATCACCGCCCGGCCGCTGGCCCCGCCCATGGCGAAAGCGCTGGGACAGAACGTGGTCATCGAGAATCGCGCGGGGGCGGGCGGGGCGATCGGCCACGCTTATCTGGCACGGGCGCGACCCGATGGCTACACGCTGATGATGGCGCTCTCCAGCGTAGTCATCATCCCGGAGTCGGAGAAGGTATCGGGCAGGCAGCCGTCCTACACCATGTCGCAGTTCGCGCCCATCGCGCTGGTGTCGGCGGATCCGACAGTGCTGCTGGTGCGCGCCGACGCGCCGTGGAAGACGGTGCGCGAGCTGATAGAAGACGCGCGCCGTAATCCCGGCAAGATCAGCTACAGCACCTCGGGGCTGTACGGCACCACCCACACCGCGCAGGAAATGCTGTGGCAGGCTGCAGGTGTCAAACTGCTGCACGTGCCCTACAACGGCGGCGGACCGTCGATGACGGCGTTGCTCGCCAGCCAGGTGGATATCACTGCCCAGGCGCCCGGCGTTGCCAGCCCGCACGTGAAAGGCGGCAAGGTGCGCATGCTCGGTGGCTGGGGCGCGCAGCGCATCAAGGCGATGCCCGATCTGCCGACGATGAAGGAGCAGGGCTTCGAGGTGGAGTTCTACATCTGGTCGGGACTGTTCGCCCCGGCGGGCACGCCGCCCGAGGTGCTGGCGAAACTGCGCGCAGCGGTGCGCGAGTCGGTGCAGGACAGCGGATTTCGCACCGCGATGGCCGGCATGGATACGCCCATCAATCATCTCGATGGCGCGGACTTCGAGGCCTTTCTCGACATCGATGCGAAACGCCTCGCGGAAGTGGTGAAGCGCATGGGCAAACTCGAGTAGCGCATCGTTCCCGCAAAGGCGGGAATCCAGTGTTTGAAAGCTTCAGGTAAAAAAGGAGCGGCATGAAAATCGTTACATACATCAGAGACGGCGCAAAGCGCCTGGGACTACTCCAGGGCGAATGGATCCTGGATCCGCTGCAAGCCCTGGCGGAGGCTGCGCCGGAACGCGCGCATTTCAGCGACACCATCACGTTCATCCACGCGGGCGATGCAGGCCTGGCCGCCGCGCGGACGCTGCTGGCGGCGGGTGAGCGGCATGCCGGCGCGCGCATCCTGGCGGCGGGGGCGAAGCTCGCGCCGCCGCTGATGCCCTCCACCATCCTCTGCAGCGGCAGCAACTATCGCGATCACAACAGCGAGAAGGCCGCGGCGCCCATCAGCGGCAAGGAGCCGGAGTTCTTCGTCAAGACGTCCGACTGCGTTATCGGGCCGGACGCGACCATCATTCACGACACGGCGCTCACACAGAAGCTGGATTGCGAGACCGAACTCGCCATCGTCATCGGCAAACCGGGGCGCCACATTCCCGTCGAGCAGGCGCTCTCGCACGTCTTCGGCTACACCATCGTCAACGATGTTACGGCGCGCGATCGCCAGGTGCGCCGGAAACCCGACGGCACCACCTGGTACGAACTGGGTCGCGGCAAGGTGTTCGACACCAGCGCGCCCATCGGCCCGTGCATCGCCACCGCCGACGAAGTCGGCGATCCGCAGCAGCTGAAACTGCAGACCCGCATCAACGGCGAACTGCGCCAGTCGGGCAGCACCGCCAGCATGATCTGGTCGTGCGCCGAGCTGATACATTTCTTCTCCGTCAATCTCACCCTCAAACCGGGTATGGTGATCATCACCGGCACGCCGGCGGGCACCGCCTGGTCGACCGATGCGGAACTCGGCGGCAAGTGGCAGGGTCTGCCCGGGCTGGTGCCGGCAACGCGCTATTGCCTGGCGGGTGACGTGATCGAGAGCGAGCTGGAACGCATCGGCGTGCTGCGCAACGTGGTCGGATGAATTCAATCAGGAGGGAATCAGTGTCATGACAATTTCAGCGAAACGAGGTGCGGCCATGGCCGCGCTGGCCGCGGCAATCGTCCTGGCGGGGGCGTCGTCGCCTGTTTCGGCGCAATCCTTTCCGAACAAGCCGCTGCGGGTCATCGTGCCGTACGGCGCGACCGGCTCGCCGGACACCCTGGCGCGGCTCATCGGCCAGAAGGTGAGCGAGAGCGTCGGCCAGCAGGTGGTCATCGAGAACCGGCCGGGCGGCAGCGGCATCGTCGCCGCCGAACTGGCGATGAAAGCGCCGCCCGACGGCTACACGCTGTTCATCGCGGACGGCGGACACATGGCGGTCAATCCGGCGCTGCGCCCCAATCTGCCGTATGTGCCGCTGCGCGACTTTGCGCCGGTCACCCTGCTCATCTCGGTGCCGTTTTACTTCATCGCCGTCGCCAACGCGCCGTTTCGCACCATCAACGAAATGATCGCAGCCTCCCGGGGCAAGGAGATGTTCTACGGTTCCTCGGGCAACGGCAGCCCGCATCACCTGGTGATGGAGCTGTTCAAATCGAAATCGGGCGCCAAGCTGAGCCACGTGCCCTACAAGGGCAACGCGCAGTCGGTACCGGCATTGTTGTCCGGCGACGTGCAGGTACTGATTGCCGGCATGACCTCGGTGCGCGGCCATTACGACGCGGGCAAGCTGACCATGCTGGGCGTGACCTCGGCGAAGCGCACGCCGATCACGCCCGAAGTGCCCACGGTGGCGGAATCGCTGGCCGGATTCGAGGCCACGGACTTCGTCGGTTTCCTCGTGCCGGCCGGCACGCCGCGCGATGTCATCGGCAAGCTGAACACGGAAATCGTGAAGGCGCTCAAACTGCCTGACGTGCAGCAGCGCGTGCAGAGCTTTGCGATGGACTCCGTGGGCAGCACCCCGGAACAATTCGCCGATGTGATCCGCCAGAAGCAGCAGGTGTACAACAACCTGGCGAAAGAGGTGAACTTGAAGGTGGACTGATAATTCGTAAGATTTATATTACAAACGGCCCTGATGGCGGGTGTCGGCAGGCAGTTAGAGTATCGAAAACAATATATTCACGGGGCGGCCATGCTCTGCACTCGCCGCATCCGCCCGGTTCCCGGGTGCGGCCCGTGCGGTTCCGCTTCTAATTCGCCGGTTCTAATTCGCCCTCGGTATCCCCGATGTCTTGATCAGGTTCGCCCAGCGGGCGCTCTCGGATTCGATGAGCGACGCGAATTGATCCGGTGTGCTGCCCACTACCTCGAAACCGATGCCGCTCATCTTGGCCTTCATGTCGGGATGTGCGAGCACCTTCACGGCCACCGCATGCAGCAGCGTTGCGATCTCGCGGCTGATACCCGCAGGAGCCATCAATCCGTACCAGGTGATGAACTCGTAATCGGGCAATCCCGACTCGGCCAGGGTCGGAAGCTGCGGGGTGAGTCCGAAGCGCGTCTTGCTGGTGACTGCGAGTACTTTCACTCTTCCAGCCTGCACGTGGGCAAGCAGCGACATGGCGCCAAAATACATCGACACTTCGCCGACCATGAGGGCCGCGTCGACCTGTGGCACGGAGCGATAGGGAATATGCAGCAGGTCGACGCCGGTCTGTGTCTTGAACATTTCCCCGGCCAAGTGGGGTCCGGTACCGACGCCCAATGAAGCGTAAGTCAGCTTGCCGGGCTCGGCCCGCGCGAGGCGGATCAGTTCGGCCACCGAGTTCGCCGGCGAGTTTGCCGGCACGGCGAGCAGCTGGGCGGTGTTGGCGAGCAGCGAGATCGGCGCGAGATCCTTCTTCGCGTCGTAGGGCATTTTTGCGTAAAGGCTCTGATTGGCGACGATGGGCGCGGAATTGGTGACCAGCAAGGTGTAGCCGTCTGGCGCCGCCTTGGCCACGGAATCGACGCCGATATTGCCGCCAGCACCGACCCGATTCTCGACCACCACCGGCTGACCCCAGGCTTCCGCCAGCTTCTGCGCGAGCACCCGTCCGACCAGGTCCGAGGGACCGCCGGCGGCGTTAGGCACGATCACCCGTACCGTTCTCGTCGGGTAGGCCTGCGCGTGCGCAAGCGCGGGGGCGATGGCAAGCGCCGCTGCAACCAGCACCGGTCCGATTTCGATCTTCATCACTGTTACTCCCTTCGCATGTAGTGCGCCTGTACGCAGCGCGCCGCTAGTTGGCCTGCGGTATGCCCGTAGCCTTGATCAGGTTCGCCCAGCGGGCGCTTTCGGCCTGGATGTGCGCGGAAAATTGTTCCGGCGTCGATCTGACCACCTCGAAGCCGATGCCGGTCATCCGCGCCTGCACTTCCGGCAGCGCCAGTACACGCATCGTTGCCGCGTGTATCTGCGCCTTCACCTCGCTGCCGATGCCGCTCGGCGCGAGCAATCCGTACCAGAGGCTCATCTCGTAATCGGGCAGGCCCGACTCGACTACGGTGGGTACGTTGGGCGCGAGGCCGAAGCGGGACTTCACGGTCACCGCCAGCGCCTTCATTTTCCCGGCCTGCACCTGGGAGAGCACCGTGGGCACGTCGAAGTGCATCGACAGTTCGCCCACCATCAGCGCCGCGTGCACCTGCGACACCGAGCGGTAGGGGACGTGGAGAATATCGATTCCCGACTGGGACCTGAACATTTCCGCGGCGAGGTGCGGCCCGGTGCCGCTGCCGAGCGAGCCGAAGGTCAGCTTGCCGGGGTTCGCCTTGGCGTACCGGATCAGTTCCGCCATGCTATTCGCCGGCGAACTCGCCGGCACCACCAGCACCATGGGCGCGCTCGCCAGCAGCGAGATGGTGGCGAGGTCCTTGAGCGGGTCGTAGGGAATCTTCGCGTACAGGCTCTGATTGACGACGATGGGCGCCGAGTTGGTCGCCAGCAGCGTGTAGCCGTCGGGCGCGGCCTTGGCGACCGCGTCGACGCCGATATTCCCTCCCGCGCCGACACGGTTCTCGACAACCACCGGCTGTCCCCAGCCTTCCGAGAGCTTCTGTGCAATCACCCGTCCGACCAGGTCCGAGGGCCCGCCGGCTGCATTGGGCACGATGACTCTCACCGTCCTGGACGGAAACGTCTGCGCCTGTGACACCGTGCAGGCGAGCGCGAGGAGAATCGCCAGCACGCCGATCCCGATCGGCGGAGCAGCGCAAAGGCGATGCGGGAATTGCATGGCTGAGGTGGCTTGCGGATATCCGTATGCTGGCATGGCGCTTGGTTCCCCGGTGGCTATTTCTTCGTCTGGTCGGCGAGCAGGGTGCCCAGTTTGAAAGGCTGGAACGTGGGTTTATATTCCTTGTCCAGAAACTGGCGCAGGCCGGTATTGTACGAGTCCTGCTGGTCGTTCACCTTGATGGCGGCGCCTTTCGCGGACAGATAATCGTAGGATTGCGGGACGTCCATGGTGCGCACGTGCCGTATCGCCTGCTTCGTGGCGCGCAGCACGGCAGGGCTTTTCTTCATCAGCCGGCGCGCGAGATCGATGGTCGCTTCCTCCAGTTTTTCGGGCGGCACGGAGATGTTCGCCATGCCGATGCGCACCGCCTCCTTGCCGTCGAAAGGTTCGCCAAGCGAGGCGTAATACAGCGCATGGCGGGGCAGCACCATGTCCGCGACCACCTTTGCAACCAGCGCGCCGGGCAGTATTCCCCAGTTGACTTCCGACAGCGAGAAGACGGCATTGTGCGCCGCCACGGCGAAGTCGCACGCCAGCAGCTGCATGAATGCGCCACCCACGCAATAGCCGTGAACCATGGCGATGGTGGGCTTGTTGAAGTTGGAGAGCTTCTCCCAGCGCCAGCGGTTCGCGGCAGCCTGGGCCTTGCTCATTTCGAACGGGTTGTTCTCCAGGTCCTTGAAGAATTTCTGCAGATCCTGGCCGGCGCTGAAGTTTCCGCCCGCGCCGGTGATCACGACCACCTTCACCTCATCGTCGTATTCGAGCCGCGGCAGCGCATCGTCCATTTCGTAATGAAGCGCGGGACTCATCGCGTTGCGCTTTTCCGGACGGTTCAGCATCACCCAGGCGATGCCGTCCCGGATATCGATTTTCACGTTCTCGTACTTGTACTCGTTCATCTGCCTCTCCCTGGATTTGCGCAAAACAAAATATTGACACAGTGGCAGGCGAAAAGGGAAAAGAGAAGTGGCTGCCCATCATCGAGTCGCAAGCACGCATTGAGGCGGAATCAAGATTGACATGCGAATGTGGCGACCCCTAGTATCTCCGCGATGCCCGAGTGAAACAGGAAACGAACCATCAGAACCACCAGGAGGACTGCACCATGAGCGCAGTATTGAAGGCACGGTCCGCAATCGCGGAGATCGAGGAGTTGTTTCGCCGGTTTCCCGAGTCGCCGCGCGAGGCTGTCATCAAGATCGAACTGCTGAGCCACGGCCACTGGTTCACCGATGCCGCGCTTGCCGCGACCAAGGGGTCGCTGGTCAAGTCCTACCGGCTGTTCTCCTACGACCTGGTGCGCATGGATTCCCTCAAGCGCAACGAGGCGCGCCAGGTCCCCGAATGGTTCTACATCTTCCAGGGGCCCTACGATCTGCGGCCGGTGATGATACAGACCACCCTGGACCCGAGCTCGCCCTATGTTGTCGACGTCCTCGACGGTCGCCTGGTGCTGACCGAAGGCGGGCAGGTCATCAGCAACGTGAGCTACCCGATCGCGCCGGACTACTACGCGAAGCGCTTCGAAGACGGGCTGACGTATCACGAAATCATTGCCTACGGTTATTTCGTGACCGTATTCCGCCAGTGCCAGTACTGGGGCCCGAAGGAGGAATGCCGCTTCTGCGACATCAACGAGAACGCGCGCCAGATGAAGGAGTCGAAGAAGTTCACCCAGAATGCGCCGGTCAAACGCGTCGATTACGTGGAGGAAGTGAGCCGGGAGGTGAGCCGCGAAGCACTGGCGAAGGAAGGCTATCAGGTGCCGGTGCGCTTCATCATCAGCGGCGGGACGATCACCAAGACGCTGCAGGGCAAGAAAGAGGACGAGTTCTATGCCCAGTACCTGCGCGCGCTGAAATACGGCGGGCCGCGCCGCCACGTGACGCTGCAGACCAATGCCAAGACGATGGACGAGATCAAGTGGCTGCACGCCGAGGGCATGGACGGACACGATGCCAACATGGAGGTGTGGGACCGGCGTCTGTTCGAGTGGATCAACCCGGGCAAGAACCGCCGCATCGGCTACGACGAATGGATCAAGCGCACGCTGGATTCGGTGGATGTGCTGGGGGAATTCAACGTCCGGCCGAACTTCGTCTCCGGCATCGAGATGGCGAAGCCGCACGGCTTTGCCAGCATCGATGAAGCGCTCGCCTCTACTACCGAGGGCCTGGAAGTCATGATGAGCCACGGCGTCGATCCGCGCTTCAACCAATGGCGCCGCGAACCGAATTCCAACCTGGCGAGGGAACACGAGCAGCCCGCGGTGCCGACCGAGTTCTACATCCGCCTGATGACGAACCGCTACGAGATCTGGAAGAAGTACGGGCTGAGGCTGCCGGTGAAGAACGACCTCAACCCGGCGCGGCGCTTCCTTGGCTACGACCACGGCACCTACGACGACTTCCCCCTGCTCAAGGAAGCCCCGTGGTACCAGCACCCGACGCGGCGCACACCGGAGGACGTGGTGCAGATCGCCGCTGGCTGGGCCGAGCCGCGCAAGATCAGCATCCACGGACCGGAGTAGGGGCGGGGGAGATTGCCGGACAATTGGGTAGTTTTATATTGTAAAGTGGCCTGACTACGGTAATCAGCGGGCATATGGTATATTGGAAATGGTATTTATTCCCGCGCCTTGCCGCTTTACCGAGTCTCTCGCGGCAATGATCAAACTCCTGCCGTTCGTCCTGAGCCTGTCGAAGGACAGACCCGTTGCAGTTCATCCTGAGCGTATCGATGGATGGGCTTCGACAGGCTCAGCCCGAACGGGTGTGGCTTCGACAGGCTCAGCCCGAACGGGTGTGGCTTCGACAGGCTCAGCCCGAACGGATGTGGCTTCGACAGGCTCAGCCCGAACGGATGTGGCTTCTACGATATCAGCTCGAACGATGGTGACCGCGCCTGCTGCCTGGGCGGCTGTGCTGCAGGAACTGGTTTAGACACTGCCCGCAAGGTCCGCCGTTACCCGTTCGTCGCGATGGTCCGGCGATTTACAATCGCTGCACCGCTGGTTACCCTGATCCAGGATTGAAGACCGAGGATCCCCCATGCAGGACACAGTGACAAGGCTGGTTACCGACGCCGACGTGCAGGCCTATCGCGACGACGGCGCGATCTGCGTGCGCAACGTTCTGGATGCGGCCTGGTGCAAGCGCATGCTGGCGGCGTCGGTGCGCCTCATGGATTATCCCGACAGCGAGACGCGCGACAAGCACGAACCCGGCGGCGGGCGCTTCTACCGCAACTTGTGGATGGCCTGGCGCGACGAGGATTTCAGGGCGCTGCGCGATGAGTCGCCGGTCGCGCGAGTGGCTGCGCGGCTGATGGAAGCGTCCTCGGTGCGCTATTTCTACGATCAGTTGTTCATCAAGGAGCCGGGCACGCAGACGCGCACCAACTGGCACCAGGACCTGCCGTTCTGGCCGTTCATGGGTGGCGACATCGTCTCGATCTGGATTGCCCTCACCCCTGTCACCAAAGCGACCAGCGGCGTGGAGTATGTCGCCGGATCGCATCGCTGGAACAAGTACTACCGCACGGGGCGGCCCGACGCGAAGTCCGAGAACATCAACCAGGCACTGGAGGAATGCCCCGATTTCAGCGAACCACAGCCCGGCGCACGCATGCTCTCCTGGGACCTGCAACCGGGCGATGTGCTCTGCCACCATCCGTTGGTGGTGCACGGCGCAGGCGCCAATCCGCCGTCCGCCCACAGAAGGGTCGGGCTGTCGATCCGCTTCTTCGGCGATGACGCGGTCTATGATCCCAAGCCCTACACCGTGGCGCTGGCGCGCGTGCCCCGCATAAAGCCGGGCGAGCCGCCGAACGACGATCATGCCTTTCCGGTCGTCTGGGAAGCCGGTCGCGGGCGGGTCAACACCGCGGCACACTGAGCACCGATGCGCAATTCCCCGGAAGAGCAGAGCAAACCATGACCGAACCGCCAGCGAAGCTGCACGCGGGGCCGACCGTGGACCGGCGCTGCTACACCAGCGCCGCAATCCTCGATCAGGAACTGCAACGCATCTTCGAGCGGTCCTGGCTGTTCGTGGCGCACGAGAGCGAACTGGCGAAGACCGGCGATTTCAGGACCACCGATCTGGCGGGGCAGCCGGTCATTGCCATCAAGGGCGACGACGGCGCCATCCGCGTGTTCTTCAACAGCTGCCGCCATCGCGCCGCCATTGTGGAAGTCGAGCGGCAGGGCTGCCGCGATCATTTTCAGTGCGCCTATCACCACTGGGAATACGACACGCGCGGGCGCCTCGCGGTGGCGCCGCGCCCGGAAGGCTTCGGCCCGGATTTCGACAAAGCGCAGCACGGACTGTCGCCGATCCCGCGGGTGGAAATTTTCCATGGCCTGGTCTTCGGCAGCTTCGCGCCGGATGCGCCCGCGCTGACCGAGTATCTGGGCAGCGCGGCGCCGTACCTGAAGGAGATCGCGACCTACGAGGGCGGCGCGCAGTTTGCCGTGGGCTCGTATGAATACACCTACGAAGGCAACTGGAAGCTGCTCTACGAAAATACCCTGGACGATTACCACGCCGAATATCTGCATGCCGGGGTGTACCGCAATACGCCGGGCTTTCGCTATGGCGGCGACTACATGAAGCAGCGGCGCGAGGCGGCGGGAAGCGACGACGCGCCGCCGGTCGCCGAAGCGAAAACCGCGGCGGCGGCGGAAGAAGCCAGCCGCTCCTGCGCCAAACTGGGCCTGCACAGCGTGCTCGAATGGCAGGATCCGCCGGACAAGATGCAGTTGCAGAAGACGCGCACGCACCGCGTGAACATTGCGATATTTCCGGCTTTTCTCGGGGTCTACCACCCGGTGCTCGACATGACGGGCTTGCGCATCATCAAGCCGGACGGACCCGACCGCACGCGCGTGCTGACCTACTGCCTCGCGCCCGCGGCAATGGACAAGGCAGGGCAGGATGCGGTGGCTGAACGTTTCAACGCCGCCTGGGGTCCGGGCGGGCGCATCATGATGGATGACTTGCGCGTGCTGAAGCTGGTGCAGCAGGGATTGAAGGCGAAAGGGGCGGGCGACCTGCTCATCACGCGCGGCCTGCACCGCGCGGGTCCGCGCGGCGGCGTGGCCGACGAGCATTCGATACGCGGCTTCTGGGACGCCTGGCGCCACTACATGCACGGCGAGGCGCGCCAGTGATCGCGGGCGGACGGCGCGCGGCGGACCTGGAACTGCACTTGCGGGTGGAGCGCCTCTTCGGCGCGTACGTGCGCGCGCTCGACGACAGGCGTTTCGCGGACTGGCTGGAACTGTTCACCGATGACGCTTTTTACGGCGTGGTGCGCCATCAGGACCATGCGCGCGACAATCACCTCTATCTCATCGGCGAATCGATGGAGAAGCTGCGCAACCGCATCGACATGGGCACCGCCATCGACCAGGCGATGCAGGTGCACCTGCTCACCGGCATCATGCTGGACCGGGCCGGCGATACCGGCGCGGCACTGCCGGCCTCCGCCAATTTCGCGGTGTTTCGCGAGAGTGCAGTCAGCTACACCGGGCAGTACCGGTTCGACCTGGCCGAGCGCGGCGGCAGCCTGAAAATCGCGCGCTGCGTGGCGGTGGTGGCGAACGACAAACCGGCCGACTTGCTGTATCTGCCGATCTGAAGCGGCGGCGCAAACTGAACGATGAGAAAGCGGATACCGACATGACGACCACCATTGCAGCACTGGGCATTTCCCATAGCCCCCTCAAGGGGCAGTTGACGCCGAAGGATCCCGACAGCGAGCCGCTGCACAATCGCGTGCTCGCCGATCTGGGCGCCTGGGTGCGGGACTTCAAGCCGGATTTGATCGTGGTGTTCGGCCCCGACCACTACCGCGGCTTTTTCAACGACCTGATGCCGCCGTTCTGCATCGGCATGGCAGCGCACAGCCTGGGCGACTGGCGCAGTTCCGCCGGGCCGCTGCGGGTGCCGGCCGATGTGGCCCTTGCCTGCACGCGTTTCATGCATGGCGAAGGCTTCGACCCCGCGTTCTCCCATCGCATGAAGGTCGATCACGGCATCGTGCAGCCGCTCGACTGGCTGAAGCTCGGACTGGATCAATGGCCGGTGCTGCCGATTTTCATCAACTGCTGGGCAAAGCCGCTGCCTGCATTCAGGCGGGTGCGCGAATTCGGCGCGGCCATCGGCCGCTTCCTTGTCGGGCTGGACCAGCGGGTGGTGGTCATCGCCTCGGGCGGGCTGTCGCATGATCCGCCCGTACCCGACCTGGAAACGGCGCCGCCCGCGGTGCGCGAGCGCATCATCGAGCGCCAGCAGTTTTCGGCGCAGGACCTGGAAGACATAATGGTCCGCGTGACGGACGAGACGCGCAGGTTTCTCGAGGGCGAGAACACCATGCTGGCGCCGGATGAGAAGTGGGACCGCGATTTCATGGCATTGCTCGAATCCGGCGAGTTGGAGCGCGCAGATGCCTTGCGAGACGATATGGAAAAGGTGGCGGGACGCGGCGGCCACGAGGTGCGCACCTGGGTGGCGGCGTTCTCCGCCTTGCGCGCCGCCAGCGGCCCTTATCACACCGAGATGCTGTATCACCGCAACATTCCCGAGTGGCTGACGGGGATGGGAATAGTGCGGGGGTTGGCGGTCAATGGCGCAAGCGGCGCATGAAACGCAATCGTTCTCTTGTCGAGGGGCAAAGATGAGATTCGCCGGAATTGCATTCGCTGTCGTTGCGGCAGGCCTTGCCGCGGGCGCACTGGCGCAGGGAGCGGGCCGCGCCGCCGCGTGGCCGGCGAAGCCGGTCACCATCATCACCGGCTATCAGGCAGGCTCCGGCACGGACAATGTCGCGCGTTTTCTCGCCGAACATCTGCGCGAGCGCACCGGCCAGGCGTTCATCGTCGAAAACAAGCTGGGGGGCATCGGTATTGTCGCCGCGGAGCATGTGGCCAAATCGGCGCCCGACGGCTATACGGTGCTGTTCACGCCCAACTCGACGCACGGCATCAGTCCGTTCCTCTACAAGAAGCTGCCGTTCGATCCGGTCAAGGATTTCCAGCCGGTGACAACCGCGCTGTCGGTGGGCTTTATTTTGCTAATCAATCCGCAAACGGTTCCGGTGAACACGGTGCAGGAACTCACGGCGTTTCTCAAGGCGCAGTCCGGGAAATATTCCTATGGCGCCGGCAACGCATCGGTGCGCATTGCCGCCGAACTGTATCGCCAGCAGGCCGGATTCGATGCGGTGCGGGTGCCGTACAAAGGCAACCCGCAGGCCCTGACCGACCTGATGGGCGGCCAGATCCAGTTCATGTTTTCCGACGTGACCTTCGGCCTGCCGCAGTCGCGGGCCGGACGGGTGAAGGCGCTGGCCGTGACCAACGCGACGCGCAATCCTTCCGCGCCCGAGCTACCCACGATGGCGGAATCCGGCTACGCCGGTTTCGAAGCGCTGAACGCCTGGATGGCCCTCTTCTATCCGGCCGGCGCGCCGAAAGACATCGCGCAGAAATTCGCCGATCTGTGCAACGCCGTCATGTTGAGCCCGAAAGGACGTGAACTGCTGACCCGCCTCGGGGCCGAACCCTATCCGAGCAACCCGGACGCGACCGCGAAGATGGTGGAATCCAGTCTTGCCAAGTGGGAAAAACTGGTGAAATCGGCGGGCATCGAGCCGGAGTGACGGCTACTGTCCGGTGCCGTTCACATCGTACTTTTGCAATTTGCGAGTGCGTTTCTCGCGCGCCACTGTGGCGTAGTCGCCTTCCGCCTTGATCACCCATTCACAAGTGAGCGGCTTCATAGACGATTTTGCCGTTCTTTGCGATTTGACTATAAGTCAGTCGCGGGCAATGGGTGCCGCGTTGGCTATTGCGCACCCTGTATCGCCCGATGATGGGGATGACGGCGGAGCGGTTTGAGCGGGGGATGCGGGAGGCGCAGCGCGGAATCCCGAAGTAGCTGTCGCAGCCCCCGCCCGGAGATGTCGGCGTGTGGGGTGCCCATGGCGACGTCCAGGATGTCGGAAGGAAGCCGTCTTTCTGCGCACATTGACCCGGCGCGGACTCTCGCCAGCGGCGCCTTGCGAGATCTGCGCGAGTGCCCTGATGAGCACACCGGACGCTTCCGCGACAAATTCAACCTCTGGCAACCAGACTACGCCGCTTTGCGCAATTTCTTGCGAATACCGATCTCGTCATACGGCACACTTAACGCCCCGGCTTCAATTTCGATCAGACCAAGCTGAACCAGCCGCTGCACATCATCATAGACATTGCGGTAATCGCGCCCCAGCCGGCTCGCCAGTTGGCGAATGCTCGACACCTCGTTTGTCGCCACATACTCCAGCAGGTCCATGCGCTTCTCGGTGAGCGTGGCGTGAAGTTGCCGGTAGCTCGCGAAGTGAAGTTTTGGAGTGCCGGCCCGTTGCCGAGCGCCCTGATCGGCGCGTGCTGCCCAGGCCAATAGCGCAGCTTGCTCCTGCTTGGGGTCGATGACGTCGATTTCAATGCGTTTCATGTGATCTCTCCGGAAAGTCGTTCCACATCCCGCGCAAAGTCGGCCAGTAATTGCGCAAGCGAGGTAAAGACGTAGGGGAATTCCCGTTCTTGAGCGCCGACGTGCCGGTGATCGCCCTTGCCGCTTTCGTTGTCGTAGCGCACGATGGTGCGTCCCTCCAGGCCACAGTAGAGCCGATACTTCCATCCCAAAGGCCGCCCCGGCTCAGGCTGCGGCAGTTGCCATATCCTGCGCTGCAAAATGCGACCGTCCTGGAGCACGGTTTTGGTGTCAACGATCAGCGTCGCTTTGCGCATCGTGATGGCATCATATACCATCAAGCGGAATGATTCTTTGGCGACAGGGTTGGCAAACTGGGCAGGTTAGATTGCCTGGAGTTGTCGGTGGGGGCAGTTCTTGCAACCAGTGCCGCCAAAACCCCTGCCGAGAACGTCTCTCAGCGCACATGAAAGATCGACTGCTCCCGGGGCGCCGCTCGCGGCGGAGGCACTGGCCAATGGATTCAATTCGAACCTGGTACGCAGGTGGCTGTGCGATCGCCGTGCCGGCGACGCAGTGGCCAAGTCAACGGCGAAACCGTTACTCAAGAGGAGGGCATGATCTGCCTGGCCGACATCGATCCGGATAACCCGCTCACCCCCGTGCAAGAGGCTTCGTGGCCTTGCAGGCCGTGCAGTCGGGTGTGTACTGGCTTGGGAGTGCGTCGGGTAGCGCGAGCCGTATCGGGACGCAAAGAGAAATATTGAGCCTGACCCTTTGACCGCGTTCATTCAATCCTTTTGACGCGCCTTCGCTGCTGAGTGGCACCAGGGCCGGTGAACGGCGCGTTGTTGCCAAGCTCCCTTGAATTGGCATAGCGGCGCGCTATGGCCACGATGATTTCCGTTGCGGCTTTGGTTGCCCGGGAAGGCGGCGAGTCAGCGCGCGTGTACATGCCAACGCGCAAAGGCACGAGCGGCTTGGCCAATGGAATTTCGATCAACTTCCCGCTCGCAACCAATGTACGCAGTAACTGCGGAGGCAAGGTAATCACGATATCGGTTGCGGCAATGACGTCGACGGCGCCACTGAAGAATGAGCGTGACTCCAACACAAAGACGCACCTGGCCGGTAACGATATTCAACGGATCTCTGCATGACCGAGGCGACAACTACCTTGACGCGCACCGGGGTGCACGGGCCATTCTTGTGCGTACGCGGTTGATGCGCAGACTGCTGCGGCTGCGACGCAAGTCAGTAGACGCCTCAAATCGATACTCCCAATCAATTTCGTTGCCCAAGCGTGCTGGAGATACTTCGAGCCGCCGCGACCACCCGCGGTGCAAACTCGGCGATGATAGCTTTTGTCAGCCGATCGGTCGGGCCGGCGATGCCGATCGCAGCGACCGGTTTGCCCAATGCATCCATTATCGGTGCCGCGATGCCGACGATGTTCTCGAACCATTCACCATTCGCGACGGCGAATCCGTCCCGGCGAATCTGGGCGAGGGCCTGCCTGAGCGCCGTCTTCGTCCGGATGGTTCGATTGGTGTAGGCCTTCAGATGGTTCATCTTCAGATCGACATAAGAGTCTTCGACATAGGCAAGTATCGCCTTCCCGGTGGCGAGACAGTGTGCCGGTCCGGTACTTCCGACGGGGGCATGCGCCTGAAGTGGTTGGGCCGCGTCAACCTTGTCCATGATTACGACCCGGTCATCGTGCAGCATGGAAAGGTGCACGACCTCGTTGGTAACCTGGCATAGATCGGCCATGTGGCTGCGCGCGGCGTCGCGAATATCGAATTTTCGGAGACTCGCATTCGCAATCGTCCACAGTCTCAGGTTCAGCGAATAACCCGAGCGGTCTTTGCTTACGTATCCATTCTCGATAAGGACTTGAAGGTTGCGATGAGCCGTGGTCTTGGTGAGCCCGCAGCCCCGCGCCACTTCAGAGACGCCCACGGGCTCAGTCTGTGACGCCAGGAATTCCAACACCCGCAACCCTTTGCTCAAGCTGCTCTCTGCAGCTTCCGTGCCCCCTGCGGTTTGCGGCGTAGTCGGCGCCCCGTCAGACAATTTCGGCGAATCGGATCGGTTACGGAACAATTGGGTGACCCCGCAAGATTAGAATTTCATCGCCTGTTCTGCTTCTTTAACTATTGAGAATTTACGTAACCGTACGACACTTTTTCGTGGTCCCCGCGAAAGCGGGGACCCATGGATTATCGTCGAGCGAATCTGGATTCCCGCCTTCGCAGGAATGACAGTGCTGTTGACGATTCGTGTCACGAAGTTTCGCAAGTATCAACGAAGCACAGCGAGGTCCTGTTCCCGGGCATCACAGTCCCAGGTAACCTTGCTCGAGAAAGGTACTGGCTATAAGCTCGCTGGAATTCCCGGACCAGACGACGCGGCCTTTCTCCAGAATGTAGTGCCTGTCCGCAACGCTGGTGAGGGCCTCGACGTTCTTGTCCACCAGGAGAATCGACTGTCCCTGCGATTTCAGCAACCGGATCACTCGCCAGATTTCAGTGCACACCAGGGGGGCGAGACCTTCGGTAGCCTCATCGAGTATCAGCAGGTCGGGATTCGTCATCAGGGCGCGCGCAATGGCGAGCATTTGCTGCTCCCCGCCGGACAACACCGCTCCCTGGCTCCCCAATCGCTCGTTCAATGCCGGGAATAGCGATAGCACTGCGGCGAGAGTCCAGGGACGGTTGCCCTTGGGCCCGGGTCTCGCCGTTGCCAGGAGATTTTCCCTTACGCTCAGATTGGGAAAGATCTGCCGCCCCTCGGGCACCAGGCCGATTCCGAGTCTCGCGATGCGATGCATCGCCCAACCCCGAATCGGTTGTCCGCGAAACACGATTTCGCCATCGTCCGCAGGGACAATTCCCATGATCGCGGAGATTGTGGTCGTCTTACCCATCCCGTTGCGTCCCAGCAGGGTCACGACCATGCCGGGACCTGATTCCAGCGTAACGCCGAACAGCGCCTGACTGTCCCCGTACCTTACCTTGAGACCGCTTACCGAAAGCATCACCCCGCTCCGACCTGCGCCCCGACCTGGCCCAGGTACGCATTCCTGACGTCCTGATTGACGCGAATCTCCGCAGGACGGCCTGTCGCCAGGATCCGCCCGTAGACAAGCACGGAGATTCGATCGGCAAGTGCAAATACCGTCCTCATATCGTGCTCTACCAGCAGTATCGTCGTGGACCCCTTCAGGGCTGCCAGCAGCTTCAGGATGCGCACGGACTCTTCGTTTCCAAGTCCTGCCATCGGTTCGTCCAGCAGCAACAGACGCGGACGTGCAGCAAGCACCATGGACAGTTCCAGAACACGCTTCTCTCCATAGGCAAGATGCCCGGCCAGGACTTCCGCGCGATCGGCGAGACCGACTTGCTCCAGCGCGGCGAGCGCCGGCTCCCGAACAACAGGGTCGAGCAGGGCGTTACGCCAGAACCGGAAGCTGTGCCCCAGGCGTGCCTGAATCGCGATCGACACGTTCTCGACCGCGGTGAATTCCGGGAAAACGCTGCTGATCTGAAAAGAACGTGCGATCCCGAGCAGCACCCGGGCACTTGCGGAGACCCTCGTCACGTCACGGCCGGAAAAATGGATCGTACCCTCGTCGGGTTCCAGTTCACCGGTCAGCTGGGCAACCAGCGTCGTCTTTCCGGCTCCGTTGGGGCCGATAATTGCGTGGAACTCGCGCTCGGGAATCTCCAGACCCACTTTGTCCGTGGCAATCAAGCCATCGAAACGCTTGGTCAGTCGTTCAACCTGCAGTAGGGCTTCAGCCAATTCTTGTCCGTTCGCGCAGGTTCCAGACCTGAGTTGCCAACCCGAACAACCCGCGCTTGGCGAAGCGCACCACCAGCAGCAGTGTAAATCCGAGGATAATCGGCCAGTGCTCCGTCACATGAGAGAGCAATTGTTCCAACAATAGAAGCATGAAACTGCCTACGGCCGCTCCGTATAGCGTGCCCATCCCGCCAAACAGGACCATTACCAGCAACTCGCCCGATCGGGTCCATTGCATCACCGATGGGGACACGTACAGCGCCTGATTGGCCAGCAGCATCCCCGCTACGCCGCACATTGCGCCGGACAGGACAAAGGCGAGCAACTGATAGCGGTAGACCGGGTAACCCAGGGCAATCATCCTGCGTTCATTGGATTTCGCACCGCGGATGACTATGCCAAAGCGCGATATCACCAGATGCCGGCTTGTCCAGACAAATATGGCCAGTGCACCCAGTGCCAGATAGTACAGCGCGGTGTCGCCGGAAAAGTCGACGACGCCAAAGAAGTCGCTGCGGGTGGGCAAACTCATTCCGTCGTCCCCTCCATAGGCGCTCAAGCTGACGCCCAGGTAGTACAGCATCTGGCTGAAGGCCAGGGTGATCATAATGAAGTAAATGCCCTTGGTGCGAAGGGACACTGCTCCAATCAGCAGGGCAACGAGTGCCGAGGCGGATAGGGCAACCAACAGGTGGACGAGAACATTGGTTACGCCGTGCCGCAACAGTATGCCGAGCGCATAGGCGCCGACGCCAAGATAGGCGGCATGTCCGAAACTAACCATCCCGCCGAAGCCGAGTATCAGGTCCAGGCTGATAGCTGCAATTGCGAAGGCGACTGCCCGGATGAAGAATCCCATGTAATAGGCCTGACCGGTAAGGTCCAGGAGCTGAGGAATAAAGAGCAGTATCAGCGCCCCTGTACCCAGTGACACCTGCCGTAGCGGTTTCATTCGTCTACCTGGTGCGCGGCGGAAACAAACCGCGTGGGCGGAAAAGCAGGACGACCGCCATCAGGATGTAGATCAGCATGGATGCGATCGCGGGCGCTGCCGCCTGAGAGGCTGCGGGAGACATCAAAAGTCCCAATATCGGCTTCAGGAAAGCGCGTCCCATCGTATCGAACCATCCGACAAATATCGCTCCGACCAGGGCGCCTTTTACAGAACCGATTCCCCCGATGACGATCACGACGAACGCGAGAATTAGCGGTCCTTCACCCATTCCCGGCTCAACGATAAGCAATGGCGCGGCCATGACACCGGCAAAGGCGGCGAGTACCGCGCCCAGGCCAAAGACGAGCGTATAGATAAGGCCGATATTCGCGCCCAGCGCCTGGACCATAATGCGGTTCGAGGCGCCCGCTCGTATCAGCATACCCAGTTTCGTATGTGCCACGAGGAGGTATAGAAGGATCGCCAGCACCAGGCCGACACCTAGGATGGCTAGTCGATAAACCGGATACGGTATGCCCGGAATAATTTCAATATGACCCCCGAGAAACGGGGGGGTGCCGGCGTGCAATGCCGATGGTCCCCATATGACCCGCATCAGCTCGTTGAAAACCAGGATGAGGCCGAATGTGGCAAGCACCTGGTCAAGGTGATCGCGCTGGTACAGGGAACGAAAAATCAGCACCTCGATTCCAATGCCGACCGTCAGAGCGACAACGAGCGCGGCGAGCAGGGCGGTGACGTAGGAGCCGCTGGCCGCGAATACCGCGGCACAAACATAGGCGCCGATCATGAACATCGAGCCGTGCGCGAGGTTGATCATCTGCATGACGCCAAAAACCAGCGTCAGCCCGGCCGCCATGAGGAACAGCAACACCCCGAGCTGCAGGCCGTTGAGTGTCTGTTCCAGGATCAGCAGCAACTGAAATCCAGCCCGGTCGGCACCCTGTGCTCAGCGCATTCCAGAGAAAAAAGAGGTGAGAATCAACTTAGAACCCGTTGCAAAACGAGTTTCGCAATGGGCTGACATAGTGGAGCATGAGGGGAGCATGAGGGGAGCATGAGGGGAGTATGAGGGGAGCATGAGGGGATGTTTCCCCTCATTTTGAAGTGGATTCTTCCTCATTCCTGACGAATGCCTGCGGCTTTGATCATCTGTGCCTTGTGCTCCAGGTCCGAGCGCAAGAAAGCGGCGAATTGTTCGGGCGAGCTGGCGACCGTGTCGTAACCGCTCTTCACAAGGTATCGTTCACGGTATTCCGGGTTGGACAGGATGCTGGCCATATCGGACTGGATCTTCGTGAGAATGGCCGCCGGCGTACCACGGGGAGCGAGCACGCCAAACCAGGCGCGGGAGTCCATGTTGGGAAATCCCGCTTCGCCCACCGTCGGAACCTGTGCCATGAGCGGTTCCCGTTCCGAGCGTGAAATGGCCAGCAGCTTCAGCTTTCCCGCCTGAATGTAGCCGCGCGAAAACACCGTGGGTGCGATGCCGAACTGCACCTCTCCCGCGATGATCGCCTGGAGTGCGGCCGCGTTACCTTTGTAGGGAATCTGCGTGAAGCGGGCGCCGGATTGCGCCGCAAGGCTCTCGAACATGAGCTGCGCCTGGCTGCCGTTGCCGATAGAGGAGTAATTGAGCGCGCCGGGGTTGGCTCTACCAAAGGCAGCCAGCTCCTCGAGTGAATTGGCGCTGACCGACACGTGCGCCACTACCATCAATGGCACCCCTACAAGCTGCGTGACGGGGGCCAGATCCTTCATCGGATCGTAGGGCAGCTTCGAGTACAAATGCGGATGGCTGGTGACTGTCGAATCGCTGGTGAGCAAAAGCGTATAGCCGTCGGGCGCACTGCGCACCACGATCTCGGCGCCGATGATGCTCGCCCCGCCGGGCTTGTACTCGAGCACGGCTGCATGTCCCCACAGCCGGCCGAGCCAGTCGGAGAGGGGCCGTGCGACGCTGTCGACACCGCCGCCCGGCGGGTAGGGCACGACGATGCGTACCGGCTTCGACGGAAAGGTTTGCGACAGCGCGGTAAACGGGAAAAAGTGCAGGGCCGCTACAAGCACGACCAGCCAACGGATTGGAATTTTCATGATGTCACTCCTCCGATTCGAAGATTCGCGGCACCTCGTTCAAACGGCACCTCCGGGTCGAGAACGATCGAGGCCGAGCGCACGTTGTACCAGGCACCGACCTTCGATGCCTCGGGCGCGTTGCCTTTGCTGCAGCTCTCGGCAAGCTGCAGCAGGAGCCGGCGAACGTGCACGATCGCGGTGTCGGAATGCCCCAGGAGCTCACGCGTGCGATCGACGATGGCCCCGAGGCTTTCCTGCACTGCCATATCCTGGTCGAGGAACGTTTCAATCCCCGAGAAAAGACGACCGTCGCGCTGCGCCTGGCGGTCCATGCCGTAGTCGTTTTCGCTGTTCATGCGCGGCATGTATTTTTCGTCGATGGGTCCCCATATGCCGTCGGCCCCTCCCCAGAACTCGAGTTCCTTGTCGGTGTAGTCACGGTGGGGGTTGGCGCTGAAGGACCAGGTCCAGGTGTTTTCGTCGTCGATCGGGACGAAGGCGTGTCCGGCGTACTCGCAGTTGCTCGAATCGGCGGCTTCGCTGAACGCAGGGGGAAACATCTGGTAGAAAGGGAGCAGGAACTGGCTGATACCCCAGAAATAACGGCCGGCGTTCGCCGGTCGCCTCGCTCCGATGAGCAATCCCGCCGGGCTTTTTTTAGTCTCGATCACCGGACGCAGGCTGGCGTCCCAATGGCTGGCCAGCGGCGCCCCGCCGGCAGACAGCTCCTTGCGACCGTGCAGAAACGGGGCGTGCGCCGAATCGACCGACCCGTCGACTGCCTGCACCCAATTGCACTTCTGCAGGCGCTTGGTCGCCGTGCGTTGCCGCTCCGGCAATGTCGACCACTCGAACTCCGGCAGCGCCGACGGAAACTCCGGGGGTCCCATATAGATCCAGATCACCCCACCCCGCACCGCGGTGGGATACGCGACCCGCTTCGCCAGCGGCTTCAGACTTTCGCCGCCACCCGGTTCGGCCGGAATGTCGACGCAGTTGCCCTCCACATCGTACTTCCATCCGTGGTAAATGCAGCGGAGCCCGTTTTCCTCGTTGCGTCCGAAGAACAGGCTCGTGCGTCTGTGGGCGCAATGGGCCTCGAGGATACCGACGCGCCCGCCGGTATCGCGGAAGGCGACGAGATCCTCTCCGAGCAGGCGCAGTCTCACCGGCGGGCAATCCGGCTCCGGGAGCTCTTTTTCGAGCAGGGCGGGAAGCCAGAAGTGGCGCAGCATCCGGCCCATTGGCGTCGCGGGTCCAACTCGGCAGAGACGCTCGTTTTCTTCCCTGGAAATCATCAGCCCGCCACCAAGTCGTGGCCCCAGAGCTTCGGCGTCGAGTAACGCTTTACCTGCCAATCGGCGTCGTCCACCAGGATTCCGCCCCAGCCGTATTCGATGGCGAAGCCCGAAGGCGCTTTCAGGTAGAACGAAGTCATCTGATCGTTGGTGTGCCGGCCCAGGGTCATCACCAGGGGACAGTTGCGGCTGCGGATCAAATCGTAGGCACGACCCACGTCGTCGAGCGAGTTCGTTTCGAGCATGAAATGGTGAATGTCGCCGCTTTTCATGCCGTAACACTCGTTGATGAAGGCGAGGCTGTGGTGCCTGGGATTGCAGTGCATGAAAACGGCATCGGCTTCGTCCCAGGCGATGTAGTCGCTGAGCTTGAACCCGAGCACTTCCTGGTAGAACCGGGCAGACGCCCGGATGTCCTTTGCGATCAGCACCACGTGGCCCATCCCCAGCGCACCGCAGGAAAATCCAGACATCGGGCGGGCCGGTCGAAACGGCATGTCGTCCATCAAGGGGCCGCAGTAGACCTCCGTCGGAAAGCCATCCGGGTCGCGAAAACGAATCATTGCGACAACTTTCCGGTCTTCAATCTCTGCCGCGGTCCCGTTCGAAACCGCGATTCCCCGTTTGGCCAGTTCCTTCCGCACCGCTTCCAGCTCGTCCGCCGACGGAACTTCCCACCCGATTGCCTCGATCGAATCGCTCTTCGCTGCCTGCAGCGTGATCCGGTGGTGATGCTCATCCAGGCGGAGGCGCACCCTGCCTGCCGCGTCATCGCCTTTGCGTTCCTCCGCGCCGAGGATGTCGGCCGACAGCGTTCGCCAGGCGTTCAGATCCGAAACGTTGAGGACGACGTAACCGAGTTGATTCGCGATCATGGCATTCTCCTGTGAGGATTCGAGTCTGCTCCCGTTACAGCGTCCCGAGGAAATCGCGCACGATGCGATCGTGCTCTTCGGGCTTTTCCCATTGCGGCCAGTGCGCGGCATTTTCGATGATGGCAACACTGGCGTTCGGCATGACCTCCCCGATGCGATGCGCTGCGTCCACCCCCTGAAACGGGTTATGAGTGGTCCAGAGCGCCAAGGTCTTCGATTTGATCTTCACCAGATCCGCTTCGGTGAACAACGCGACATCCGTGGCCGGAGCGAACAGGTGATGGTAGTACTCGGTCAAAGCCGCTTTCGTGTCCGGCCTTCCCCAGATGCGTTGACGAATTTCAATCAGTTCGTCAGTCACGCCGCCCAGCGGCATGAGCCATTCCATGCGCTTGCGGATCAGTTCGGCGGAAGGATTGTTGAGCGCCGCAAGCGAAGATTTGAGCAACCCGTCCAGATCCCCCTGGTCCTCCTTCACTTTGGAAGGATCGAATTTCATCCCCCAGGCGGTATTCAGAATCAAACCGACGACTCTCTCGGGAAAGCGCAATCCCATGTCGACCGCGATCCATCCGCCCAGCGATTCGCCTTCGAACACCGCCTTGTCTATTCCTTTGCAGTCGAGAAGCTGAATGACCTGGTCGGTGAATTGCTCCAGCCAATGCCGCCCGCTGCGTGGCGCACCGCCCCAGAAAGCCGGTTTGGAAGACAGGCCATGCCAGATGAAGTCGATCGCGATCGGCTGGCAGAACTCGCTCATCGGCATCATGTTGCGGGCAAACGCCTCGGCGTGGCCGCCGCCTCCGTGCATCAGGATCACCGGGAGCTTGCCGTTGACGACTTCTATGGCGCGGGTGCGGTAGTCCGCCGTCTGGTAGTAGCGCGTCTCCGTGCCGAGCAACTCGCTTTGTAGGGTTCTACCTGTCATGAGGTTCTTTCGATCATGGCGATTCATGCCTTTTTTGCAAAGAGAGACTCATGGCGGAAGCACGATTGCCTGTGTCGGGAGATACGTATCGAGAATCGCTTTGCGATTCCTGATTCTCCAGCGATCCAGCTTCACGAATTCGTCGTGAAAGGTGCCGCACACATGCAATTTCGAGGCGCCGTCGTCATCCGTTCGAAAGATCACGAAATTGGTGACTGCGGTTGCGGCACGCCCACCGTCCGTTACCTCGACCGACACCGGCGAGAGCATGCGCAGTTCCCGGAATTTTTCGTGGTGCCAGTGTTTTTCGATCATTCGCTGGCGATAGCGCAGCCTCGGCTTGGAATCGTCGATGAGGCAGACCGGGTACCCGCCCTCCAGATTCTCGCGCGGGATGAGCTGGTAGTGGCCGTCGTCCGAAAATTCCTCCACGAACGCGCCCACCTGGAGGTTATCCAGAAGTCCGCCGAGCTTGCGGATATAGTCCTGCACTTCGCTTTTCCAGTAGAAGGATTCGGCGGTGTCGGGTTCGGAGTTGCGATTGGACGCCGTAGTGAATGCCGGCGCAGTCAACTTTTTGTCCTCACGCCTTGCTCCGGGCTTTCCGGGCCGCTGAAGCATTCGACCCATTTTTCATAGAAGCCGCGCAGTGATATTTCACTGGTGAGATCGCCGACGGAATCGGAAAGCTTCCCCCTCATCAGCACCGTGTCCGAATAGCGGGCGGTGGCGCCGGCCTGAACGGCCTCCATGGCGATTTTGTCGTCGAGCGACGCCACGCCCGCCACGCCGAACTGGCTGGACACGACCCACGCGCGATGCCGGCGGGCTTCTTCGGATTCCCCGGGCCGGCCGAAATTGTAGGTGACTACGTCAACCTCGTTGACCCCCCGGGGGATCAGTTGCCGGATGGTAATAATGTCTTCGATGTGCAATACCATCACATTCGGAAAGATATTGCTGACGTAATCCCACCCGTCTTTGCGCGAAACGCAATAGGTGATCGGCAGGTCTGACTCCGGATCCCATTCCTCTTTTGGAATCGAAGTTACCGGCCACTGCAGCAGGCCGTGTCCATTGCGAAACTTGTAATTGTGTCCCTGGCCGGGTTTGTAGAGATAGCCGCGACGGTCGCTCATAATCGGGGTGTGGAGCAGTCCCGGATGGTAGCCGTCGATGGTGTTTTCGACGAACAACTTCCAGTTCGCGCTGACGTGATAGCGCTGGTAGCCGATGAACTCGACGTTTCCGCCGTCGAGACTTTCATCGAGGTATTTGGTGAATTCGCCGAGGTAATCGACGAGCGACTCGATGTCCGCGCGATAGGACGCAAAAACCATCCCCGCATAGGACTCGACCCGCGGCAACTCCGAGAGCCGATACTCTTCCTTGTTGAACGTGGCGCGGAAGCCGGCCGGCATGGGCACGGCGAGCAGGGCGCCTTCGAGGCTGTACGACCAGCTATGGTAAATGCAGTTGAACGAGGTCGCCTCCCCGTTGCGCTTTCTGACCAACTTGGCGCCGCGGTGGAGGCACACGTTTTCGTAGACGCGCAGCTTGCCGTGCTGATCGCGCACGAGAATGACTCCGACATCGGCGAGCTGCGTGGTCTTGAATGTGCCCGGGCGTGGAACTTCACTCTCCATTCCCAGATATACCCATTGTTTCTTGAAGACGTGGTCCAACTCGGCCTTGTAGACATCCTCGTTCAGATATACCTGATGATCCACGACATACAGATAACCCTCGCCATCCCGTTTGATGTACTGCTCGGGGTCGATCCGGCTGGCGGCGGGGATGCCGTATTCCCGTTGCCGGGCAGTGGTCTGATTCATGGTCGCTCCGAAGTGGACGGGTTGGGCAAGCCTATTTCGGCATCTTGCAATCCTGTACGTATGAATCCTTGTGATCCTTGAAGGCGACCCCGGCGGTCTTCATCACGAAATCGCCTTTTTCCGTCTTCACCACTTGGAGAAGCAGATAGTCCTGGATCGGAAAGTGGTTGGCGTTGAACGCGAAAGAATTGCGGACCGAAGAGTTCCAGCGTTCGATGTTCCTGATCAGCGCTGCCTTGTCCTGGAGGTTGCCCTTTGTTGCCCGGACTGCCTCGTCGATGGCATTTATCGCATCGAAAGTGGCGGCCGAGTAAAGGGATGGCAGCTTCGTGAACTTCGCCTGATAGGCGGCGACAAACGCCTGGCTGCGCGCGCTGGTCCCGTCGATATTCCAATAGCCGACATCGTAGTTGCCTAAAGCTGCATCCCGCTGCGCCTTGAGCGTCATGACGTCGCTCACGAAGATGCCGTAAAGCGGCACTTTCGCCCGCATTCCCGACTGCTCGTACTGCTGAACGAACTGTATGCCCATCGCTCCCGGGTAGAACGCCACCACAGCCTTCGCACCCGCGGCCCGAACCTGCGTTATCTCACCCTGGTAGTCGGGTTGCCCCAATTTGGTGAAGATTTCGGTTACGACCTTTCCTTTGTAGTATTTCTTGAATCCATTCAAGATATCGCGGCCCGCCGCATAGTTCGGCGCCAGGAACGCCACATCGGTCACTCCGGTATCCTGGAGATGCTTGCCCATTGCCTCTCCACCTTGGTCGGTTTGATTCGAAAACGCGAAAAAATAGGGGGAACATTTCTGCCCGGCCAGTTCGCTCGGCCCGCCGACTGTTCCTAGGGTGATCATTTTCTCTTGGGCAAGATAAGGCACGGCAGCCAGCACGATGTTTGACCAGACCATGCCGACCACGAAATCGACCTTGTGCTTCTTAACCAGTTCCACAGCAGCTTCGCGCCCGGCCTCCGGCTTCATCTGATCGTCCAGAACTACCAGTTCGGAAGGCAGGCCGCCAACCCGTCCCTTGAGCATTTCGACAGCCAACTGGGCGCCATTGCGCACTTCCTCGCCGAGCACTGCGCCTCCGCTGGAGAGCGTCGTTATCACTCCGATTTTCAGTCTGTCGGCAGCTGAAACGGCCGAGGCTGCAAGCAGCGTAACCAAGGAGAACGAAACAATAGAACGGATTCCACAGGTGTTCATGGTGGGAGCTTCCTCTTAGGCGGTGCATTCGATCGTTCCATCCTGCGGAACGCAATTCCGTACTAGTGGATTGTAGTTAGCCAGAGTCCCAGGGGGCATGTCAACAATTTTTGACGCCCCAATATGCAGCAGGAAGGCGGTCTGGGTTTTAGCCTGACTTCGCCAACTCGACCCTAGATTTTCGGAATTTGAGGGGATTTTTGCGGGCCTGCATTGTGTAAGTCATTGATCGTCATAGAGCCGATCACCGAGCGACTGCGAGAAGTGCGCGTAGTGCCGATCTTGGTCCTTGAAGCCTGCAACGGTTTCGCTGACATTGTTGGGCATGTTTCTACGCTCGAAAATTCGCAAGAAGGACGGCAAGGTTCACCGCTGCTGGAGCATTGTCGAGAGCCAGCGCACGCGCGGCGGGCGCATCGTGCAGCGACATGTGCTGTATCGGGGTGAGATCAACGACTCGCAGCGCGAGGCGTGGTGCCGGAGCATCGAGGTTCTCGAGGACGGGGCGGATGCGCCGCGCAACATGGCACTGTCTGCGGAGGACCGCACAGCCCCTGAGCTGAGCTGTGAGGTGGTGAAGGTGCGGCTGAGCGAATTGACGGTGAGCGATCCGCGGCAGTGGGGTGCTTGCTGGCTGGCGTTGGAATTGTGGGAGTGGTTGGACTTCGACCTGTTCTGGCGAGCGCGTCTGCGGCGCAACCGCGAAGGCACCGATTGGCTCAACGTGTTCAAGACGCTGGTGTGCTACCGGCTGATTGCTCCGGGCAGCGAGTGGCGCTTGCCTCGCGGATCGCGGCGGAGCAGCGTTTTTGGGAACCCGTCATCCGTGAAAACCGCATAAGAATTGAATGATTTCGAGCCAGGCCAATCATGTCGAACACGCAGAAGCAGACCGGCGCCTACGCGACTCGTGAAGGACGACGAAATATTCCCGTCCCTGCAAAAAAAACCATGAGTTTTTTTTCATCCCTGAGAAATCTACCGTGCGTATAATGACTCGTCATGGGGGCCAAAACGCGTTATCCACGGTATCTCCTGCCGACGCTCGAGGAGGACCTTTCCCGCAAGATGGTTTTCCTCGGAGGGCCGCGCCAGGTAGGCAAGACGAGCCTCGGCAGGGAGCTGATTCCCAACCCCTCCGCCTACCTGAACTGGGACTTCGCGGCGCATCGCGCGGCGATTCTCAAGCATCAGCTGCCCGCCGGCGACGCCTGGTTCTTCGACGAAATTCACAAATATCGCCACTGGCGTGGATTCCTCAAAGGCCTGTTTGACATCCATGGCGACGCCAGACGAATCCTGGTGACGGGCAGCGCACGCCTCGATTACTACCGCTACGGCGGCGATTCTCTGCAAGGGCGCTATCACTATCTGCGCCTGCACCCGTTCTCCGTGGCCGAACTGGGAATCAAGTCGCAATCCGATTTTGAGCAACTGCTGCGCCTAGGCGGATTTCCGGACCCCTTTTTTTCGGGCTCGGAGCGCCAGGCACGACGCTGGGCACGCGATTACCGCGACCGGCTGATGCGCGAGGAAGTAGTCAGCCTGGAGCGGATCGACGACCTGGGGCAACTTGAATTGCTGGTGATGCGCTTGCCGGGACTGGTCGGCAGCCCGCTCTCACTTAATGGCCTGCGCGAGGATTTGTCGCTATCGCATCGCATGGTCAGCGGCTGGATCGAGGTGCTGGAGCGGCTCTATTCGATCTACCGGATTGCACCGTTCGGTGCGCCCCGCATTCGCGCCGTCAAAAAGGCCCAGAAACACTATCATTTCGATTGGTCGGTGGTCGAAGAGGAAGGCGCCCGATTCGAGAATCTGGTGGCCAGCCATTTGCTCAAGTGGGTGCATTGGCAAAGTGACGTTGAGGGGCGCGACGCCGAGTTGCGCTATTTCCGCGACACCGACGGGCGCGAAGTGGATTTTGTAGTGATGGTCGCGCGCCAGCCGGTGAGTTTTATCGAATGCAAGATGGGCGATGGGCCGGTAGGCGCCGGCATACGCTATCTGAAGCAGCGCTTCCCTCAGGTCGATGCCTGGCAAGTCGCGGCGCGTACCACGCGCGATTACGTTACGCGCGAAGGCGTGCGCGTCGCGCCGGTGTTGCGATTGCTGGAAGCGTTGAAATAAGCGACAGGCAAATGAGTCCGGGTCTCCGTCAGGCGCGCCAGCCTTGCCAGTTCGCTCTATTGTGCGGCGATGCGCGGCCTGGCCCTTGAGCGCAAATTTACCCCGTGCGCGGCTCGCCCGACTCTGGGCAGACGGGGTTTTGTGGTTTAATTCCGGGACGAGTCACTGTCCAAGCTCATGTCTTCCGCCGGATTGTTCGTCGGAAGCCTGAATTCATCCCATGTCCGACAAGACGCGTTCAGAGCACTTCCTGCTGCAAATCGATCGTCTGATCGATTGGGGGTCGCTTATCGCGTCGGTTCAATCCGATGGCAAAGCGGCGTTGGCCGACCTGTCGCCTGTCGTGCTGAAAATGCTGCTGCTGGCGCGCTGGTACGGCTTGAACGAAGCGGCCCTGCTGGATGCATACCGGGATCGCATTTCCTTTCGCAGGTTTCTTGGCCTGTCGCCTGCGGACAACGACGGCGACGACGCGCTGGACGAAGCGTTCCGGCAGCACTATTCGCAAGCCCGGCTGGAATCGCAGAAGCTGATACTCGAGATCGAGGCGCAATTGCTGGCCAAGGGTGTCAGCGTCAAGCCCGGGACGTGGGCGGAGGCGGTCGTCGTGCCGGTTGCTGTTCCGTCCGCGGCAGACAGGGAAGGCGCGACCGAGGCGCCCGTCCGGAAAATCGAGGGCGAGACCGAGACGGGGAACGGCACCGCAGCCAGGAACAGCACGGCTGATGCCGCATTGCAGGAGAGTATGGCTGAAACCATTATCGCCCGACCCGGCGAAGTCGTAGAACCGAGGGTGCGCGGCCAGAGCCTGTTGGTGCGCAGCGCATCCATACTGGCGGCCGATAACCTGTCGGACAACACCGATTCCGTCGTCCAGTCGCCCGCCGGGGCGGAGGCTGCGTTCGTGCAGGCGAGCATCGCCTGGCCCTGGGGCGTAACAACCAGGTTGGGCGAGCATTTGATCGTCGGCCGCGAACAGCGTGTCTGCCCGTACGCGGCCAAGCTTGCTTCGGATCTCCATCTGTCGCGCAAGCATGCCGAACTGACCGCCTGCTCCATGGGCATCTGGGTGCGGGACCTGCACTCGCGCAACGGCACCTTCGTCAATGACGAGAGGATAGTCAAGGGAAATGCCGTCCTCGTCGAATTCGATGCAAAAATCCGTTTCGGTCCGCACTGCACTGTGCAACTGACGATTGATTCCTGATAGTTCCGCGCGGACCTGCACGCCTAGACCAATGAGCTTCGAAAATTAGCGCCGAAAAGAAAAAGGGTTCCGCCGCAAAAAAGGGCGCCATCACGCAACAGGGCGCCGGCGCGCAGAAGGGCGCCGATACGCAGATGAGCGCGGGCACGCAAAAGACCGCCGACAAGCAAAAGAGGTCGGGCAGAGGCAAAGGGGTGCTGCGCAGTCTGGCGTATGTCTCCGGCGCACTGGTGCTGGCCGGTGGCTGGGCATTTTTCTACATTCAAAGCCAGGGAGTGGACCTGCATGCCGGAGACGAGGCGCTTGCGACAGTGAACGAGCTGCGCACAATCGACCAGCGCTGGAATGATCGCCTCATTCGTGCGCGCTACGGTCGCGAAACCGGTCCCGCTTCGACGCCTGCCGGCGCGGCTTCCCCGGGTGCCGCGTCCGCGCCGTCGGCGCCGAGCCAGAGCATCCACGTCCGGCTGCAGCTGCAGGTGTTTCAGTTCACCTCCCTGGTGCCGGGGCGCGAGCTGGCCGAGTTGAAGCGGGCCTTTGAAGAGAAGGCGGACCTCGTCGCGCGCTACATGGCGACGCTCGATAATTCGGGTAAGGTGACTCGGGATACGTCGTCCGAGGCACAGGCGGGCGCGCTGCTCCCTCGTACCGCTGGGCCCCCGGGCATCGAAAGCGACCGCAACGCCAGCCCGGAATCGCTGTTCGAACTGGCCTTGTTCGCCTCCACCGGACCGCGCCTCGATCTGGTTACGCGCTCGCTGCAGCGGGCCATGAGCGAGGCGATCGACACCATAGAGCTGTTCCGGGTCTACCTGCTTTACTACTCGGGTTTCCTGGTCGTGGTGCTCGGCAACCTGGCTTTGGGCCTCGCTTCCAGCCGTCGGCAGGTCGATCTCGTCAACCGGCAGCTGCACGAGGTGAACGAATCGCTGGAGGAGCGGGTCGTCGCGCGCACCCGGGAACTTTCCCAGGCGATGACCCGGCTCAAGGAATCGGAGGCGCTGCTCGTGCAGAGCGAGAAAATGTCCTCGCTGGGGCAGATGGTCGCCGGCATTGCGCACGAGGTGAACACCCCGCTGGCCTATGTGAAGGCGAGCCTGGAGGTGGTGGATGCGCGGATTGCGGCCAATGCCCGGCTCGCCACCGAAACCGAGGCGCTGCTCGGACTGTTGTCCGACGAGAGTCCCGACGAGTCACGCCTCGAGTCCCAGTTCTCGGCGGTGCGCGACCTGATAGGGGATTTGCGCGACCGGCGCGCCGATGAGAACCTCGGCACCGCGGTGAAGGACGGGCTCTACGGCATCGGGCAGATCTCGGAAATCATCTCCAACCTGAAGGATTTCAGCCGTCTGGACCGCAGCAAGGTGGCGGATTACGACCTGCATGTGGGCCTGGAAAGCACGCTGCGCATTGCGCGCAACCTGCTGGGAAACCGGCAGGTACGCAAAGAATATGGATCCATTCCGCACATTTCCTGCTCTCCATCGGAAATCAATCAGGTGTTTCTCAACCTGATCGGCAACGCGGCGCAGGCCGTGTCCGAGAAGGACGGCATGATCATCCTGTGCAGCGGCATGAGCGGCAAGGACCAAGTCTGGGTGGACGTCATCGACAACGGGCACGGCATTCCGCCCGAGGTGTTGCCGAAAATATTCGATCCGTTCTTTACCACCAAGGAAGTCGGCAAGGGCACCGGGCTGGGGCTGTCGATCTGCTACCGTATCGTGGAGAGTCACGGCGGAAGACTCGAAGTCGAGTCCGTGGTGGGCGTGGGCACCCGGTTTCGGATGAATCTGCCCGTCACGCAGCCTGCGAGTATCCCCACGGCCCTTTCCAAGGCGGTGGTCAGTGCCCCGTCCGGTCCCCCGGCCGGCTCACGTCCGGCCGTAGCGAAAGCCTGATCCCATGGCCCCCGAATACATAGGCAAGTACCGCATCGAGAGCGAACTCGGTCGCGGCGGCATGGCGATCGTGTACGCGGCGATGGATCCTGTCATCCAGCGCCCCGTCGCGATCAAGGTGGTGACGCGAGCCGACCTCGATCCTGCGGAATCGCACGAGGTCCTGAGTCGGTTCAAGCGCGAAGCCCAGGCCGCCGGAGCACTGAACCATCCGAACATAGTCTCGATCTACGAGTATGGCGAGAACGAGACGCACGCGTGGATCGTGATGGAGCGTGTCGACGGCCCGTCGCTACTCAGGCATTTGCGTGGCGGTTATCGCCCGGAACCGGATCGTCTGCCCGCCGTGCTCGGGCAATTGCTGGAGGCGCTCGATTACTCGCATTCACGCGGTGTGGTGCACCGCGACGTGAAGCCCGGCAACGTGCTCATGACCAGCGAGGGCGCAGCCAAGATCAGTGATTTCGGCATTGCCCGCATCAATCGCGCCAGTTATACGCAGTTCGGCCACGTGTTAGGCACGCCGCATTACATGGCCCCTGAACAATACAACGGCGAGCAGGCGACCGAACGCACCGACATCTATGCCGCCGCCGTCCTGATCTACGAAGTGCTTTGCGCTCGTCGCCCGTTCGAGGGGCAGGGCGGCCATCTGATGAAGCAGATACTCGAGGCCGATGCGACACCGCCGTCCGCCATCGATGCCCGCCTGCCGCCCGATCTCGATCGCGTGCTTGCCCAAGCCCTGGCGAAGCGGCACGAAGACCGTTACGCCAGCGCCGGTGAGTTTCTCGGCGAATTGCGGCGGGCTTACGAATCGAAGTCCGCTCCGGCGGCGGTCGCGGCAAGGCCGGGAATGCGCCTGGCGGGAAACGCCGGCGCCCTGCGCCGGGCGCTGGGCGCGGCGGCCGGCGCCAAGCCGGCTGGCGCGACGGCGGCGGTGGTCAAGCGCCCCTCGGTGCTGTGCCTGGACGACGAGGAGCGCGTGCTGAACGCGATCGCGCTGGTGCTGCAGGAATCCTTCGATGTCGAGACCGTGACCAGCGGCGCGGAAGCGCTGGAACGGATCAAGGCGCGGCGATTCCATGTCGTCATCAGCGACCAGCGCATGCCCGGCATGACCGGGGTCGAGTTCCTGCGCCAGGCAAAGACCCTAGCGCCCACCATGGTGCGCATACTGCTGACAGGCTATTCCGATCTTTCCGCGATCGTCGGTTCGGTCAATGAGGGTGAAGTATTCCGCTTCCTTAACAAACCCTGGCAAACCGAGAGTCTGAGGGAAACGGTCAACGAAGCCGCGGACATTGCCATCGCGGTCGAAGCGGCCGGCGCGCGCGGCGGTCCGCCGCCGAAAGTCAGTGCCGTGGTGCTGGCGCTCGGGGATACGGCGATGGGGCGCGCCGCCCGCGAGATGGCGCGCGGTCGTTACCGCGTCATGGATGCGCCCGACCTGGACGAAGCGCTGCCGATTCTGGCGCGCGAGGACGTGGGCACGCTGGTGTTCGATCTGGACGTCCAGGGAAGCGATGACCCGGCCGCCTTGCTGCGGGTGCTGAAGGGGCAGTCGCCGCGCACGCAGTTCGTCGTGGTGTCGGACGCAAACGATTCGGAACTGATCATCAGTCTCATCAACGAAGCGCGGATACACAAGTTCCTTAAGAAACCGGTGAATTACTCCTTGCTGGAGCAGGCGGTGGGTGAAGGGCTGGAGCGCTACGAGCGGATGCGCGAGACGCCGGAACTCGCGCGCACCGAGGCGCCGCGCCACGCCGGGGAAACGGCCAGTTCGCGCAGCATACTGTCGCGGCTCAAATCGCTGGGCGGACGCTTCGCGGCGGCATTGCGGGGCGACACGCGCGGATAGTGCCCGTATCACGCCGGAGCGCGATTTACCGCAGGCCGGTTACTGCCTCGGCACGCCTGCATTCATGACCGCATTTGCCCCCACCGGTATTCGGCGCGCTGAAGCTGTGCCCTACTGCCTCGGCACACCGGCATTCAGCACCACGGTGGCCCAGCGTTTCGTGTCATCGGCAATGAAGCGGCCGTAGTCGCCGACCGATTGCGCGAAGGGTTCTGCGCCGAAGCGCAGCAGGCCCTGTTTGAAATTCTCCTGCGCGAGGATGACGTTGATCTCGGTGTTGAGGCGGCCGGTGATGGCAGACGGTGTATTGGACGGCGCGAGGATGCCGAACCAGTTGATGGCGAACACTTCGGCAAAGCCCGCCTCGCGCGTGGTCGGCACGTCGGTCAGCGCCGGATGGCGCGCGCTGCCGGTCTGCGCCAATACCCGCAACTGCTCGCGGCGTCCGGATACGCTGGGTATGCCCATCACGCCCATTTCCACCTGGCCGGCAATCACCGCGGTCGCAGCTTCCGAGCCGCCCTTGTAGGGGACGTGCACGATGTCGATGCCGGCGCGCAACCGCAGCATCTCGCCTATGAGGTGCAGCACGCCGCCTATGCCGTGCGAGCCGTAGCGGATGGCGCCGGGGTTGGCTTTGGCGTACGCCACCAGTTCCGCCAGGTTCGCCGCGGGCACTTTGGGGTGGATGGATATCACCATGGGGGAACTCGACAGCGTCGCGACGGGCGAAAAATCCCTGACCGGATCGTAGGGCGCCGTGAGCCGCGTGGCCGGCAGCAGCACCGTGTCGGCGCTCGCCAGCATGATGGTGTAGCCGTCGGGTCGCGCCTTGATCACGGCGTCCGTGGCGATCTGGCCGGTCGCGCCGACGCGGTTCTCGACGATCACCGTCTGGCCGAGTCGCGATCCCAGCATCTGCGCCAGCAGGCGCGCGATGCCATCGGCCTGGCCACCGGGCAGGTTGGTGACGATGAGGCGGACCGGGCGTGACGGATAGACCTCGTCCGCGGCGTGCGAGGGGAGCGCGGTAAAGGCGAAGACCAGGGCGGCGATGGCGGCGATCGTCTTAGCGGCACGGGATCGGCGAATGGCGGGTGTAGTGTTCATAAAAGAACTGTCTCCTATGGCTCGAATTGCACAAACTTGATTTCGTTCAGAAAATTCCAAGGCTACGCTACGGCGAACGCAGATTGGGGAAATCGGCGTACCACCTGGAGTGCAGTTCTCCAGCATGCCTATTCAATTCGAGGAGCTCCCCGGGCGCGATGCAGCTGGAAATCTTCCTCTTCGGAGTGAAATAAACATCACTCACTTGTCTTGCGCGAACCCGGACTCGCGCTGGTGCCGCACCGCCAGAATGACAACCGCGTCGATGATTTCGAGATAGTCATACAACGCGACATATCCGGTACGGCCTCGCGAAATGACCAGCTCGCGCAAGCCGTTCTCGACCGTTCGGCCGATCAAGGGATGGCGTTCCAGCGCCGCTACCGCATCCGCGATAGCGTGCGCTGCCGCGAGGGCGACATCGGTATCATGCTCCGCGAGGAAATCCCGCAGCCGTTCGAGGTCGCGCAGCGCTCGTGGTGCGTAGACGACGCCCGGCACGATGCTATTTCGCCAGCTTCCTTACGCGAGGAGGCTTCGCTTTTCTGCCGGCAGCGCGGGCGAGCAGCCATTTGTGCACATCGGCTGCCTCGTGTACCAGGCCGTAGCGGGCGACGTTCTCCCGCGCTTCGAGTGCCGATTGAACAAACGCGCGCCGATTTTCCTGTTGCGCGGTCTGGGCGGTGAGCGCGTCGACCATGAAGGCGTGGGGCGATTTGCCGCTGGCGGCGGCAAGTGCGTTGATCCGCGACTTGAGATCGTCCGGCAATTTCAGCGTGACGGCAGGCATGGCGGCCTCGGCATCGGTAAGGGTGTTACAAGAGTAATACTAACTTCGGAGTACGGCAGATGTCCTTCGACAGGCTCAGGACGAACGCAACGCTCACGCGCCACGTTGCCGCGCGGCGTAGGTGGAACGATTGTCGTTGTCCAGCGCCCATTGCGCCAGGTCGCCGTGGCGCGCGAACCATACGTCCTCGTGCTGGCCGATATAACCGAGGATCTTGTCCAGCATTGCGGCGATCAGCGGCCGGCCGCCGGTGTGGCAGTGGAACGCGAGACCCAGCATGCTGCCCGGCTCGTTCTTGTAGAGATAGTCGAAGGCTTCGCGGTAGACATCGAACAGATCCAGCGGATTGCCCTTCAACACGCGGTTGTCGGAGTAGTCGGAGTTCGGGATGGAGACGATGCGACCCTTTTTTGTATCGATCACGCGTGGCAGGTCGGAGTCGTACACGTCCACGTGCCAGCGGAAGCCTTCATCGACCAGGAAGTCGTTGGTGTGCGGCGTGAAACTCACCACCGGGCTGCCCCAGCCTTCGGGACGCCTGCCGAGCACGCCTTCGAACAGCGAAGCGCAACGCTTGATGACGGCGTGCTCTTCCTCCGCCGACAACTGGCTGAGTATCGTGTCCTGGGTGTAGGAGTGCGCCGCCAGTGTATGGCCGGCCTTGTCGATGGCGCGTATCGCATCCGGGTACAGTTCCAGCACGCGGCCGCTGGGCAGGAAGGTCGCCGGCACTTTCTGGCGCTCCAGAATGCGCAGGAAGCGCCACACACCCTCTGTCGCGCCATAGTGCGACCAGGCGATGCGGCTATGGTCGACGGTGCCGGGCTTGAGCGACGTGGTGTTCGGGCCGTACTGCGGCGCGTTGCCCTCCGACCACAGTTCCAGCATCACGCATACGGTGACTGCGATGCGCTTGTTTTTGGGCCAGGTGTGCATGTGTTGTCTCCTCGATTGATTGTGATTGATTGTTCTTGCGCGCTCAGGTGATGCGCCGTGGTGTGGCGTCACCCGTGCCGCGATCATGGCTTGCCGATGCGACCGGCGCCAGCGCCTTGCCCCTGCAAAAATTCATTAAATTAATTTGTACTCATGCCTATTCTACGGATATCTACGGGCACTTTTCGATTATTTTCGATATAAATAGGGCGGCGGTGCGGCGCTTCAGTGCAGCGGCGGCCGCACCACCTCTATCATCTGGTCGATGAGGCGCACGAAGGCGGCGCTGTTGGCTTCCTTCTCGGCGTTGACCTTGATCGCCACCAGGTGCTGCACCACGGCCGTGGGGTCACCGTGGCGGGCGAAGAGCGAGGCGAGCGCGAGCAGCGCGCCCTGGGTGGCGGCAATCTCCCGGCCGATGATGGTCAGGGTGTCGTCGGGTTTGGCTGCGGGATCGGGCATGGGAATTCCTGTCGTTGAAGGCTCGCGGGCGACACCGGCGCATTGAGTTGCGGCCGTGTCTTGGGTTCAGTCGATGGTTGCGCCTATGCTTTTTACCACCTGGCCGTACTTGGCGTGGTCGGCGCGGACGATGTCGTCGAACGCCTCGGGGGTCGTCTGGAACGCCTCCATGCCGCCCACGCTGGCGAGGCGTGTTTTGAATTCAGGGTCGGCGAGCAGCTTGTTGATTTCGCCGCGCAGCCGGGCTATCACCGGCGCAGGCGTTCCGGCCGTCGCGTACACGGCGAGCCAGGTGCCACTTTCGTATCCGGGGTAGTACTCGCCTATCGTGGGGAGGTCGGGAAAACCGAGATGGCGCGTCTTGCCGGAGGTCGCGATGATTTTCACCTTGCCGGTCTTGACGTGAACCAGGATGGAGGTGCCGCCGAACATGGCGGATACGTCGCCCGAGAGCATGGCGAGCGCCGCCGGTCCACCGCCCTTGTAGGGAATGTGGACCAGGTTGATGCCGGCGCGGGCCTTCAGCATTTCCATGGCGAGATGGTGCTGGCTGCCGTTGCCGATAGAGGCATACGCCAGCGATGGGTTGGCGCGGCGCGCGTAGGCGAGAAACTCGGCGAAGTCCTTGACCGGCAGCGTGGCGACCACGCCCAGCAGCACCGGCGCATAGGCCACCGAGGCCACCGGCACGATGTCCTTCAATACATCGAACGGCATTTTCGAATAAAGGTGCGGGTTCACCACGATCTGGCTGTCGTTGGCGAGCAGCAGGCTGTATCCATCCGGCGCGGATTTCGCCACGAGTTCGCCGGCGATGTTGCCGTTGGAGCCCGGCCGGTTTTCCACCACCACCGGTTGACCGAGCGCTTCCGCAAGGCGCGGCGCGAGCACCCGTCCCAGCGTGTCGGTTGCGCCGCCCGGCGGGTTAGGCAGAATCAGTCGCACTGCGCGCGTCGGGTACTGCGCACAGGCGCTTGCAGCAGCGAGGAGCACGGCCGCGAGGGCGATGCAGCGCGCGCGCTTGGTGGTTCGATTCATGGGTGCGTCGCCTCGGTTTGTTGGTCGTTCGCAGTAGGATGCAATGGTCCTGCGCTTGGAGGCATCTTAATAGGCCCGCTTTGCGGGCCGGCGAACTTCCGGGGTCGCATCCCCGCAAGCGGGGCCCCTGCTCCGCCCTCCAGTTACGCAACCGCCACTGGTATCCTGAATTCCCGGATGCGCTTTTCCCATTCCGCGGGGCCGGTGTTGTGCACCGAGACGCCGGCGGCATCGACGGCCACCGTCACTGGCATGTCCTTGACTTCGAATTCGTAGATGGCCTCCATGCCCAGGTCTTCGAAAGCGAGCGTCTTCTGCTTGCGTATCGCCTTGGCGACCAGATACGCGGCGCCGCCCACGGCCATCAGGTAAGCCGCCTTGTGCTTGCGTATCGCCTCGATCGCCACCGGCCCGCGCTCGGCCTTGCCTATCATGCCGATGAGGCCGGTCTTCGCCAGCATCATCTCGGTGAACATGTCCATGCGGGTGGCGGTGGTCGGGCCCGCGGGGCCGACCACTTCGCCCTTGACCGGGTCCACCGGGCCGACGTAGTAGATCACGCGGTTGGTGAAGTCCACCGGCAGCTTCTCGCCTTTCTTCAGCATGTCATCGATGCGCTTGTGTGCGGCGTCGCGTCCGGTGAGCATGCGACCGCTCAGCAGCAGGATGTCGCCCGGCTTCCAGCTGCCCACTTCTTCGCGCGTGAGCGTGTCGAGGTTTACGCGTTTGGCGCTTGCAGAGGCGGTCCAGGTGACGCTAGGCCAGTCATCCAGCGAGGGCACTTCGAGTTCGGCGATGCCGGAGCCATCCAGCACGAAGTGCGCATGGCGGGTGGCGGCGCAATTCGGGATCATCGCCACCGGTTTGGAGGCGGCGTGCGTCGGGTAATCCCGGATCTTCACGTCGAGTACCGTGGACAGTCCGCCCAGGCCCTGCGCGCCTATGCCGAGTGCATTGACCTTGGTGTACAACTCGATGCGCAGTTCCTCCAATTTGTTTTGCGGGCCGCGCGCGAGGAGTTCGTGCATGTCCAGCGGTTCCATCAGCGATTCCTTGGCCAGCAGCATGGCCTTCTCCGCGGTGCCGCCGACGCCTATGCCCAGCATGCCCGGGGGGCACCAGCCGGCGCCCATGAGCGGGACCGTCTTCAGCACCCAGTCGACCACGCTGTCGGAGGGATTCAACATGACGAATTTGGATTTGTTCTCCGAGCCGCCGCCCTTGGCCGCGACGGTCACATCGACGCCGTCGCCGGGGACCACCTCCATGTGGATCACGGCAGGGGTGTTGTCCTTCGTATTCTTGCGCGTGAACAGCGGGTCGGACAGTATCGAGCCGCGCAGGGTATTGTCCGGATCGAGGTATGCGCGGCGCACGCCTTCGTTAACGGCGTCGGCAATGGAGGCGATGGCGCCGCCAAAGCCGCTCCAGCGCACCTCCATGCCGATCTTGAGGAACACGTTGACGATGCCCGTATCCTGGCAGATGGGACGTTTTCCTTCGGCGCACATCCGCGAATTGGTGAGGATCTGCGCGATCGCGTCCTTCGCCGCCGGGGACTGTTCGCGCTCGTAGGCGCGGCCCAGATGCTGGATGTAGTCCCTGGGATGGTAGTAGCTGATGTGTTGCAGGGCGTCGGCGACGCTTTGCGTGAGGTCTTCCTGTTTGATCGTGGTCATGGCGTGGTTCCTCCCGGGTTCGCCCCGGTCGTTCAATGGGGGTTTGACTGAGCCAGGCGCTCGGTGAAGGCAATCGCGATCGCCGACACCACGAAGGCCATGTGTATCACCGTCTGCCACATCAGCGTCTTTTCGTCGTAGGCAGAGGCGTTGATGAAGGTCTTCAGCAGGTGGATGGAGCTGATGCCGATGATGGCCGTCGCGAGTTTGACTTTCAGCACGCCGGCATTGACGTGCGACAGCCATTCGGGCTGATCCGGATGTTCATCGAGGTCGAGGCGCGAAACGAATGTCTCCCAGCCGCCGACGATCACCATCACCAGCAGGTTGGAGATCATCACCACGTCTATGAGACCCAGCACGATCAGCATGATCTCCGTCTCGGCGATGTTCTTCACTCCGACCTGCTCGACCAGGTGCACCAGCTCGCGCCAGAACTGCAGCACGTAGATGGCCTGCGCGACGATGAGGCCCAGGTAGAGCGGCGCCTGCAGCCAGCGGCTGGCAAAAATCCAGCGGGGGATGGGGCGCAGGGCGGTGGAGCGCTTGGGAGGTGTCATAGGTTTGGCCTGCGAGAAGACGGTCGGGCATTTTATCGAGGTTTTCGATTTTCATGACAGCGTTCGGGCCAGGTGGGGCGCCCTTCGACAGGCTCAGGGCGAACGGAGGGGTTGGCGCCCTTCGACGGGCTCAGGGCGAACGGAGGGGTGGCGCCCTTCGACGGGCTCAGGGCGAACGTGGAGGGATGGGCGCCCTTAGACAGGCTCAGGGCGAACGTGGAGGGGTGGGCGCCCTTCGACAGGCTCAGTGCGAACGTGCGGTTGGGCTGCCTGTGACTGTGGCGAGCAGCGCTGCGCAGTCGGCGGGCAGGGCGTCGCCGCGCCAGCAGATGTGCTGGTCCGGGCGGATGAGCGCGAGGTCGCGGCCGTACAGGTCGCGCGCCTCCACATCGGGCAGGTCCACCACCGCGAGGGGGATGCGAAGTCGGCCTGCTGCGGCGACGAGCGCGGCGGCGTCTGTGGCGACTTTGCCCAGCCGCAACAGCGTGAACCCGGTGCCGAAGCGGTCGAACAGCGCGGTTCTCGACGGGCCTTCGCCCAGCCACACATGCGGAGCGCGCCCGCCGGGAACGCCGCTCGCTGCGTAGTTGACGAAGTCGTCCGCTGGAGGGGTGCCGTCCGGGACGATCAGCGGCGATCCGTCGTAGCGCACGCCCAGCTGCACGCCTATGGAGGCGAACTCCTCGCCGAAGGTGGACAGGTAGTCGCCGGCGACGCGCCGCGCCGCCGCGCCGCGCGGTGTGTCCTCTTCCATGTCGGGCGGCACTTTCACTTCGCCGACGTTTTTTGCCAGTTCGCGCGCGGCCACGGTGTTGCGCTTGGCGATCGGCATGCGCTCCTGTTCGAAGCTGGCAAGCAGCTGCGGGCCGCCCCAGCCCTGCACCATGGCGGCGAGCTTCCAGGCGAGATTGGCTGCGCCATCGATGCCGGTGTTCATGCCGAACCCGCCGGTGGGGGTGAACAGGTGGATGGCGTCGCCTGCGAGAAAGATCCGGCTGTCGTTGGAAAACCGCTCGGCCCACAACGCCACGCCGGCCGACCAGGTTCGGTGTCCGAGGATCTCCAGGGGCACATCGGCGCCCGTGGCCTCGCGCAGGCTGCGCCTGATGACCTCGTCATCGGGCTCGTCATCGGCGTTGCCAAGCTTCGTCCAGTACATGAATTCGTCCTTGCCGTTCAGCGCAACCATGGCGTTGCGGGCGTGTGGATTGACCACCCAGTATTGCCAGGCGCGGCGCGCGCCGAAAAAATCCCTATACAGCGAGGGGGCGCGGATGTACGTGGACACCATCTTGCCGCCGAGGAACGCCTGATCCAGCTTGTCGAATCCCTGGTAGCGGATGCCGAGGGTGCGGCGCACGTGGCTCTGGCCGCCGTCGCAGCCAACCAGGTAAGTGCCGCGCCACTGCTCTCGCGCGCCGTCCGCGATCCGCTCGGTCTCCAGGCGGACACCGTCGGCATCTTCCGTAAAGGTATCGACTCGCCAGCCAAAGCGCAGCGTGATGTTCGGCCGGGAACGCGCGTGGCGAAGCAGGAATTCCTCGACGTACATCTGATTGGCGCGATGGATCGGTTCGAATACCTGGGCGGTGCGCGGCCCGGCCGCGACAGCGGCCATTTTTTCAGCCTCCGATGGCATGCCGATGCGCGCCAGTTCCCAGGCGTTGTAGCGGGTGTAGTAGGCCACGTCGGTGGGGTGGTCATGGGGCAGGCCGAGGCGGCGCACCGCGGCGCTGATGCCCAGGCGGCGGTAGTGCTCCATGGTGCGCGAATTGTGGGTGCTGCCCTTGGGATGCCAGCGCGAGGTGTCCTCCGCATTGAACACCACGCTGGGCACGCCGTGCCGGTCGAGGAACAGCGCTAGCAGCAGTCCCACGGGACCACCGCCTGCGATGGCTACGGGTGTTGTGAGTTTGTCAGTGGAAGCCACGGGTGGGCATTTCCTTGAGAGGAGGGTTGAGAAACAATGATTGTCTCGCCTGGATTTGTATCACAGGACACTGCGCGGCTGGACATCGGCCGTACTCATCGGCTGGTTTGACAAACCGGAATGCAGATGATTGTATTGCCCGGGTCCGAGCGGCTTGTCGCACCGGATTGGCGCTGGTCTGCCTGCGATCGTGCTCGTGACAGTTCGCAGGCAGGATACATTTTTGCGCCTAATGAAATCCGTCAGAACACAAAGGAGGTTAGCGAAATGGCATCAGCTACCATCGAATCGGTCCTGAGCGAGACCCGGGTATTTGCGCCACCCCCCGCTTTCGTCAAGCAGGCGAACGTCTCCGGAATGGCTGCCTATCAGGCGCTGTGCGACGAGGCGGAGCGCGATTTCGAGGGTTTCTGGGCGCGACAGGCGCGCGAACAACTGCTCTGGCACACACCATTCACGAAGGTGCTCGACGAGTCGAACGCGCCGTTCTTCAGGTGGTTTTACGACGGCGAGCTGAACGCATCCTACAACTGCCTCGACCGGCACCTGAAGACCCAGCCCGGCAAGACCGCCATCATCTTCGAAGCGGACGACGGCAAGGTCACGCGCATCACCTACCAGCAGCTGTATCACCGGGTGTGCCAGTTCGCCAACGGTCTCAAGGCGCTAGGCATACAGAAGGGCGAGCGCGTCCTCATTTACATGCCGATGAGCATTCAGGCGGTGGTGGCGATGCAGGCCTGCGCCCGCATCGGTGCGACGCATTCGGTGGTGTTCGGCGGGTTCTCCGCGAAAAGCGTGCAGGAGCGCGTCATCGACGCCGGCGCGGTGGCCATCATCACGGCCGACGGCCAGATGCGCGGCGGCAGGGAGATTCCGCTCAAGCCCGCCATCGACGAGGCGCTCGCCATGGGCGGCTGCGAAGGCGTGAAGCACGTGGTGGTATACAAGCGAACCGGCAGCAGGGTGACGATGGGTGCCGTGGACAAGTGGTGGGATGCGGTGGTGAAGGGGCAGGCGAACACCTGCGAGCCGACCTGGGTGAACGCGGAGCATCCGCTTTTCATCCTGTACACCTCCGGATCGACCGGCAAACCGAAGGGCGTGCAGCATTCCACCGCCGGCTATTTGCTGCAGGCGATGCTGACCATGAAATGGACGTTCGACCACAAGGCGACCGACACCTTCTGGTGCACGGCCGACGTGGGCTGGGTGACCGGCCACACCTACATCGCCTATGGACCGCTCGCCGTCGGGGCCACGGAGGTGATCTTCGAGGGCGTGCCCACTTTCCCCGATGCCGGACGCTTCTGGAAAATCATCCAGGACCACAAGGTGACGGTGTTCTACACCGCGCCGACCGCGATCCGTTCGCTGATCAAGGCGGGCGGCGAGTTGCCCAGGAACTACGACTTGTCATCGTTGCGCATATTGGGCACGGTGGGCGAGCCGATCAATCCCGAAGCCTGGATGTGGTACTACAACACCGTGGGACAGGGTCGCTGCCCCATCGTCGATACCTGGTGGCAGACCGAGACCGGTGGCCACATGATCACGCCGCTCCCGGGTGTCACACCGCTGAAGCCCGGTTCCTGCACCCTGCCGCTGCCGGGCATCATGGCGGCCATCGTGGATGAGGTCGGCCACGATGTGGAAAAGGGCAAGGGCGGCATACTCGTCGTCAAGCGCCCCTGGCCGTCGATGATACGCACCATCTGGGGCGATCCGGAGCGCTATAAGAAGAGCTACTATCCCGATGACTTCCAGGGCAAGTTCTACCTCGCGGGCGACGGCGCGAGCCGCGACAGCGATGGCTACTACCGCATCATGGGCCGCATCGATGACGTGCTGAATGTCTCCGGGCACCGCCTGGGCACCATGGAAATCGAATCCGCGCTGGTGGCCAATGTGGCGCTGGTCGCGGAGGCGGCGGTCGTCGGCAAGCCGGACGACCTGACCGGCGAAGCCGTGGTGGCATTCGTTGTCCTGAAAGGCGCGCGGCCTGTGGGCGACGAGGCAAGGAAAATGGTGCAGGTGCTGCGCGACTGGGTCGCCAAGGAAATCGGCCCCATCGCCAAGCCCAAGGAAATCCGCTTCGGCGACAACCTGCCGAAAACCCGATCCGGAAAAATCATGCGCCGGTTGCTGCGTTCACTGGCGAAGGGCGAGGAGATTACCCAAGATGTGTCCACCCTGGAAAACCCGGCGATACTGGAGCAGTTGAAGCACGCGACGTAGCGCAAAGTGGAACTCCCCGCCTGTCGTAAATAAGGGGTGGTGCGTAGCGCCAGCGTGATTGGTAGTTGAGGCACGATATGCCAAGTCTCCGGACGCTTTCGGTCAATGCGTCGACCTGCAGCTGTGGCTGCGGTTGCCCCGTCCGGGTATCTGGTTTATCCTGCGCGGCTTCGCGTTCCGGTCGACTTCCGCCGGAGCGAGGGGAGAGGTGACCGAGCGGTCGAAGGTGCACGCCTGGAAAGCGTGTGTACGTCACAAGCGTACCGAGGGTTCGAATCCCTCCCTCTCCGCCAGATTACTGGTTCAGGACGGTTAAAAAGCGCCAAAAATAGCGGTTATCATAGGGGCGGATGAATCCGGGACGTTTCATAACGTTTCTTGCGATTCCAGATCAACGGGGCTATATTGTGGGGTATATGCAAATACCCGCTCAAAATATACCCCACCATGCCGAAACTCAATGACGCACAGGTAAGGGCCGCGAAACCGGCCGAGCGGCAGTACAAGCTTTACGACCAGGATGGACTGTTTGTGAACGTTCATCCGAACGGCAGCAAGTACCTCCGGATGAAGTACACGATCCGCGGGCAGGAAAAGCTGCTATCTCTCGGGGTATATCCGCGCGTTTCACTCTCCAAGGCGCGCGAGCTGGCGCGCGAAGCCCGCGTCACGCTCGATAAGGGCGGCGATCCTTCCGTGGATCGCCGAAAGGCGAAGCTGGCCAGGCTCACCTCCGGGGCCGCTACGTTCCGCGTTGTTGCTGAAGAGTGGTTTGCGGTCAAAGAGGCGAACGCCTCCCCGAATTACATCCGCGATATCCGGACGGTGTTGAACGCGCACCTGTTGCCGAAGCTCGGGCCGATCCCGATAAGCGAGGTCGATGCGCCGATCCTGCTCGGAGCGCTGCGCGCGCTCGAGTCGCGGGGCAAGCTCGAGCTGACCAGGCGCTGCCGCATGTGGGCGCGGCAGATCCTCGACTACGCAACCGCGACCGGCCGGAGATCGGGAGAAAATCCCGCGCGAGCGCTGACGGCGGACGTGCTCAGACCGCCCACAAGGCAGAACCGGCCCGCGCTGGACCGCAAGCACGCCGGCATGTTCCTGCGTCGCCTGGTGGACTATCCGGGCATGCCGGAAACGCGCCTTGCCGCAACCCTGCTTTTGCTCACGGCCGTTCGCCCTGGCGAGATCCGGGCCGCAGCATGGGCCGAATTCGACCTGCAGGCGGCGCTGTGGCGGATCCCGGCCGCGCGCATGAAGGCGGGCAAGGAACACGTTGTGCCGCTCTCCACGCAGGCGCTGGCGGCCCTGGCGGACCTGCACCTGCTCACCGGGCACAGTGAATGGCTATTCCCCAATCACGGCCGCGGTGCGCCGTACATGAGCGATGGCACGATCGGCAAGGCGTTTCGCATGCTGTTGCCGGAAAAGCACGTTGTACCCCACGGCTGCAGGGCGTTCTTCAGCACCGAGGCCAACGAAAGCGGGAAGTGGCGCGAGGACGTTATCGAGGCCTCTCTCGCCCACACTGAAGGCGACTCAGTGCGCGCAGCTTACAACCGCGCTGAGTACGAGACAGAGCGCCGGCAACTGATGCAATGGTGGGCGGACCAGCTCGACGCCTGGCGCGCCGGCGCGTCGTTCGCGCCGCGGCCGTTCGGCGTGCAAACGTCTGCACAGGCAGGTGAGACTTGAACAGAGAGATTTTCGGTGACGCGCAATCGTCGCCGGGAAAAGCGGCCGAACGCAGTGCATCAACACCGCGCCCGGCCTGACCACGAAGCAACCTAAACAGGAGATTGCACCATGGCTGCGGAAAATTGTAAGTCGAAATCCGACATTTGGAGAGAAGAAGTACTGCAGGAGATCAATGAATGGCACTGGGGCCTATGGTGTTCTTCGGGGATAGCGATCTACACCGGATTGGTGTCAGCGCGTGACGGTGATTTTCAGCAGTTCATGCGTATGGTGATGACCGCGCCGCCGAAGGCATCCCGCAAAGGAGGTCCGCGTCATGGCTGAGATTCATTCCAGCGGAGTTCGATCCAAGGCGGCGGCCGCCGTCATTCGCAGAGCGCTCAAGGTGCTGGAGGCAGAGCTGCGGGAGCCGGGCGTTGCGATGAGCGGTCCGGGCACCGTCCGCGATTATCTGCGCTTGAAGCTGATGCGCAAAGAGCGTGAAGTGTTCCTGGTCCTGTACCTGGACAGCCAAAACCGCGTCATCCGGACTGAAGAAATGTTTCAGGGGACACTGACGCAAACGAGCGTTCACCCGCGCGAAGTGGTGCGCGGTGCACTCGCTTGCAATGCCGCGGCGGTGATCTTTGCGCATAATCATCCTTCAGGAGTTGCTCAGCAGAGCCTCGCCGATGAGATGATCACGAAGACATTACGGGAGGCGCTCCTCCTTGTTGATGTGCATGTGCTGGATCATTTCATCGTCGCCGGCGCCGGTACGCTGTCCTTCTCGGAGAAGGGCCTGCTTTGACTGGGGCGAAGTCCAAATTTGGCACGGTGCGCGCAGGCAAGACTGCGGCGACGCGCAGCAGTCAGATTCTGCCTGTGCGTCCTCACAAGCTACTCGCTTTCGAAGGTCTCTTGAAAAATGGCGAGGTGCTTTCCTATGATGAATTCGAATGGCGATACGCGATCGACCTTGCAAAGGAGGGTAAGCCGCTCACACTGGCGCGCTTACTGCGCAAGATCGACGCGCCGCCGATCAGTCTGTTCGCTCGGAGATTCTTGGCTGACCTGGTTGAGGGCCGTCCTGGAATTATTGCGCGCCGCCCTGGTACAAAATCTGCGCTGACAGATGATGACATTTTGGTTATTCACGCTCTTTTTCAGTCCAGGTTGGACGAGGTACCGAAAATAAGTAACGGGATGATCATTGCTTGGCTATCCAAGCAGTTCCCTTGGGTAAGCGAGGGTACGATTCGCGACGTGCTTGATCAGCGCGGGGTATTTGCGGAGAAACCGCGCTAATCTCCGCAC